>JAUMUU010000004.1 GCA_030530545.1 Neisseria sp. | reverse complement strand
ATAATAAGGCACATCCGTTTAAAAAGGCCGCCCGAAAACAAATTCAGACGGCCTTTTTCCGATTAAAACCTGCGTTTCAAATGACAGGCCTGCATAATACTGGCGGCCAATTCCTCCACCGACTTATGCGTGGTATTGGTGAACGGAATACCGAAACGCCTGAACATCGCCTGCGCGTCCGCCACCTCCTGCCTGCAGGTTGCCAGGCTGGCATAATGCGAATTAGGCCTTCTTTCCTGGCGTATTTCCGCCAAACGGTCGGGCTGTATGGTCAGGCCGTAAATCTTATTCCGGTAAGCCTTAATCATGGGCGGCAAATCCGTCCGGTCCAAATCATCGGGCGTAAGCGGATAATTGGCGGCGCGGATACCGTATTGTAAAGCCAGATACAGGCAGGTCGGCGTTTTGCCGCTGCGGGAGACTCCCGTCAAAATCACATCCGCATCCTGCAGGTTCTTATCGCTCACCCCGTCGTCGTGATTCAAAGAAAAATTCACCGCCTCCATACGCGCATCATACTTGGCCGTATCGACAATACCGTGTATCCCGCCTATCTCATTTTTTGCCCTGATACCCAACTCCTGCTCAATCTGCCCCAGGAAGGCATCGAAAAAACTCAAATGCAGCCCGGGGCTGCCCTTGATGATATTGCGGATTTCCTCATTGATAATGCTGGAAAAAACCAAAGGCCTGAGCGAACTTTGCTCGGCGGCCTTCTCAATAATCTGCACCATGGCGCGGGCCTTGTCCGGCGTATCGACAAAAGGGTAGGTGGCGCGTTTGAACTTGACATCACTAAACTGATTCAGCAGGGCTTGGCCCATACTTTCCGAAGTCAGGCCGGTGCGGTCGGAAATAAAAAAAGCAGGTCTGCGGGACACGGCGGCATCCTTAATCGTAGCGTTTGAACAAACCGCCGATAATAACAACCCGCCGCCCCTTTTAAAAGCGCGAACCAAACTACACAAAGGCAACACAGGGCGGGGCAGGCCTAAATATGGAAATATAATTGCCAAAAATATCAAATATCAATATTTAATATCAAAAAACAGCTAAAAAACATCATAAAAATCAGAGGAAATACACCGGGCAAAAGATGCCCCCTGCCGAAAACCCCATTTTATTTCACGGCACTACACAAAAAATCCCCGCCGCAGCCCGGCCTGACCGGCGATAAAAAAACATGACATGGCCGCATAGGGTAGATTAAAATGCCCGCATTGCTTACCTTCCCTATGACCCACCAACTACCTGGATGATACAAATGGCTGACAATTACGTTATCTGGTTTGAAAACCTACGCATGGCCGATGTCGAACGCGTCGGGGGCAAAAACGCCTCCCTGGGCGAAATGATTAGCCAACTGACCGAAAAAGGCGTGAGAGTGCCGGGCGGCTTTGCCACCACCGCCGAGGCCTACCGCGCCTTTTTGGCGCATGACGGCCTGAACGAACGCATAGCCTTCGCACTGGATACCTTAAATATCGAAGACGTTACCGAACTGGCGCGGGTAGGCAAAGAAATCCGCCAATGGATTTTAGACACACCGTTTCCGGCCGAATTGGACAACGCCTTGGAAGAGGCCTGGAACAAAATGGTCGCCGATGCCGGAACGGACCAAATTTCCGTAGCCGTCCGTTCTTCGGCCACCGCAGAGGACCTGCCCGACGCGTCATTTGCCGGACAACAGGAAACCTTCTTAAACATCAACGGCCTGGAAAACGTCAAAGAAGCAATGAAACACGTTTTCGCATCCCTGTACAACGACCGCGCCATTTCCTACCGCGTCCACAAAGGCTTTGCCCACGACATCGTGGCCTTGTCGGCCGGCGTGCAACGCATGGTGCGCTCCGACAGCGGCGCGGCCGGCGTGATGTTCTCCATAGATACCGAAAGCGGCTTTGACCAAGTCGTATTCATCACCTCGTCTTACGGCTTGGGCGAAACCGTGGTGCAGGGCGCGGTCAATCCGGACGAATTTTATGTGCACAAACCCACCTTGCGCGCCAACCTTCCCGCCATACTCCGCAAAACCATGGGTTCCAAACTCATAAAAATGGTCTTTACCGAACAGGCGCAGGCGGGCAAATCGGTGCAGGTGGTCAAAGTCCCCAAAGAAGACCAAAAACGCTTCTCCATCAGCAACGAAGAAATCACCGAGCTGGCCAAATACGCATTAATCATAGAAGAACACTACGGCCGCCCCATGGATATAGAATGGGGGCGGGACGGCCTGGACGGCAAGTTATACATCTTGCAGGCAAGGCCGGAAACCGTCAAATCACAGGAAGAAAACAACCGCAGCCTCCGCCGCTACGCCATCAGCGGCAAGAAAAAAGTCCTGGCCAAAGGCCGCGCCATAGGCCAGAAAGTAGGGCAGGGGCGCGTACGCCTGGTCAAAGACGCTTCCGAAATGGACAGCGTGAAGGAAGGCGACATCCTGGTTACGGACATGACCGATCCCGATTGGGAGCCGGTTATGAAGCGCGCCGCCGCCATCGTTACCAACAGGGGCGGCCGAACCTGCCATGCCGCGATTATCGCGCGCGAATTGGGCATTCCCGCCGTGGTCGGCTGCGGCGATGCCTCCGAAACCCTGAAAGAAGGGCAGGAAGTAACCGTTTCGTGTGCCGAGGGCGATACCGGCATGGTTTATGACGGGCTGTTGAAAGTGGAAATTACCGATATCGCATTGGACAATATGCCCGAATCCCCGGTCAAAATCATGATGAACGTCGGCAATCCGGAGTTGGCCTTTTCCTTCGCCGACCTGCCCAGCGAGGGCATAGGCTTGGCCAGGATGGAGTTCATCATCAACCGCCAAATCGGCATCCACCCCAAAGCCTTGTTGGAATACGACCGGCAGGACGAAGATATTAAAGAGGAAATTCAAGAACGCATCGCTGGTTATCCCTCGCCCGTGGATTTTTATGTCGATAAAATTGCAGAAGGCGTTTCCACCTTGGCGGCATCGGTATTCCCGCGCAAGGTCATAGTACGCATGTCCGATTTCAAAACCAACGAATACGCCGGACTGATAGGCGGCAGCCGCTACGAGCCGCATGAAGAAAACCCCATGTTGGGCTATAGGGGCGCGGCGCGTTATGTATCCGAAGATTTCGCCGAATGTTTCGCGCTGGAATGCCGGGCCTTGCGCCGGGTTCGCGATGAAATGGGTTTGACCAATGTCGAAATCATGATTCCCTTCGTCCGCACTTTGAATGAAGCGGAACTGGTTATCAAGGCATTGAAAAACAACGGATTAGAAAGGGGGCAAAACGGCCTGCGCCTGATTATGATGTGCGAAGTGCCGAGTAATGCCTTGCTGGCCGAGCAATTTTTGCAGTATTTTGACGGATTCTCCATAGGTTCTAACGACATGACCCAATTGACCTTGGGGGTGGACAGGGACAGCGGCGGTTCGATTGCTGCAACTTTTGACGAGAGAAATCCCGCCGTCAAGGTCATGCTGCACCTGGCCATTTCCGCCTGCCGCAAATATAACAAATATATCGGTATTTGCGGGCAAGGCCCGTCCGACCATCCGGACTTTGCCAAATGGCTGGTTGAGGAAGGTATAGACACTATTTCCCTGAATCCGGATACGGTGATAGAGACGTGGCTGTATCTGGCTAAGGAAGCCAAGAAAAATTAAACGGTAAGGCAATATCGCGCCCGCCGGCCATGCCCATTGCGGAACTTTGGTCGGCGGGTGTTGTGTTGGGAGGAAGGGTGTGGTGTTCGGGTATGGTTATATATTCGTATAATATATATTATGTTAAATTTTAGTTTGGATGGCAAGGCGGATGTTTCTGCGTCATCCGCCGCAACTGGCACTATGGCTGCAGCTGTATCGCCAGCCCGCGTTTGACTATCCATTTGCTTTCTATTTTCCAGACGTTGCGGCCGTCTTCCAAGCGGATATACCAATGTTTGGCCGGCGGGAGTGCTTGTTCTAATTTGCCGGTAAATTCGGTTTGGCCGTTGGCCGTTGAGCCGGCCGATGCGGGTTGCAGCAGTATGACTTGGTCGAATTCTTTTTTTACCGGGTGCATGAACAGCAGTTTCAACGGTACATTTTTATCCAGTCTGCCGTCGATAAAGGCCTTGATTGCGGTATGGTCGGGGCTGATCAGCACGCGGGCGCGGATGTTCCTTTCTTTTGCCGCCTTGTTCCGTTTGACATCCATGTTGATGTGTTTTCCGTCTTTGTAGTAATCGTCGCTCACCAAATCCGAGCTGCCCGATGAGGCCAAATACAGGGTAACGAATGCCGCAATAACCACGATAATCGGCCCGGACATGAGAAACCATAACCAGGGTTCACGATACCAGGGCTTTTTCTTCGGTTGTCCTTTGTTCAAAATCATTCTCCAATAAAATTCGATTTTTCGGTAATGGTGCGCCCTATTCCCGCTTCGTCATCGGTATCGCGGTAGGTGAAGGTAAATTCAATCGGGTGGCTGCCTTTGTCGGCGTATTCGGGTATGGTGGCAACTTGGACGGGGATGGTGATTGTTTCGTTGCCCGGGACTTTTACGCCGGCCTTGGGCAGGCCGGTCAGTTCGATTTCTTCAAACCCGGCCACTTCCGCCGTTACCAGTTGTTCTTGTTCGCTGGAGTTGGTGATGCGCAGGTTGTAGGTGTTTTCCAGCCAGCCTTTTTTGTTTTCGCGCACGATTACCCCCCGGTCTTTCAAGATGTCCACGTTCAGGGTTTCGCGCGTGATGACGCCTATGACCAGGGCGACCGATGCCGCCAGCAGAAACAGGCCGTAGCCCAATACGCGCGGCCGGACAAGTTGTTTTTTGATGTCTTTGTCCGTGTATTTGTGTTCGAGTACGTTTTCTGTGGTGTAGCGTATCAGGCCGCGCGGATAGCCCATTTTGTCCATGATGTCATCGCAGGCATCTATGCAGGCGGCACAGCCTATGCATTCGTATTGCAGGCCTTCCCTGATGTCTATGCCTACGGGGCAGACTTGGACGCACATGGTGCAGTTGATGCAGTCGCCCAATTCGGTTTCGTCCCTGCCTACGTTTTTTTTGCGCGCCCCGCGCGGTTCGCCGCGTTCGGCATCGTAGGAAATAATCAGGGTGTCGGGGTCGAACATGGCGCTTTGGAAGCGGGCATAGGGGCACATGTGTTTGCAGACTTGTTCGCGCATGACGTGCGCCATCAGCCAGGTCATGAAGCCGTAGAATGCGGCCGCAAACAGGGCGTTGCCGCCTGCGTTCATGGTGAGTATTTCGGGTACGAATTGGCGTATGGGGGTGAACCAGCCGGCAAAGGTGATGCCCGTCCAGGCGCAAACGGCGAATATGATTAGGTATTTTGTCAGTTTGATGCGGATTTTCCTGGCGTTCCAGGGGTCTTTTTCGAGTTTCAGGCGTTTGTTGCGGTCGCCTTCGACCAGGTGGTCTATCCACAGCATGATTTCGGTATAGACGGTTTGCGGGCAGGCGTAGCCGCACCATAGCCTCCCCGCTATGGTGGTCCACCAAAATAGGCCGAAGGCGCAGATAATCAGTAGGATGGCCAGGTAAATTAAATCGCCCATGCCCAGGGACAGGCCGAAGATGTAAAAATGCCGCCCGGGAATGTCGAACAGTACGGCCTGCCGCCCGCCCCAGTCCAGCCACGGCAGGCAGTAAAAGACGATTTGGGTCGCGGCTATGGCGGCTATGCGCCAGTTGGCAAACCGCCCGCTGGCTTTTTTGGGGTGGATGCGCTTGGCATCTTGGATGGGGATGATTTTTGGTTTTTTGGCCGGTGCGGCGGTGTTTTGTTTTTCGTGTGCGGTCATGGTCGGGTGTTCCTGAAAGGCGGTTTTGCCGCCCGAAATGGCTGTTTTCTTTGTAGGGATATGGTGTTGTTTATTATACGGCTGTTTTGATGGGGGCAAGGTAAGAACCTTGCTATCGGCTTCATCAACTTTCCTTTTCGGGCATGGGGAAACGGTTTGTTCGCTATGTTTGTTGTTTGGCTATAAGCAAATAAGAAACCATTCCTTTGTTTCCGGCAGCCAAAAGGGACACAATGGCCGCCCATATAATTCATAAAAATCTCCTTAACGTTTGAAACCACGCCCTTCAGGGCGGTAGAATTTGAGTTTGTTTGGGAGGGGTGTAACTCCTTCCAAATCAGGGCAACACACGGGGCTGCGCCTTATGTGCGGCCCTGTGTGTTGAAACATAAGAATACGAACGAACCTACCATGAAACCGAAATTTTGGCAGATGCCGCCGCCCAATCCGGAAAATCAGGCCGCTTTGGCCCTCAAGGTGGAAACTTTGGCCGCAAGGCTGCAGGATGTTGCCGCCCGTTTCCCCCATGCCGTTTTGGCCTCCAGTCTGGCGGCGGAAGATATGATTATCACGGACCAAATCGCCAAGCTGCGCCTGCCTTTATCTGTCATTACTTTGGATACGGGTTGTTTGAATCCGGAAACGGTGGCTTTGATTGATAGGGTTAGGCAGGTTTATCCTGATGTTTCTTTTACTGTTTTTTACCCGAAAGCGGAGGACGCGGATGCTTTTGTGGCGCAGTTTGGCGCGGGGGCGATGTATGAAAGTGTGGAGTTGCGCAAACGTTGCTGCTTTATCCGTAAAATCGAACCGCTCAACCGTGCCTTGCAAAATGCGCCGGCCTGGCTGACCGGCCAACGCCGTAGCCAGTCTGTAACCCGCAGCGGGCTGGCCTTCGAGGAAGAAGATGCGGCACGGCATATCGCTAAGTTTAATCCGATTTTCGATTGGGAAGACGATGATGTTTGGACTTATGCCCAAACCCGCGATATTCCTTTGAATGCTTTGTATGGGCAGGGCTATCCCAGTATAGGCTGCGAACCCTGCACCCGCCCGGTGAAGTTTGACGAGGATATCCGTGCCGGCCGTTGGTGGTGGGAAAATAAAGACAGTAAGGAATGCGGGTTGCACAAGTAAATCGAAGAAAAAAGCCGTCTGAAACGTTTTTTTGTTTTCAGACGGCCTTTTTGCCTTATTTGAAGAAATCGCCTATGCCTATCGGCAGTCCCTGGGTAAACCTGCCCATAGTGGCAGACGTTTTTTCTTCGGCGGCCCGATGGGCGGCATTGACGGCGGCCAACACCAAATCTTCCAGCATTTCGCGGTCTTCCACGGCCTCGGCAATCAGTTCGGGGCTGATGTCCACGCTTTTCAATTCGTGGTTGCAGGTCATGACCACCCGGACCAGGCCGTTTCCTGCCTCGCCCCCCACTTCGGTTACGGCCAGTTCGGCCTGCGCCTGCTTCATATTTTCCTGCATTTTTTGGGCCTGCTGCATCAAGCCGCCCAAACCTGCTTTTCCAAACATCGCATACTCCTGTCGGTTTGCATATTGATATTTCCCCAAGCCGGGGCAAGGGGTTCTGTATGGCGAATCGGCCCGACTCCCGTTGCGGCCCTGCCGCCCCGTATCGGAAACAGGCTGATTCGTTTTGGCATCCTCTCCCATTCCAAGGGAGGCGGTTTTTACTGCGGGGATTTCTCGGCCAACACCAGCGTTTCCTCCTTCCAGTCCGCTGCGGCCAGCCCCTTCATCAATTCGGCGCAGGCCGGGTCGCCCTCCAGCAGGCGTTTGGCCTGTTCGCGCCCTTCCTTCTGCAACCTGTCGCGCCGCATGGCGGGTGTTTCCAAATCCGAATCCCGGAGCCAGGGCCGGGTTTGCAAAACCAGACCGGGCAGGCCGTAAGCCAGAGCCAGCACATCGCGGATTTTGTCCGCATAGGCCGCGCCCGCCGCCCCCTCCTGCCTGCCGCCTACGGCCAGGCAGAGCCTCCCCGCCGCCTCGTCATAAGACAACCAGGCCGATTGGTCGGCCAACATTTGTGCCGCGCCTAATTTCCTCGACAATGCCTTGATGATTTGCGGCCAATTTTCGGCGGCAAACGCCGGCAGCCGCCCCCCGCCTTCATGTTCCGGCCGGGGCATATCCGCTGCCGCAGGTGCGGCCGCCTTTGTTTCTTCCAAAGGTGCGGCGGGCAAATCATCACCGCCTTTCCCTGCCGCGATGTCTCGGACATCCCGGACATCGGGTGCGGCGCGGCTGCTGGAAACGGGCGGGGCGGCTTCAGCCCCGTCCGCTATTGCTGGTTCGTTTTTTTTTTCCTCCGTCCCGCCCTGCCCTTCTTCCCACGGCGGGATGTCATGGCTGTCTGCTGCCGTTCCGCCTGCCGGTTTTCCGGGTTCGGGCGGCGGAGGGGCGGCGGGCGGCGTTTGCCCCGTATTGCCGCCCAATTCCGTCCCCTCTATGGCATCGTCCGTGCCGTAGGGGGCGGCGGCCAGGGGGGCGAAGGCCAGCATACGCAGCAGCGTCATGACAAAACCCGCGTATTCGTCCGGCGCCAGGGGCAGGTCTTGTTTGCCGCGCAGGGCGCATTGGTAATAAAGCTGCACCTGTTCCGCGCCGAAACGGCCGGCCAAACCTTTGAGCACGGGGTAATCGGCATCGTCCGCCGGCATGGCCGAAGGCACGGTCTGCAGCAAGGCCAGCCTTTGCAGCAGCAGGGCCAATTCGTTTAAGGCGTTGTCGAAACCTATCGCCCTGTCGGACATTTCCTGCGCCTTGGCCATCAGTGCTTCGCCGTCCCTTGCGGCCAAACCCTGCAGCAAATCATACAGGTAGCGTTTGTCTACCGCGCCTATCATGCGCCGGACATCTTCCTCGCCCACCCTGCCCGAACCCAGGGCAATCGCCTGGTCCAACAGGCTCAGGGCATCGCGCATGGACCCTGCGGCGGCGCGGCCCAAAAGCTGCAGCGCGCCCTTTTCGAAGTCCGCGCCCTCCTGCCTTAGGATATGCTCCAGGTGTTCGGACACCTGTTGCGCGCTCATATTGTGCAGCACAAACTGCAGGCAGCGGCTCAACACCGTTACCGGCACTTTTTGCGGGTCGGTGGTGGCCAGGATGAATTTGACGTGTTCGGGCGGCTCTTCCAGCGTTTTGAGCATGGCGTTGAAGGCACTTTTGGACAGCATATGCACTTCGTCTATGATGTAGACTTTGTAGCGGCCGGCGGTGGGCGCGTATTGGGCGTTTTCCAACACTTCGCGTATGTTGTCTATGCCGGTGTTGGAAGCCGCGTCTATTTCCAAAAGGTCGGGGAAGCGTCCGGCATCGATTTGGCCGCATACGGCGCATACGCCGCAGGGTTCGCCCTGTTGCGGGTGTTCGCAGTTGAGGCTTTTGGCCAGGATGCGGGCGATGGTGGTTTTGCCTACGCCGCGCGTGCCGGTGAGCAGGTAGGCGTGGTGCAGGCGGCCTTGGGCCAGCGCGTTTCGCAAGGCCTGTACGACATGTTCCTGGCCGACAAGGTCGGCAAAGGTTTTGGGCCGCCATTTGCGGGCGAGGACTTGGTAAGCCATGGGGGATGCCTGTTGTCTTTACACTAAACGGCCGTTGGAAAACGGCGGCGTGGATTTTAACAGAATATGCCCCGCCGCCGTATAGGGCGCGGCCGCCCGGGGTGTCCGGGCGGCCTGCCTGTTTTTTGGGTAATCAGAAATTGTATTTCAAGGTGGTATAGAAGGTCCTGCCGGGTTCGTTGTAGGTTTTGGCCTGGTTGTCGCCGTCTTTGAACAGTTTTTTGTCGAACAGGTTGCTCACGCCCGCACGGATGCCGAATGTCTTTTTCCAACTGTAGCCCACATTCACGCCGAATATGCCGTATCCGCCCAAACGGTCGGCGCGGACGCTGTTCCAAAGCACCTGCATATAGCGTTCGGGTATGCCCGGCGACACTTGGCGGCCGTAGAAGCTGTAGTTGGCGGCCACTTCCCAATTTTGGGCGGGTTTGTAGCTTAAGGTCGAATGTATGCTGTATTTCGGGGAGATGTTCAGCGGATTGCCCGTGCGCTTGTTCCGGCTTTTGTGCATGTAGGTGAATGTGTTTTGCCAATCCAGTTTGTCGCGGATCAGCGGCAGGTTGAAATAGCCTTCCAATCCGGCCACGGTTGCGCGGGCGACATTGTCCCATTTGTAGATGTTGGTGGTGTAGACGTAAGCTCCGGGGTTGCCGTATTGGCGCACCCGCCGCCAGCTCGGGTTGGCTATGGTGGCCAGGATGTTTTCGTCCGCTTCGATTTTGTTGCGGTATTTGTTGTGGAAATAGGTCAGGCCCAAGGCATAGCCGCGATTGCGGAAATCCAAGCCGATTTCTTTATTGACGCTGGTTTCGGGTTTTAATTTGCCGTTGCCCACGGTATAGCACGCGCCGACTTCGGTAATCGGCAGCCCGGCCAGCGGGCAGTTGTTTTGGCGGTTGGCCAGGACGTAGTTTTCACTGGACTGGTAGAGGTTGGGGGCTTTGTAGGCGCGCGCTATGCCCGCGTGCAGGGTCAGGCTGTCATTGATGCGGTGTGAGGCGTTCAGGGCCGGACTCCAATTAGAACCGGAATTGGAATGGTGGTCGAAGCGCAGGGAGGGGGTAATGGTCGTACCCTGCCCCAAGTCCATGGCATCTTCGGCAAACAGGCCGAATTCTATTTGCGAGATTTTGCCGCTGCGCGTGCCGGCGGGCAGCCAGGGTATCTGCCCCAAATTCATATAACGGCCGCCGCCGAACTGATAGTTCATAGACGCGCTGTCGTCCAACGCGCTGCGATTCCAGTCTCCGCCCACGGTCAGGCGGTGTCCCACCCCCCAATGAAAGGGGATGACGGTTTCGTTGGCCACGCGCACGTTATTCAAAATGCTGTCGGTAAAGTATTGTTCGCCCGTATAACCGCCTTCTCCCGAAAAGCCCAAACCCTCGGGATAGCGGCTGTTTACCGTCTTATCGTATTGGACATATGTCTTGCTGTCGCCCCAAGACCACCTGCCCTGATGGGTCAGGGCGTAGGCTTGGCGGTACAGGCGGGCGGTTTCCAAACCCCGGTTGTTGCCCAATACGGAATCGGGTTCGCCGCCGAATTCGCTGTCGCCCGTGTAGATGTTGCCCTGGCGGCTGTATGAGGCATCCAGGGTCAGGTTGTGGTCGGGGTTGATTTTCCAGGCCAGCCGTCCGGCAATATCCTTATTGCGCACGCCCTCGCGCCCTGCGGCCGATATGCTGCCGTCGGGGTTGCGGTTGATGCCGAAATCGTCAGATTTGGTTTTGTTGATGTTGCCGTAGAGTTTGAAGCCCAGTACGTCGCGCACTATGGGGCCGCTCAGATGGAATCCCGCGCGGCGGGTGCTGCCCCAATCGCTGTTTTGCGGCTGCTGCAGGCTGGTGTAGATGCCGCCGGAAAAGTTGTCGGACACGGGCTTGGTGCGGATGTTTACCACGCCGCCCATCGCGCCCGAGCCGTAACGGTTGGCCGCCGTGCCGCGTATGACTTCTATGGATTCGATTTCCTCCGCCGGAACCCAGTTGCTGTCGCCGCGCGAGTTGCGCGCCCCGCCGCGTCCGTAGCGTTCGCCGTTGCGCGATTTGACCGGGCGGCCGTCTATCAGGATGAGTGTGTTGTCAGGCCCCATGGAGCGGATGTCGATTTGGCGTTTGTTGCCCCGCTGGCCGGAGCTGCTGCCCGAGGTCAGGTTTACCCCGGGCTGCTTCCTCACGATTTCGGAAATGTCATTGGCCACGGGCGTGCGTTCCAAGTCTTCTTCCGTTATCAGGGAACGGTCAAACTGCTGCTGCGGCTTTTTTTCCGCCGTAACGCGGACGGTTTCCAGGGAATCGGATTGTTCTATGTTTCGGCTTTCGTCAGCGTGGGCAAAAGCCGGCAGCAGCAGCAGGCTTAATGCCGCCGGGCGGAAGTGGCGTGGTCGGGACATGGTGTTTCCTTAATGGTTCGGATAATGCGGGATAAGTAAAAACGGCCGTTCCGTTTTACCGCAAAAGGCAGCCTGAAGTGAAAGCAGATATCAATTTCTTTGATTTTGCGTAAATTTTGGAAATTTTAAGCGAAGAAACCGCCCTCGATTATCGGTCGGATGAATTAAGCATTTGTACGGTTTTGTACGGCGGCGGCCGGAAATCAAAAAAAAGGCCGCCTGAAACGATTTCCAAGCGGCTTCTCCGTCTGCCAAACCCGCGCTACCGGCCCAATAAGGCCAACAGTGCCTGTTCGTCCAGCACCGCCACGCCCAACTGGTTGGCCTTGTCCAATTTGCCGCCCGCCTCCGCGCCGGCCACCACATAATCGGTTTTTTTCGACACGCTGCCCGACACCCTGCCTCCTGCGGCCTCTATCATGGCCTGCGCCTCATCGCGCTTCAAAGTGGGCAGCGTGCCGGTCAGCACCAAGGTTTTCCCCGCCAATACGCCCTGTTGCCGGGGCGCGGCTTCTTCCTCCTGCGGCATATCGGCCAAAAAGGCCTTCATCTGCGCCAACAGGGCGGCATGGCCTTCGTTTGCGCGCCAATCCAGCCAGTTTTGCGGCAAGCCCTCCGCCTGCATCAGCCCGTCAAAATCCCCGCCTGCCGCCTCCCACAGGGCGGCCGCCTTGTTTTCGCTGATTTTCAAACCGGGCAGGCGGCTTATCCAGCGGGCGGGCGACACATAACGGGACGGCGGCAGCGTAACCGCCTGTTCCTTGGGGCGCACGCCTGCGGCCAACAGCTCGTCCAACATGGCCTGCTGTTCCGGGCGGGCGAAAAAGCGGGCGACGGAATGCGCCACTACCGCGCCTATATCGGGCAGGCAGGCCAACACGGGTTCGGGCGCGCGGCGTACGGCATCCAAATTGCCGAATGCCTGGGCCAGCGTCTTACTCGTTCCCTCGCCGCAATGGCGTATGCCCAAGGCAAACAGGAATCGCGCCAATGCGGGGGTTTTGCTGGCCTCCAGTGCGGCCAGGATATTTTGCGCCCATTTTTCCGGCTGTTTCTTGCCGCCCGCAGCGGGGGAGTCCCCGTCCTTCATTTGCTGCAGCAGCGGTATGTCCATTTTGTACAAATCGGCAAAATGGCGTACCAAATCCTGCGCCACCAAGGCCTCAATCTGCCTTTCGCCCAAACCGTCTATGTCCATGGCCTTGCGCGAGGCAAAATGAATCAGGCTTTGCGCCCTTTGCGCCCGGCACAGCATCCCGCCGCCGCAGCGGGCCACGGCCTCGCCCTCCTCCCTTTCCACCGCGCTGCCGCAAATGGGGCAGTTTGCGGGCAGGGTGTAGGGCGGGTGCAGAGGCTTGCCGCCTTCCGCCGCAGGCCGCCTTTCGGCCACCATCTTCACGACTTCGGGTATCACGTCGCCCGCCCGGCGCACCACCACCGTATCGCCCACCCTGATGTCCTTGCGGGTGATTTCGTCCTGATTGTGCAAGGTGGCGTTGGTAACGGTAACGCCGCCCACAAACACGGGTTTCAGGCGTGCCACGGGCGTAACCGCCCCTGTGCGGCCGATTTGCACGTCTATGGCTTCCACCGTGGTCAAAGCCTCTTCGGCGGGGAATTTGTGTGCGATGGCCCAGCGCGGGGCGCGCGATACGAAGCCCAGTTTTTGCTGTTGCGCCAAAGAATCGACCTTGACCACCATGCCGTCTATCTCGAAAGGCAGGTTGGGACGGTTTTGGTGCATGGCTTCGTAAAAGGCCAATACGCCCGCCATATCGCCGAAACGGCCGTAACAATCTTTATCGGGCAGCCCCAGGCCCAGGCTTTTCAGATAATCCAGTTCCTGACTGTGCGTTTGCGATATTTCCCCGCCCTCCTGCCTGGCTATGCCGTAGGCAAAAAAATGCAGCCTGCGTTGCGCCGCGATTTTGGAATCAAGCTGGCGCAGGCTGCCCGCCGCCGCGTTGCGCGGGTTGGCGAAGGTTTTCTGCCCGGCGGCCTCCTGTTTTCGGTTTAGGGCGGCAAAATCCTTTTTCAGCATCAGCACTTCGCCGCGCACCTCTATCAGGGCGGGCGGGTTGCCCAATAGTTTCAGGGGGATGTTGGGTATGGTTTTGGCGTTTTGGGTAACGTCTTCGCCCGTTTCGCCGTCGCCGCGCGTGGCCGCCAAAACCAATACGCCGTCCCTATACAGCAGGCTGACGGCCAAACCGTCAAATTTGGGCTCTATCACATAATCCGCCGCTTCGCCGCCCAAACCGTTCCTCACCCTCTCGTCAAAGGCCAGCATTTCGGCGTGGTCGAACGCGCCGCCTTCGTCTTGGGGGGAAAAGGCGTTGCTTAGGGACAGCATGGGGATTTCGTGGCGCACGCTTGCAAAGCCTTCCGATACCTCCCCGCCCACGCGCCGGGTCGGGCTTTCGGGCAGGCGCAACTGCGGGTGCTGTTCCTCCAGGGCTTCCAATTCGCGAAACAGGCGGTCGTATTCGGCATCGGGGACGCTGGGCGCGTCCAGGGTGTAGTATTCGTAGGCATAACAATTGAGTTCCGCCGTCAGGGCGGCGATTCTTTCGGCTGGTGTCGTCATGGCTGCATAACCGTTCCGGGTTGGAAAAAAGGCATTTTAACACGGGGAAATATGGAAAAAGGCCGCCTGAAACGCTTCAGACGGCCTTTCGCACTGCCGCTAATCAAGAAAACAACCTTAGTGCCAATTCCCCGCCCGGTTCTATGCCGACCTTGCGCATCTCTTCCTGGCGGGCGGCGATATAACTGCCTGCGCCCTTGAGCCATTCCACCGACAACTCCTCCCCGCGCTCATCGGTCAAATCCAAGCCCAGCACTTCCGACAAACGCACGGCCGCGCCCATGAATTTCTCAAATTCGTCCCGGTTTTTGGCATAAGTATGGGGAATATCGAACAACAGGCGTATCCCCTGATACATCTCGTCCGCCATAGTTTCGGCGTTAAACGGCCCGCCGTCCGCCTTCTCAACCGCGAAAAGCAGCAAACCCTCATCATACAGGCTGAAACGCCCCTCGTTCAGGCGGAAGCCCTCCTGCTCCAAAACCGTCTGCAAAGACGCGCCGGACAAAGGCTGGTCGGGCGAAACCAAATAAATAGTAATGATTTGGTCCACCCTTTCGCACAACCGGTCCAGCGGGCGGGCGTTTTCCAAAAAGGCCGCAACATCCGTCAGCAGCACCCGGCCGCCCATGCGCTCGGCCACCCCCCCGGCCTGCCTGCCGAATTCGGCCAACTCCTCCTCCGAGGCCAAACCGTTGCGCGAAATCGCCTGCAGGCCTATGACCAGCCCCTGATACAGCGTATCGGGCAGCGGCTCGGCGGGCTGCCACATATTATTGGTCGTAAAACCGCAGACGCGGAAGCGGTGCAGGTTGGAAAAGCGCGGCAGGCTGTCCAACTCCTTGGCTTCGCGCAGCGAAATATAGGCCAGATAATCTATGCGCGGGTCAAACCAGGGCAGCTCCGTTCCGGCCATATCCTCCAAATCCATCAACAGCCCGCCCTCGGGCGCGGACTTGTTCCAATCCTCCTCCGCCTCCTCGATAATCAGCACAGGCTCTTCGCGCTTGGGCTGCCCGGCGGCCGCATCCGCCCCCTCCCCCTCGGGCCGGGCGGTATTGGGTGTCTTAATCACCAGGGGCTTCATGACTTTGCCGTCGCGCACCGATTCCGTCCGGCTGCCCAACAAGGCATCTTTATTGGAATGGCCGAACTGCTCGCTGACTTTTCGGCGGAATTTGCTTTCCTGATACATATTATAGGCAACAAACCCAAAAATCACTGTCAGACAGCCCGCAATGACCATCCAAACCTGTTCGTTCATCTTAAAACCCCTATTGGGTGAAACAAATTTTACTATTATAACCGAAAAACATTAAAAAGCCGCGCAAAAACCCCAACGGCTTATTTCGTCCCAGTCAAAAAAATGACCCGGATCACTTTTCCTGTCCGGCGCGATATAGCTGTGGCCGCATACCGCGCGTATAGGATAACGCCCGTGCAAAGCCGCCAACAGCCTGTGCAGCGTCAAATATTGCGCCCGGGCAAACGGCTCGAAATCACAGCCTTCCAACTCTATGCCTACCGAAAAACGATTGCACCCGTCCCGCCCCGAAAACGAAGAAACACCCGCATGATAAGCCATATCGTTGCAAGAAACGAACTGCACCGCCTCGCCGCCGCGCCTAATCAAAAAATGACTGGACACCCGCAAATCCCTTATCGCCGAAAAAAACGGATGCCCCCCCGCTTCCAAACTATTGGTGAACAACCTTTCCACCGCGTCCGACCCATACTCGAAAGGCGGGAGGGAAATATTGTGTATGACTACCAAATCAACAGACCCGCCATCAGGCCGCGCCGCATAATTGGGCGAAAACAACTGCCTTGCCCCCTGCCAGCGGCCGTCCCGCCAAACATCCCCGCCCATATTCCGACCTCCCATCATCAAACCGTTATATTTTGACACACCCCGCAACCGCGTTTCAACACGGCATACCAGGGCGGCGGGGCAAAACCGTGGGAAATGCTATAATCGGCCGCAGCCCGCCACAGACCCTTAGAAAAGGATACCATGCCATACCCCATATACCCCGCCGCACCGGGCGCGCCCCGACTGCCGGGAGGGTTTTGATGTTTCGACAAACCTACCGCCCCGAAGGGCGGGGTTTCAACCATTAAGGAAATTTTGATGAAAAAACCGACCACCGTCCTGCTGCTGGTGTCGGCGGCCGCAGCGGCAGCCCTGGCCGCATCAATATTCGCCCCCAAACAACACAGCGGCGAATACCGCCTGAAAATCACCAAGGGGCAGGGCATGTCCGCCGTGAGCCGCAAACTGGCCGCAGACGGCATCATACACAACCGTGCCGCACTGCTGGCGGCGGCCCACCTGGCCGGCACGGGGCAAATCCGCGCCGGCACCTACCGCCTGCCGCAGCGCCTGTCGGCCTGGGAACTGGCCAAACGCCTGCAGGGCAGGCCGGATACGGTTACAGTCAGAATTATAGAAGGAGTGCGTTTTGCCCAAATGCGCGAACTCATAAACCGCAACCAAGACTTGGACCACGAAACCGCAACCTGGGGCAACGAAAAACTTTTACAGGCAATAGACCCGCAAAACACCCATGCCGACCCCGAGGGCCTGTTCGCCCCCGACAGCTACGAAATCGAATTGGGCGGCAGCGATTTGCAGGTTTACCGCCTGGCCTATGCCCATATGCAGAAAAACCTCAAACGCGCATGGGAGGGGCGCAAACCCGGCCTGCCCTACCAAACCCCCTACGAAATGCTGATAATGGCCAGCATCATAGAAAAAGAAACCGGCCTGCCCTCCGACCGCCGCGACATATCGGCCGTATTCGCCAACCGTCTCAATATCGGCATGCGCCTGCAAACCGACCCGACGGTAATTTACGGCATGGGCGACAAATACAGCGGCAAAATCCGCAAAGCCGACCTGCAGGAAGACACCCCCTACAACACCTATACGCGCGGCGGCCTGCCGCCCACCCCCATTTCCCTGCCCGGCCGCGCCGCATTGGAGGCGGCCGCCCACCCTTCCGATGCCAAATACCTGTATTTTGTCTCGCGCATGGACGGCAGCGGGGCCAGCGTATTCAGCCACACGCTGGAAGAACACAACGCGGCCGTGCGCCGTTACATCTTAAATTAGGCCACAGGACCCACAGGAGGAATCATGCATAATACGGACGAACACTGCCACGACCCTATCACCGTCATCACCCCGGCCGTCAAGGCGCGCATCCTGACTGAGGCACTGCCCTATATCCGCCGCTTTGCCGGCAGCGTCTTCGTCATCAAATACGGCGGCAACGCCATGACCGAACCCGCGCTCAAACAAGGCTTCGCCCGCGACATCACCCTGTTGAAACTGGTGGGCATCCATCCCGTCGTCGTCCACGGCGGCGGGCCGCAGATTAACGAAATGCTGCAAAAAATCGGCAAACAGGGCGAATTTGTACAGGGTATGCGGGTAACGGACGGCGAAACCATGGACATAGTCGAAATGGTATTGGGCGGCCGCGTCAATAAGGAAATCGTATCCCTCATCAACCAAAGCGGCGGCAAGGCGGTCGGCATCACGGGGCGGGACGGCGGCTTTATCCGCGCATCCAAACTGCTGGTCGATACCCCCGAACAAAAAGGCGTGGATATAGGCCAAGTCGGCAAAGTAGAGGGCATAAGCACCACCCTCATAGACGACATCATGCAAAACGGCTACATCCCCGTCATCGCGCCCATAGGCGTGGGCGAAAACGGCGAAGCCTTCAACATCAACGCCGACTGGGTGGCGGGCAAACTGGCCGAAGAACTCAAAGCGGAAAAACTCATCATGATGACCAATACCCCCGGCGTTCAAGACCAAAACGGCAATCTGATGACCAGGCTCACCCCGGCGAAAATTGCAGGCCTGATTGCGGACGGCACATTGAGCGGCGGCATGCTGCCCAAAATCGGTTCGGCCATAGAGGCCGCCGTGGGCGGGGTGAAGGCCGTCCACATCATAGACGGGCGCACCCCCAACGTCATCCTGTTGGAAATCTTCACCGATATGGGGATAGGCACTATGATTTGCGGGCAGGAAGACGATTGACGCAAACCAACCGCCCCTTAATAGCCGTACAAACCGGTTTTTAAGGGGCAGGTTCAGGTGGTTTTGCTTATCGGGTAAGAGCCGTTTGGACGGCCTTGCGTATTTCCGGCGATATCGCCTATGGCAAGGCGGACTGATTGCGCCAAATGGGCGATATATTCGTCACAGATATTCACATCCGCGTCTTTTAAGTAATAATTTCCTTTCGAATCATATATCTCCGACCTTCCTGTTAAGTCTTGCCGATTTATGATTAACTCCAAAACAATTTCGTCATTGTCATCCTGCATCAGGATATTTTCCTTCAGTAGCAAACTGAATACTATGCCTAACTTGGATTGTTTTAAGGAAATATCCAAACCCGCTTTACAGACTTTGTCATTCGTGGCCTGCCCGTCCCTTAGCTTGATGAAATATTCTATTATTTCATAAACTTCCATTTTGAAGCCTTTATTTTTAAACATGGCGGGCTTGCGGTTTTAATCCACTATATTCAGGCCTTCTTCCCTTTTTTCCTATCCCCGGACTTGCCGGATTTGGCCGTTTCGGATTTTGGTTTTGCCGCCTTTTTCTTTTTGCCGGCCTTGCCCTGCGTTTCTTGCGCCGGAGCAGGCTTTTGCTGCTGCACGGCCGCCGCTTTTTTGCGCCCGCGCCCCTTGCTGCCGCCGGAAATCAGCCGCAAATCAATCTTGCTGGTGTCCAAATCGGCCCGCGCCACCATCACCGTAACACGGTCGCCCATGGCAAAGCGCACGCCGCTGCGTTCGCCTTCTATACGCATCACCTCGGGGCGGTAATTGAAATAATCCTCGCCCAACTCGCTGATGTGGACAAACCCTTCGATATAGATGTCGTCCAATTCTACAAACAGCCCAAAATTGGCCAGGCTGCAAATCCTGCCGCTGAAAACCTCCCCCACCTTGTCCTGCATATAATAAGTTTTCAGCCAGCCTTCCACGTCGCGCGAGGCCTCGTCCGCCCTTCGTTCGCACATGGAGGTATGCACGCCCGCTTCCTGCCAGGAAGCAGGTTCGTAAACCTTGCCCGCCAAAACCGCCTTGATGGCCCTATGCACCATCAAATCCGGATAGCGGCGTATGGGCGAGGTGAAATGGGCGTAATGGGCATAGGCCAAACCGAAATGTCCCTCGTTATGCGGTTCGTAAACCGCCTGCTGCATGGAACGCAGCAGCATGGTCTGCACCAATTCCCTGTCCGGCCTGTCCGCCGCCGCATCGGCTACCGCCGCATAATCTTTGGGCGTGGGGCTGTCCCCGCCGCCCATGGACAAACCCAGCAGGGCCAGCCGTTCGCGCAGGGCGGCCAGTTTTTCCTCGGTGGGGCCAAGATGATTGCGGAATAATGCGGGATGCTTGTTTTTCAACAAAAAATCCGCCGCACAGACATTGGCCGCCAACATACATTCCTCTATCAGCTTGTGTGCGTCGTTGCGGACCAGCGGCACTATCTTTTCAATCTTGCCTTTGTCGTCAAACAGCATTTGCGTTTCTGTGGTTTCAAATTCCATAGCCCCGCGTTTTTTGCGCCGGTTTTGCAGGATTTGGAATACTTTATATAACACCCGCAGGGAATCTGCCGCACCTTCCGATTCGGCCTGGGGCAAAGCCCCGCCCTCCTGCAGCCACCGCCACACCTGCGTGTAGGTCAGGCGGCCGTGCGAACGCATTACCGCCGGATAAAAAGTGTATTCCTTCACATTGCCCGTATAGGTAATCGTCATGTCGCATACCATGCACAGGCGTTCCACATCGGGATTGAGCGAGCAAATCCCGTTGGAGAGGTTTTCCGGCAGCATGGGAATCACGCGGCGCGGGAAGTAAACGCTGGTCGAACGCAGATAAGCGTCCTTATCTATATCGTCATCGGGCCGCACATAATGGCTGACATCGGCAATCGCCACCACCAGCCGGTAATTGCGACCCTGCTTTTGGGCGAATACCGCGTCATCGAAATCGCGCGCGGTTTCGCCGTCTATGGTCAGCAGGGGCAGGTCGCGCAAATCCACCCTGCCTTTTATATCGGCAGCCCTTACTTTGGCGGGGATTTTGGCGGCGGCCTTTTTGCAGCCTTCGCCAAATTCGTGCGGCAGGTGATGTTTGCGCAGCGCAATCTCGATTTCCATCCCGCTGTCGGCGTAATCGCCCACCACTTCGGTCAGGCGCGCCACGGCGGGCTGGTGGTTGTTGGGGTAACTTTCAATTACGGCCGAAACCACTTGGCCGGGCCGGGGCTTGAAGGCGGCGACGGATTCGGGTTCGAGCAAGATGGGCTGGTTGATGTGTTTGTCTTCCGCCTCCAGAATCGCCACGCCCCTTTCTATATAGAAGCGGCCGACCACGTCGCTGCGGCCGCGTTCTATGATGTCCAGCACCTGCCCTTCCCTGCGCCCGCGCCTGTCCGTCCCTGCCGGGCGCACGGTAACGATGTCGCCGTGCATCAGGCCGCGCATCTGCCTTTCATACAGTATGAAATCGTTTTGCTTGGGCTGCTGCCCCAAGGGGACGGCAAAGCCTATGCCGTCTTTGTGCGCCTCCACGCGGCATTTGACCAGCTCCAGTTTTTCTGCCGCGCATACCGCGCCGCGCCGGTTAATCAATACCTGCCCGTCGCGCGCCATGGCTTTGAGGCGGCGTTCGAAAAAGACGTATTCTTCTTCGGTAATCGATAGTTTGGCCGCCAAATCGGGCATGGCCAACGGCACGCCTTCTTTGTCCAAAACGCGGATTATCCATTCGCGGCTGGGCAGGGGGTGTTCGTAACGTTGTTGCTCGCGGGACAAAAACGGGTCTTTTTCGCGTAGACTCAAAGGGTTGGTTTTTTTCTTCATTTTTATCATTGACATTCTGTTGTTAAAATATATAATACGCGGCTTCTGCCAAGCGTTACACTTTAACGCAAAGCGGAATAAAAAGTAAAGCCCAGGTGGCGGAATTGGTAGACGCGCCAGCTTCAGGTGCTGGTATCCTCACGGGTGTGGAAGTTCGAGTCTTCTCCTGGGCATAGTTTGCTTTTTGTGTGTTCTTAATTTCGAAAAATTGATTGCCCAGGTGGCGGAATTGGTAGACGCGCCAGCTTCAGGTGCTGGTATCCTCACGGGTGTGGAAGTTCGAGTCTTCTCCTGGGCACCAGAAATCGGCAGTTTGCCGGAAAATCAGCTTAATTTTCGCAAGCCGTTAGCAATAACGGCTTGTTTGCATTTCCCGTCCGCTTCCGGCATCCCCGCCCGTGTCGCGGCGGAAAACCCTGCCGGGGATTCAAACGTTAAGGTTTTTTTGATGAAACCACTCAAACAACCGGTTTCCGTGCTGGTCGTTTTGCACGACGGGGGCGGAAACGTCCTTTTGCTGGAACGTGCCGACAAACCGGGATATTGGCAGTCGGTTACGGGCAGTATAGAGCCGGGCGAAACCCTGATGCAGGCCGCTATGCGCGAGGTGTGGGAGGAAACGGGCCTGGCCTTGTCCCAAGGCGGGGTGGTCGATTGGCAATTCAGTGTCGTATACGATATTTATGCCCATTGGCTGCACCGCTATCCCCAGGGTACGACCCGCAATACGGAGCATTTGTTTTCCGCCGCCATTCCGCCTTATTCTCCGATAAAATTGTCCGCAGAACATACGGATTTTTTGTGGCTGCCCGCCGGGGAAGCCGCCGGAAAGGTGTTTTCGCCGTCCAACCGGGAGGCTGTTTTGCGCTTTGTCCGCCCGTGAGGAATACGGGTTTCCAACCGTGAAGGAGGTTTTGATGAAGAATGTGGTTATTTTGATTTCGGGGCGCGGAAGCAATATGATGGCGGTGGCCGAGGCCGATATCCCCGGTGCGGCGGTGCGCGCGGTTTTGAGTAATGATGAAAATGCGGCCGGTTTGGCCTGGGCCAGGGAACGCGGTATAGACACGGATGTGGTGGACCACCGCCGGTTTGCCGACCGTGCGGCCTTTGATGCGGCCATGATGGGGAAGATAGACGCTTATGCCCCGGATTTGGTGGTTTTGGCGGGGTTTATGCGTATTTTGACTCCGGAATTTTGCGCCCGTTATCAGGGGCGGCTGATTAATATCCATCCTTCGCTTTTGCCCGCCTTCCCCGGCCTGGATACGCACAGGCGCGCGCTGGAGGCCGGTTGCCGCGTTGCGGGCTGCACGGTGCATTTCGTTACGGCGGAGTTAGATTGCGGCCCGGTGATTTCGCAGGGCGCGGTGCCGGTTTTGGACGGGGATACGCCCGATGATGTCGCCGCCCGTGTTTTGAAGGTGGAACACCGGCTGTTGCCCCGCGCGGTGGCGGATTTTGTCGCGGGCCGTCTGAAGATTTGCGGCAACCGTGTTACGGGAGGCCTGCAGGCGGATGGGGACGGGCAGTTTTTGGCCTGACCTTTCGCCGCAGTCCGCGCCCTCCCAACCGATAAGGAAATCGCATGAAATTTGTCATTTCTGTTTTGATGGCGGTTGCGGCCGCCCCCGCCCTGTGCGCCGAGCTGCCCCTGTCGGCCGAACTGCAATACAGCGGCCCTTACGGCATTCCCGCCACTATGACTTTTACCCGCCAGGGCAACAGTTATAAAATTGTGTCCGTCATTAAGGTGCCTATGTACAATTTCCGCTTTGAAAGCGGGGGGACGGTCAGCGGCAATGTTTTGAATATGTCTTATTATAAGGACATACGCAAGGGCAAAATTTATGCCTCTGCCGATTTGCGCAACGGCCAGATCAGTTACGGCAGGGAGGGCGGCAGGCAGACCGAAAATGCGGCCGGGCAGGTTTTGGATCTTTTTTCGCTGGCCTGGCAGCTTGCCGCCACGGACGGACGGCTGCCCTCCGGTTTGCGGATTACCAACGGCAAGCGGATTTACAAGGTCGGCGGTTTGGCCAAGGCCGGGGCTGCCAAATACCGTTTCGGCGGCGGTGAAACAGAGATAAACCGTTACCGCGTCCAGCGCGGCGATGATACGGTGTATTATTCTTTTGCTCCGGCTTGGGGCAATATTCCGGCCGAGATTGTTTATGCCGACGACGGCAAGCGTTATGATTTGCAGCTGACGGGGCTGAAAATCAACGGGCAAACCGTCAGGCCGCAGTGAAAATACCTACCGCCCGTTTCACGGGCGGTGTTCAGCCTTGCTGCCCGACCTCGTGCGGGTTGATCCTCGCCTGGTCTTCCTGCCCCAGGCCGATTAGGCGGCGCAATCTGGTCATGTAGGCATTGACATCCAGCCCCCTGCCGTAACGCTGCGCTTCCCAAACGGTTTCGGCCAGTGCCTCTATCATCAGGTGTTCGGCACTTACCCAGTCCCCGCCGTGGCGGCCGCACAGGGTTTCGTAAACAGCCCGTATGCCGGGGGGTTGGTCTATCGCGGCTTGTTCTTGTACCGACAGATGCAGCGACAGGTGCAAAAAGGGGTTTTCCTCGCCGCCCTCGGGTGTCCATTCTTTGTCCAGGTAGTCTTCTACGTTTTCCAGATATTTGGCATATTCGCTGTGCGCCTCGATTATGCGCAGGGCTTTTTGCTGTAGGGCATCCAGCTGCAGGGGGTTCAGGCGTTGTTGCCAAACTTTGGCAAAAAAACGCCGCACGTCGTGTGTGTTTACGTCATACATAAAGTTTTCCCGAAAAAGGCCGCCTGAAACGGCTTTCAGACGGCCCGGCATCAAACGGCAATCAAATCAACGGAAGCCGCCCCGCCCCTTGCCTTTGCCCTTGCGTTGCTGCGCCTGCATCTGCTGCATCATTTTCTGCTGCTCCTGCCGCGCCTTGGGATTGAAGGCCGACATTTCCTTAAACGCCTTATGCGCCTCGGCTTCGGGGCAGTTGTTGTTGGCCATGCAGTAAATCATCACCGCATCCTTTTGCGCTTGCCCGCCGCTGTTGTACATGCGGCGCAAATCGGCCGGATTCACCCTGCCGCTTTGGGCATCTATGTTAAACGATTTCAAACGCGCGACAAATTCCCTCTGCTGCCGCTTGAACACCCACACCGT
This sequence comes from Neisseria sp., assembly GCA_030530545.1. Taxonomy (GTDB): domain Bacteria; phylum Pseudomonadota; class Gammaproteobacteria; order Burkholderiales; family Neisseriaceae; genus Neisseria. The sequence goes on along the minus strand of JAUMUU010000004.1, from coordinate 18,910 downwards.
GCCGAACAGCAAGGCGGCAATCAAAATCAGCACGCTCAAAATCGCGACCCACCACCTGACACCGAAAAGCACCAAAATGCCTATGATTGCGGCGGCGATAACCGACAAACGGATAACCGTTGCCGGTTTCAAAAACATCTTCAACAATTCCATAAACCATCCTGTTTCAGTTTCCGGCCGGGCGGCCGAAAGGCGGATTGTAAACCGAATCACAACTTTCGGCACACAATTATAATGGCGGCCTGCACCATTCAGACGGCCAAACCGCAGGCCAATTGCCGCAAGGCCGCCCAAGCGTCGCCCTGTTCCGCGCCCTTGATCAAACGGTCTATGCGCGCGCATTCCTGCAGGGCGGCAATCAGGCGGCCGATGGAAATCCTGCCGGCGGCCGCCTGTGCGAACTTCTGCTTCTCCCCCCACAGCCGCAGGGCATTCTTCATCTCCCCCGCATCCCGCCCCTGGCGCATGGCCGCCGCCAGCCGTATCAACACCCTCACATCCTCGGCCAAGGCCCACAAAGGCAAGACCGGCTCGCCCCCCTCCGCCTCCAGCCCTTCCAACAGCCGGGCCGTCCGCGCCGCGTCCCCGCCCATCCAGGCCGCCGCCAGTTGAAAAACATCAAACCTTGCCGCATCGGCCACCGCCTGCTCCGCCTCGGCCACACCCACCACCCCGCCTTGCGGATGCAGCAGGGCCAGCTTTTCAATTTCTTGGTTGGCCGCCAAAAGATTGCCCTCAACCCTTTGGGCGAACAAGGAAAGCGCATCGTCCTCAATATCCAGCCCCTTCCTTTTCAAACGCCCCTTCAGCCACGCGGGCAGTGCCGCCGCGCCGACCGCCTTGGCTTCCAAAACCACGGCGTGTTGCGCCAGGGCGGAAAACCACTTGGACTGGAGCTGCGCCTTTTCCAACTTGGGCAGCACCACGGCGGCCACCGTCCCCTCGGGCATATTCCGCGCCAAATCAGCCAAGGCATCCCCCCCGGCCTTGCCCGGCTTGCCGTTGGGGACATGGATTTCCAACAGGCGCAAATCCGCAAACAGCCCCGCCCCCGCCAGCACCTCGCCCAAACCGTCCCAATCCGAGGCCGTTTCCGCCGTATAAGCCACCCTTTCGGCATAACCCTGTTCGCGGGCGGCCGCCCTCAAAGCGGCCAAAGCCTCCATACGCAGCAAATCCTCTTCCCCGTGAAACACATAAAGCGGCTTCAAAGCAGAAGAAGCGGGCGAAAACCGCCCTATATCCTGAATAGCCATACCCGATACGCCCGACTAGGGCCCAACCTCCTCCCTACCCTGTGCGGCAAACTTGGGGAAAGCCAAACGCCGCACCAACTGCTGCGCCGCCTCTTCGCGCATTTCCCGCCAAATCATCGCCTCTTCTTCCTGCTTGCCCAACACCTCGCTGTCGGCATATTCCAAACGCCGCCGCACCAGCACAGACACGGGTTCGCTTTTCCCGTCGCGCACCACCTCGGCCTTCACATCCAACACCAGCAGATATTCATTGATTAAAGCCGCGCGGGTAATCACCCACACAGCCTTTTTCTCATCCACACTATTGACAACCAGCGAAGCCTGCGCGTCTTTGGCCGCCACGGGCAGGCCGTCCGCCCGCCTGAGCGCGCTTTCCAACTGCTGCTGCAAATCCCCGCCGGACACATACCAATTACGCACGGGCAGATTGTCGTAAACCTGCGCGCCCTTCAAATGAAAACCGCAGCCCGCCAAAAACAGGCAGGTCGCGGCAACCGTAAAGCATCTCATCCTTCCCCATCCTCAATCAAGGCGTTTCAACCTGAAAACATACTGCCGGGGTACTTCGGGGGTTTTAAAGGTAAACCACCAATAGGCCGGACTTTCCGCCGTGCCGCTGCGGCAAAAGGCAAAAGCGATATTGTTGATACAGGCAAAGGGCAGCGGACGGGCATCATCGGGCAGTTCGGCCTGCCATGAGCGCATATCCTCCTTTGACGAAGGACGCAGGCGGCATTCGCCCGTGCCGCCGCAAACCTCATACCAGCCGCCGTTTTTCAACTTGCCGTCCATCACCCACTGCCCGTTTTTCAAGTAATAATGCATCTGGGAGGGCGATTGGCGGCCATCGGGGGTAATCAGTGCGTAATAACCGGCATCGGATGCCCCCAAACCCTCCGCCCAAACGGGCGCAGGCAGCAACAGGACTGCCAATACGGCGAGGATGCCGCCTTTTTCAGCCTTATGTCCCAACATTACGCGCCCCCCAGTTTTGCCTTCAACAATTCCTGCACCTGCTGCGGGTTGGCCTTGCCCTTGCTGGCCTTCATCACCTGGCCCACCAGCGCGTTAAAGGCCTTTTCCTTGCCGGATTTGAATTCTTCCACAGACTTGGCGTTGGCGGCCAAAACATCGTCCACGATTTTCTCAATCGCGCCGGTGTCGGTCATCTGCTGCAGGCCGTGTTTTTCTATGATTTCCGCTATGGTGGCTTCGCGTTCCTCCCACATGGCCTCAAAGGCCTTTTTCGCCAGCTTGCCGCTTAATGTGCCGTCGGCGATTTTGGCTATCAGCGAGGCCAGGCGCGGGGCGGTAATCGGGCTGCCGGACAATTCCAAACCCTCGCGGTTTAAGGCGGCGGCCAATTCGCCGTTCATCCAGTTTGCCGTCAGCTTGCCCTGATTGCAGGCTTTTGCCGCTTCTTCGAAATAAGCCGCCTGCCCGCGTCCGGCCGTCAGCAGGCGCGCGTCATAATCCGACACGCCGTAATCGGCCACGAACCTGGCCGCCATTTCCGAGGGCAGTTCGGGCATTTGCGCCTTCACCTGTGCGATCAGTCCGTCCGAAACCACCACGGGGGGCAGGTCGGGGTCGGGGAAGTAGCGGTAGTCGTGCGCGTCTTCTTTCAGGCGCATGACGCGGGTTTCGCCCTTGTCGGGGTCGAACAGCATGGTGGCCTGCTGCACTTTGCCGCCGTCTTCCAAGATTTCGATTTGCGCTTCCGCTTCGTAATTGATGGCCTGTTCCAAAAAGCGGAAGGAGTTGAGGTTTTTGATTTCGCGGCGCGTGCCGAATTCCGCCTGTCCTTTCGGGCGCACGGACACGTTGGCATCGACGCGGAACGAGCCTTCCGCCATATTGCCGTCGCAGATGTCCAGCCACGTTACCAGGCCGTGCAGGGCTTTGGCGTAGGCCACGGCTTCGGCGGCGGAACGCATTTCGGGTTCGGACACCACTTCCAACAGCGGCGTGCCGGCGCGGTTCAGGTCTATGCCGGTCGCTCCTTCCAAGCCTTCGTGTACCGATTTGCCCGCGTCTTCCTCCATGTGGGCGCGGGTAATGTTGATGACCTTCACTCCGTCGCCCAAGGCGATTTCCAGCCTGCCGTGTTCGACTATGGGCAAAGCCAGTTGGCTGATTTGATAGCCTTTGGGCAGGTCGGGGTAAAAATAGTTTTTGCGGTCGAAGACGTTTTTGCGGTTGATGACCGCCCCCAGGGCCAAACCCAGTTTGACGGCTTTTTCCACCACTGCGCGGTTCATTACCGGCAATGCGCCCGGCATGGCGCATTCGACCACGCCGGCATGGGCGTTGGGCGGTGCGCCGAACGCCGTGGACGCGCCGCTGAAAATTTTAGACCGCGTATTGAGTTGGACGTGTATTTCCAACCCGATTACCGTTTCCCAAACCATAAATATTCTTTCAAAAATTAGCTGAAATACAAACCCCGCGCCTTACCGTGGCGGCATGGCGGTATGCCAGCCGCTGTTCAGTTGCACCTGATGCGCCGCCCCCAAAAGCCGGGCTTCGGAAAAATATCCGCCTATGAGCTGCACGCCCACCGGCAGCCCGTCCGCGCCCAGGCCTGCAGGCAGGGTCAGCGCGGGCAGTCCGGCCAGATTGACGGCTATGGTGTAAATGTCGCTCAAGTAGGTTTGCACCGGGTCGCCGGTGTTGCCGCCGATTGCGGGCGCGGTGGTCGGGGCGGTCGGGGCCAAGATGAAATCGCATTGTTCGAAGGCCGTCTGAAAATCCCCGGACACCAGGCGGCGGAGTTTTTGCGCCTTCAGATAATAGGCATCGTAATAGCCGTGGCTCAATACATAAGTGCCTATCATAATCCGCCGCTTGACCTCGCTGCCGAAACCCTCGGCGCGCGAACGGCTATACATTTCGTCCAAATCGGCAAACTGCCGGGCGCGGTGGCCGTAGCGCACGCCGTCATAGCGGGAAAGGTTGGTGCTGGCTTCGGCCGAGGCCAGCACATAATAGGCGGGGATGGACAAGGCGGTATGCGGCAGGGATACTTCCACGGTCTGCACCCCCAAGCCCTCCAATAAGGCAAGGACGGACTGCAGGGCCGCCTCCACGTCCGCGCTTGCGCCGCCGCCGAAATATTCTTTGGGCAGGCCGACCTTAGTGCCTTTGAGCGGGCGGTTCAAATCGCGGGTGTAGTCTTCCTTATCCCTTTGCAGGCTGGTCGAATCGCGTTCGTCAAATCCGGCCATGGCGTTCAAAAGCAGGGCGCAGTCTTCCGCCGTCTGCGCCATGGGGCCCGCCTGGTCGAAACTGGAGGCATAGGCCACCATGCCGAAGCGCGAAACGATGCCGTAGGTGGGTTTGATGCCGGTAATCCCGCAATGCGACGCGGGCTGGCGTATGGACCCGCCCGTATCCGAACCCAGGGCGGCCGGTGTCAGGCGCGCGGCCACGGCCGCAGCCGAACCGCCGGACGAGCCGCCCGGCACGCGGGAGGTGTTCCAAGGGTTGCGCGCAGGCCCGTAAAATGAGTTTTCGTTGGTCGAACCCATGGCGAATTCGTCCATATTCGTGCGCCCCAGCGTAACCATGCCCGCGTCTGCCAGGTTTTGCACCACGGTTGCCGTATAGGGCGAGACAAAGTTGTCCAGCATTTTGCTGGAACAGGCCGTGCGCCAGCCCTTGTGGCAGAAGATGTCCTTGTAGGCGACAGGCACGCCGGTCAGGATGCCGCCCCCGCCCGCCGCCAAACGCGCGTCGGCGGCACGCGCCTCGGCCAGCGTCGCCTCGTGGTTTAATGTGATGTATGCGTTAATGGCGGGATTTTCCGCATCTATGGCGGCCAGATATTCCTGCGCCAGCTCCAGGGCGGAAATTTGTTTCCCCCGCAGCATTTCGCCGGCCTGTTTAAGCGTGTATGGAATCATGATGGATATGTCGGTGTGAGAGACTTTTGGTCGGAAATTAAAAAAGCGGCTTATTCTTCAATCACCTGCGGGACGATATACAGCCGGTTGCGGACATCGGGCGCGCAGGCCTGGTATTCGGCCGCACGGTCGGTTTCGGTTACAAGGTCATCGCGCAGGCGCAAAGCCTCCCCGTGCGGGTGCGTCATGGGTTCTACCCCTTCGGTATCCACCGCCCGCATCCCCTCCACCAGGTCGAACAGGCCGTTCAACGCGCCAAGCATCTGCCCCTTTTCCTCGGCGGACAAACTCAAACGGGACAACCTGGCAATCTTTTCAACATCGGGCATCGTCAAAGCCATGCAAATTTCCTCAAAATTATGATTAGCAATACCCGCGATTTAGGGTATCATTGCGCGTTTGCGGCATAAGCGCGGGATTATAACCGAAAAACCGCGCCTAGGCATGACGACTCCCCGTTCAGACGGCATCCCCGCTAGGTCGTGGCCGTCTGAAAATATATTCAAACCATACCGTCGTACAGGATTTTCCATGTTTCCACGATTCATCACCCGTTACTTTTCCAATGATTTGGCCATAGACCTTGGCACAGCCAACACCCTGATTTACAGCAAAGGCAAAGGCATCATACTGGACGAGCCTTCCGTAGTCGCCATGGAAACCGACCTTGCCACGGGCAGGAACTTCATCCGCGCCGTGGGTACAGACGCGAAAAAAATGCTCAACCGCACCCCGGGGACCATAAAGGCCATACGGCCCATGAAGGACGGCGTGATAGCCGACTTCAACATCACCGAAAAGATGCTCAAATATTTCATCAAAAAAGTAACCAACAGCCGCCTGGCCGCCACCCCGCGCATCGTCATCTGCGTGCCCTGCGGCTCCACCCAGGTCGAAAGGCGCGCCATCCACGACTCGGCCGAGGCGGCGGGCGCATCCGCCGTATACATGATAGAAGAACCCATGGCGGCGGCCATAGGCGCGGGGCTGCCCATAGAAGAACCCACCGGCTCCATGGTGGTGGACATAGGCGGCGGCACGACCGAAGTGGGCGTAATGTCCCTGTCCGGCGTAGTCTATTCCCATTCCGTGCGCGTGGGCGGCGACGCATTTGACGATGCCATCATAGGCTATGTGCGCCGGAACTACGGCATGCTGATAGGCGAAATCACCGCCGAAAACATCAAAAAAGACATAGGCACGGCCTTTCCCGGCCTGGAAGTCAAAGAAATCGAAGTCAAAGGCCACAACGTTGCCGAGGGCATCCCGCGCTCCTTCACCATCTCGTCCAACGAAATACTGGAAGCCATAGGCGAGCCCATCAGCCAAATCGTCCAATCCGTCAAAACCGCCCTGGAAAAAACCCCGCCCGAACTGGGCGCGGACATAGCCGAACGCGGCCTGGTACTGACCGGCGGCGGCGCGCTGCTCAAAGGGCTGGACAGGCTTCTGGCCGAAGAGACCGGCCTGCCGGTCATGATAGCCGAAAACCCCCTGACCTGCGTGGCGCGCGGCACGGGCCGCTCCCTGGACATGATAGGCAAAATGAACTCCATCTTTGCCCCCAACCCCTAACCAGCCGAGGACGCGCCATGTCCAAACGCCCGAGCTTCACCCGCGAACGCGTCCGCCCCGCCGGCAGGCTGGCGGCCCTGTCCCTGGTCAGCATCATACTCATGGTGCTGGACAACCGCTATGCGGCGGTACAGCAACTGAGGGGCCACCTTTCCACGGCCATACAGCCGCTGCAGTGGCTGGCCAACCAGCCCGTGCGCTTTTACGAATACGGCAGCGACTTCATGCAGTCGCAAAAACAACTGCTGGACGAAAACAAACGCCTGCAGGAAGAAAACACGCGCCTGAAAATCGCCGTCCGGCAGACCTCCATCCAAAAACTGGAGCTGGCCGAATTGAAAAAACTCAGCCACCTGACCGAAAACGGCGTAGCCGACAGCATAGCGGCGGAAGTGGTTTCCAACGGCAAAGACCCCCTGTCCGACAAACTGATCATCAACAAAGGCGGCACGGACGGCCTGAAGGCCGGGGATGCGGTCATAGACCAAAACGGCCTGATAGGGCAGCTGACCTCAGTGCAGCCCTTCAGCGCAGAACTGACCATACTGACCAACGGCCGCTCCGTCATCCCCGTCATGGTGGAAAGGACAGGCGTGCGCAGCCTGCTTTACGGCGACGGCAGCCAGGTCAGGCTGCGCTATTTCCCCACCGATGCCGACCTCAGGCCCGACGACATCCTGGTTACGTCCGGCCTGGATTCCGTATATCCTGCAGGCATACCCGTGGCCAGAGTGCTGACCGCGCAACGCGCATCCGGCACACCCTACTACCGCACCACGCTGCTTGCATTGGCGCAGACGCGCAGCAGCCGGTACGTCCTGATCCTGCCGCAAAAAGATGCCGCCCATGCACCGCCGCCGTAAAGACACATGACCGATTTCAATGATTTTTACAACCGCCTGCCCAAGGGGATGATAGCATCTTCCTTCGCCGTCGCGCTGCTGATCGATTTGATGCCCTTCCCGGTCGAATCTTACGCCTGGCTGCCCGAATGGACCGCCATGATGCTGCTGTATTGGACCATCAACCGGCCGCAGACGGTAGGCATCATTACGGCCTTCTCCTGCGGCATCCTGCTGGATATAGGCATCACCTCCCTTTTGGGGCTGCACGCCCTGTCTTATATGCTGATGACATTTTTTATACACAAATATCAGCGTTACATCGTCTTGCAAAGCTACGGTTTTCAGGCCGTGGCCGTATTTGTCGCCCTGATGGGCAACCAAATCTTCCTCATGCTGGCGCGGTTGCTCTATACGCACCGCCTGACGGGGTGGCTGGGCCTGCTCGCCCCCTTAATCGGCGCACTGCTCTGGCCCATGCTGAACAAAATCATGTTGTCCGTTTCAAACCTACGCCGCCGCCGATGAAGACACCCCGACACTATCCGCAATCAGGCAGCGACAACGCCGCCATCCAGCGCGATTTCCGCATCAGGATCATCGTGGCCTTCCTGTTTATCCTCATCATGTTTTGCGCCCTGTTTGCCCGCTTCGTCTACCTGCAGGTCCTAAAGCACGAGGAATACATATCCAAAGCCATCTCCAACCGCATCTCGCTCATCCCCACCCCGCCCATACGCGGCGAAGTGGTGGATGTGAACGGCGTCGTTTTGGCGCACAATTACCCGGCCTATTCCCTGGAAATCGTACCCAACCGGATAGCGGGCAAACTGGAAGACACGGTGGAAGCCCTGAAAGCCTTTGCCGATATCACCGAGGCGGATTTGAAACGTTTTCAAAAATTCCGCGCCGAATTCCGTTCTTATGAAAAAGTCCCCTTGAAAATGAAGCTGACGCCCGACGAGGCATCGCGGCTGGCCGCCCAGCTTTACCGTTTCCCCGGCGTGGAAATCAACGCCCGAACCTTCCGCGAATACCCCTACGGCCAGCTGACCGCCCATTTTTTGGGCTATATAGGCCGCATCAGCGACAAGGACCAGGAAAACTTGTCCAAGGAAAATTTGGAAAGCCTGTATCGCGGCAGCACGCATATCGGCAAGTCGGGTTTGGAAAAATTCTACGAACGCCAACTGCACGGCGTGCCGGGCTATCAGGAAGTGGAAAAAGACGCTTACGGCAATATCATCCGCGTGTTGAAAACCGTGCCGCCCAAAAACGGCCAAACCCTGAGGCTGGCCATGGACATCCGCCTGCAGCAGGAAGCCGCGCGGCTGATGAAGGGGAGGCGCGGCGCAATCGTGGCCATCAATCCGCAAACCGGCGGCGTGTTGGCCTTTGTCTCCAATCCCTCCTTCGACCCCAATCTGTTCATAGACGGTATAGACAGCGACAAATGGAAGGAATTGAACAACGACTGGCAGCATCCTTTGATTAACCGGGTAACGCAGGGGCTGTATCCCCCGGGTTCGACTTTCAAGCCCTTTATGGGCATGGCCCTGCTTGAAAGCGGCAAGCTGACCCAAAGCACGGTCGTCCCCGCCCCCGGCGCGTGGAGCATCCCCGGTTCCAAACACCAGTTTCGCGATTCCGTGCGCCGGGGGCACGGCTCGGCCAATTTGAGCAAGGCCATCCAGGTGTCGTCCGATACCTTCTTTTACCGTTTGGGTTTTGAAATGGGCATAGAGAGGCTGTACCCTTATCTGGCCAGCTTCGGATTCGGCAGACCCACGGGCATAGACCTGCCCAACGAATATCGCGGGGTGCTGCCCTCGCCGCAATGGAAGGAAAAGCGTTTTGCCAAGCTCAAGCCCGAACGCCGCCGCTGGAACAGCGCCGAGGTCGTCCCCGTCAGCATAGGCCAGGGCTACAACGCCTATACGCCTTTGCAAATGGCGCACGCCACCGCCACGCTGGCCAACAACGGCACGGCCTACCGGCCGCATTTGGTGAAGGAGCTGCTGGACCACAACAACCAGAAAATCACCCTGCTCGACCCCCGGCCGTCCGAAATCCTGCCCTTCAAACGCCAAAATTTCGAATACGTCAAAGCCGCCATGGCCAAAGTCCTGCGGCCGGGCGGCACGGCGCGGCGCATAGGTGTCGGGCTCAAATACGGCATGGGCGGCAAAACGGGAACGGCGCAAGTCGTCCAAATCGCCCAGGGTAAAAGTTACAACGCGGCCGCGCTGGCCGAACAGCACCGCGACCATGCCTGGTTTATTTCTTTCGCGCCCTTGGAAAAACCGGAAATCGCGATTGCCGTTATTTTGGAAAACGGCGGCTGGGGGGCAAATGCCGCACCGCTGGCGCGCCAGTTGAGCGATTATTACCTTCTGACCATGCGGCAGGGGGACATACCGGTGGACAATATCCCGAAACAGCAGGCGGCCAACCCGCTGCTGGAGGGCAGCCAAACGTCCAGGCCGGCCGAGGGCGGAATCACTAAAGCCTACCGTTCCGCCGGCGTCCTTCCGGAGGCCGCGCCGGCATCGGCCGCATCCGAACCCGAAAAGCCCCAACCATGAAAAACGAAAACCTGTTTCAAAAAATCAAGCATATTATTTGGCATCCTATGGATGCCTGGCTGTTTTACAGTATGCTGGTTATCTATATTATGAGCCTGTTCCTGCTCTATTCCGCCGACGGGCAGGATTTCGGGCAGCTGGAAAACAAAACCCTGCACACCGTCATCAGTTTCGTCTTGTTGTGGTTTATCGCCCGTACCCGCCCGCAGTTTTTGGCCGATTTCGCCCTGCCGGCCTATGTTGTCGGTGTCCTGCTGCTGGTGTGCGTGCATTTTTTCGGTATCACCGTAAACGGTTCTACCCGCTGGCTAAATTTGGGCGTTATGCGGCTGCAGCCTTCCGAAATCATGAAGATCGCCCTGCCCATGATGGTTGCGCGTTATTTTCAGAAACATGAATTGAACTTGTGCTGGCATCATTATTTGGTTGCATTGGTGCTGGTGGTCATTCCCGGCGCGATTATTTTGAAACAGCCCGATTTGGGTACGGCCACGCTGATTATGGCTTCCGGCATATTCGTCATTTTTTTTGCCGGGCTGCCGTGGAAGGCCATTTTTGCCGCGATAGCGGGATTTTTGTGCGCCCTGCCCCTGATTTGGTATTACGGCCTGCACGATTATCAGAAAAACCGCATCCTGACCCTGATAGATCCGTCCCAAGACCCTTTGGGCAACGGTTATCATATTATTCAGTCTATGATAGCCATAGGTTCGGGCGGGGTGTGGGGCAAGGGTTGGTTGAACGGCACGCAGACGCATTTGGACTATATTCCCGAATCCACCACTGATTTTATTTTTGCGGTTTACGGCGAGGAATTCGGCCTGATCGGCAATGTCCTGTTGTTGGTTATCTACTTGGTCATATTGGGGCGCGGTTTGTATATCGCAGCCCGCGCGCCCAATCTGTACAGCCGCACGCTGGCCGGCGCGCTCACCATGACTTTCTTTTGTTATGCCTTTGTCAATATGGGCATGGTCAGCGGCATCCTGCCGGTTGTCGGCGTGCCGCTTCCGCTGGTCAGCTACGGCGGTACGGCGACTTTGTCCATTATGGTTATTCTCGCGCTGCTGATGGGTATCGCCAATCAGAAAAAACCATAGCGGCAAAACGGCCTTTAACCTAAAATATGTGGTTTTGACAACTGATTCGGGCGGTACGGCCGTCCGATAATATAAGAAAATGACCGACACCGCCCGACCCAAACCCGAAGTCAGCCCCATCAGCCGCCCCGTCCTGATCCCGCCCGGGGGGCATAAGAAGGTTTTGCTGCATTCCTGCTGCGCCCCTTGTTCGGGCGAGGTGATGGAAGCCCTGCTTGCCAGCGGAATAGATTACACTATTTATTTTTATAATCCCAATATCCATCCTTTCAAGGAGTATATGTTGCGTAAGGAGGAAAATATCCGCTTTGCCGACAAGCACGGTATTCCGTTTATAGATAAAGACGATGATTATGAGAATGACCGCAAAATCTGGTTTGAGCAGGCCAAGGGTATGGAGTTTGAGCCGGAACGGGGCATACGCTGCACTATGTGTTTCGATATGCGTTTTGAAAAGGCCGCGCTATATGCCCATGAAAACGGTTTTCCCGTCTTTACGAGTTCGTTGGGGATTTCGCGCTGGAAGGATATGAATCAAATCAACGGCTGCGGGCATAGGGCGGCCAAGCCTTATGATGATGTGGTTTATTGGGATTTTAATTGGCGCAAGGGCGGCGGCAGTGCGCGTATGATAGAAATCAGTAAGCGCGAACGTTTTTACCAGCAGGAATATTGCGGCTGCGCTTATTCCCTGCGCGATACGAATGCCCATAGGAAATCGCAAGGCCGCCCGCCTATTAAGTTGGGGGTGATGTATTACGGCGACGATACGAAAAAGGGTTGAGGTAAGGCAGGCGCAAACGGCCTGCCTTTTTTAACCCTGCAGCCTCATGGTCGCGCTCAGGGGCAGGTGGTCGGACAAGTATGGCCAGGGGGCTTCGCTGTGCACCCATGCCGCCAGTACGTCCAGATGCCGTGTGTATATTCTGTCCAGGCTCAATACCGGCAGTCTTGCGGGGAAGGTTTTGGGCAGTCTGCCGTGCTGTTCCAGGAATACTTCGGTCAGGCCCAGGGTTTTGCCTATGTTTAGGCAGGATTTGTGCCGCCAGTCGTTGAAGTCGCCCGCCAGAATCAGGGGCGCGGCCGGGTTTACATAGGTTGTTACGTATTCGAATATGGCGGTGTATTGTTTTACGCGGTCGGTTTCCAGCAGGTTTAGGTGGGCGCACAGGCAGACTATGGGTTGCGGCCAGCCCTCGGGCAGGATTTCGCAATGTAGGACGCCGCGTTTTTCCAGGCGGTTTACGGTGATGTTGAGGTTGTGCCGCGTCTGTATAGGCAGTCTGCTCAATATGGCGTTGCCGTGGTGTCTTTGTGGAAAGACGGCGTTTTTGCCGTAGCTGCTGTTGTAGTCCAGATAGTCGCCTATAAGGTCGTATTGGGGCTTGGCCGGGAAATCGGGACGTTTGGCCTCGCGCGGCAGGTTTCTGCCCTGGACTTCCTGTAAAAACAGGATGTCGGGCTTTAAGCCGTCCAAAGCTTCCGCCATGCCGTTTACTTGAACTTTGCGGTTCAGCGGCGACATGCCTTTGTGCATGTTGTAGGTAACTACGTTGATGGTGTCCTGCATGGTTTTCCCCGAAAGATATAGTGAATTAACAAACTGTACTGTCTGCGCTTTTGCAAAACGCCTATGTTTTCAGGCGGCCTGCGATCCCTACCATACCTTGAAGTGTTCGGGACACCAGCCGGATACCAAATCCATCACTTCCAAAACAAAATCTTCAAAATCATCGGATTTGGTTTCGTTGCGGATATCCGTCAAAATTTCATAGGCATCGGCTTGCCGGATATTCAAATCCTGTTTCAGGTGGCGTAAATAATCCCGCATATGGCGCAAAGAGCCATTGCTTTGCTCTAATTGCACCAACAAATTATCTTTTAATTTCAATACTGTCTGTATTTCCTGGTTCAATCATATATGCAGGCTGCCTGGGAACTGCCTATCCCCCATTTTCTTCTTCACGCTTTGCCCGGCGTGGCACGGCGCAACTGAATCCGCAGCGGCGTGCCTTGCAGGTTGAAGGCTTTGCGGAAGGCCGTCTGAAATTCTTTTATATTTTCAGACGGCCTTGCTTTTAAAATCAGCCAAACGGATGTTGCAGCAAAATAGTCTCATCCCTGTCCGGGCCTGTGGAAACAATCGCAACCGGCGCGCCGCACACTTCCTCTATGCGCCGCAAATAACGCTTGGCATTTTCCGGCAGCGCGTCAAAAGACTTCAGGCCTGCGGTCGGCTCGTTCCAACCGGGCAGCGTCTCATACACCGGCACACACTTGCCCACCGCGTCCGCGCCGAAGGGCAGAATATCCTCCCGCCGCCCATCAAACTCATAACCCACGCAGATTTTGACTTCGGGCATACCGTCCATCACATCCAACTTGGTGATGCACATCCCCGTAATACCGTTAATCTGAATCGAACGCTTGAGCGCGGCGGCATCAAACCAGCCGCAACGGCGCGGCCGCCCCGTTACCGAGCCGAATTCGTTGCCGCGTTCGGCCAAACCCCTGCCCGTATCGTCCAGCAACTCGGTCGGGAAAGGCCCCGCGCCCACCCGGGTCGTATAAGCCTTCACAATCCCCAGCACATAGCCCAACATATGCGGCGGCACACCCGCACCCGTGGCGGCCGCACCGGCCGAACAATTCGAAGAAGTAACAAAGGGATAAGTACCATAATCTATATCCAGCAGCGTACCTTGCGCCCCTTCGAACAACAAACGTTCGCCCTTGAGGTTTTTCTCGTACAAAGTTCGCGCAACATCGTGAATCATGGGCAAAACGCGGCCTTTAAAACCGCGAATCTGCGCCATCACCTCATCAAAATCCACAGGCGCGGCATCATGCAGGTGCTGGAGCTGGATATTGTACAAAGCCACATTCGCCGCAACCTTTTCGGCCAAACGCCCCTCATCGAACAAATCCACCATCCGGACCGCGCGGCGGGCAACCTTGTCCTCGTAGGCCGGGCCTATGCCCCGCCCGGTCGTACCGATTTTCCGGTCGCCCCTGGAAGCCTCGCGCGCCTGGTCCAAAGCGATATGATAGGGCAAAATAAGCGTGGCGGTCGGCGCGATTTTCAGACGGCCTGCGACATTCGGCACACCGGCCGCAGTCAATTCGTCAATTTCCCCCAACAAAGCATAGGGCGAAACCACCACCCCCGAGCCGATAAAACAATCCAAACCCTCATGCAGGATACCGCTGGGAATCAGCCGCAAAACCGTCTTCCTGCCGCCGACCACCAAAGTATGCCCCGCATTATGCCCGCCCTGGAAGCGGACCACCCCGCCGGACTGTTCCGCCAGCCAATCGACAATCTTACCCTTACCCTCATCGCCCCACTGAGAACCGATGACAACCACATTCTGAGCCATAACATCCTCGTCTAACCAAACAAAAAACAAAAACCGCCTAAAACACGGCATTCGGGCGGCCGGCCGCCGCAGACACCCCCGGGGGCGCAATCAGCCACAAACCACCCACCGCCCTTCGCGCAACACCAGGCGGCGGCCGGCCGAAGCGGCCTCGGAGGGATTGCCGTAATCCACCACCACCACCTCCCCGGCCGCCCTCAGCCGCGCAACCGCAGAAGCGGCGGCCGGCAAATCCGCGCAGGCCACAAAAACGGCGGGTTTTTGTCGCGCCTCCGGCATCCGGCCGGCAAACTTGCGCAAATCAAAACTAAAACCGGCCGCCGGCCTGGCCCTGCCGAAATACGCGCCCAAACCGTCATAACGGCCGCCCCTCGCCACCGCCTCGTGGCAGCCGCTGCCATAGGCCGCATAAAGCAGCCCCGTATGATAATTATCCGCCCTAAGCTCGGCCAAATCCACATGCGCCGCCTGCCGGGGGAAAGCCGCGCAAACCGCGTCCAACTCATCCAAAGACCCGGCTATCGCGGGCAGGCCGGGCAGCCTTTCCCGCGCCTTCGCCACAATCTCGCGGCCGCCATACAAACCCGGCAGCAAGGCAAAAGCCTCCGCCAACGCCCCGTCCGTCCGCCAGGCCGCAACCAGCCCCCTCACCGCCGCCACATCCTTATCGCGCAAAACTGCCTGCAGCGCATAAGTTTGCCCTTGCGACAGCCCGGCCGCATCCGCCAGGGCGCGGAACACCCCTATATGCCCCAGCGACAACAAAACATCGCCGAAATCGGCCAAGGCCAAACTGTCCAGCATCAGCCCCACAATCTCAATATCGGCCGCCACACCCTCGAAACCATAAAGCTCCGCGCCCACCTGCCAAGGCTCGCGCGTATTCAAAAAACCCTCGGGGCGCGCGTGCAGCACAGCCCCCGCATAACACAAACGGTTAATCCCCTCGTTTGCGGACAACAAATGCGCGTCTATCCTGGCCACCTGCGGCGTAATATCCGCCCGGATGCCCAGCTGCCTGCCGCTGATCTGATCGACAAAACGAATGGTTTTCAAAGAAAGCCCCGCATCAATATGAATCAGCAGCGAATCACTGTATTCCATCAACGGAGGATGCACGAGTTCGTAACCGTGCGAACGGAAAAGCGCCAACAACCTGCCCCGGGCGTGTTCCAAACTCCACGCACCTTCGGGAAGGACATCGGCGATATATTCGGGAAGTTGCCAAGGCTGCATAATCTACCGACAAACAAAAAAGCGGCCGGCTGGCGGCCGCCTTGCATTTACAAAAATCACAAAGCCAGACTTTAACATAAAAAAACAGCCTTTGCAGCCGTTTCGGCAAACGGCCGGACTTCCCGGCCGCATCCGCAAAACCGCCCCGTCAGCCTTGGGGCAGCGGATAAGTGCCCTTAACCAAAATCCCCTGGTCCACATCCTGCAGATTGCGGTGTCCGGTGAAGGCCATGGTTATATCCATTTCCTTATACATAATCTCCAAGGCGCGGCGCACACCGTCCTCGCCATACGCGCCCAAACCGTACAAAAACGCCCTGCCCGTCATAAAGCCGCGCGCGCCCAAAGCCCAGGCCTTCAGCATATCCTGGCCGCTGCGTATGCCGCTGTCCAGCCACACCTCCGTCTGGCTGCCCACCGCCTGCACCACATTGGGCAGCGCATGGATAGTGGACGGCGCACCGTCCAACTGGCGGCCGCCGTGGTTGGACACCACAATCGCGTCCGCCCCGTGTTTCACCGCCAATTCCGCATCCTCGGGTTCCATAATCCCCTTGATAATCAGCTTGCCGCCCCACAAATCCTTAATCCGCGCCACATCGTCCCAACTCAAACGCGGGTCGAACTGCTCCGAAGTCCAAGACGACAACGAAGACAAATCGCCCACATCCTTGGCATGGCCGACAATATTGCGGAAAGTGCGCCGCTCCGTATGCAGCATATTCCAGCACCATTCCCATTTTGTCGCCAGATTGATACAGTTCATCAAAGTCGGCTTGGGCGGCGCGGACAGGCCGTTTTTAATATCCCTGTGCCTCTGCCCCAACACCTGCAGATCAGCCGTCAATACCAGGGCCGAACATTTCGCATCCTGCGCCCGCTTAATCAGATTCTCCATAAACTCGCGATCGCGCATCACATAAAGCTGAAACCAAAACGGCGCGGACGAATTTTCCGCCACATCCTCAATAGAACAAATAGACATAGTTGACAGGCAAAACGGAATGCCGAATTTTTCCGCCGCCCGCGCGGCATGGATTTCACCGTCCGCCCACACCATGCCCGTAAAACCGGTGGGCGCGATAGCCAGCGGCATTTTGACATCCTGCCCTATCATTTTGCCTGCCAGCGAACGCCCCTCCATATCGACCAAAACCTTCTGCCGGAACTTTATAGGCGTGAAATCGGTAACGTTGGCATGGTAGGTGGTTTGCGTCCAAGAGCCGGAATCCACATAGTCGAAGAACATTTTTGGCATCTTGAATTTGGCAATGCGCCGCAAATCTTTGATGCAGGTTATTTTTTCTAAATTTCGCATAATTTTTTCCTAGTAAAATATAAACCGATACGGCTCGAGAAGCGGCGGACTTTATATCAACATCGGAATAATTGCAAATGAACATCATTAAAAAATATTACAGATAATTGACTTTTATCAAACAAACTGCAAATACTTGACTAATTCACTCAACTATCGCACAATCCCTCCTCACAGAACATAACATCACAAAACCGCCATGCGACTGACTACCAAAGGCCGATTCGCCGTAACAGCCATGCTGGATTTGGCCATGAACGCCCAAGGCGGCGCGGTCAAACTCAACGACATCAGCGAACGCCAAAACATCTCCCTGTCCTATCTGGAACAATTGTTCGGCAAACTGCGCCGCGCCAGACTGGTGGACAGCATACGCGGGCCGGGCGGCGGTTATGTTTTGGCCAAAAGTGCCGACCAAATCAACATCGCCCAAATCATCACCGCCGCAGAAGACCGGCTGGATGCCACACGCTGCAGCAGCAAGGCCAACTGCCACAACGGCGCGCCCTGCCTGACCCACGACTTATGGGAAAATCTGAACCGCACCATCAACCAATATCTCAGCAGCGTTACCCTGCAGACCGTACTCAACCAAAAAGACCACCACTCCGGGCGGGTGATCAACCTGACCCACATCAACTGACACAAATCAAAAGGAAACCAAAATGACCGTCAAAACCCCTATCTATTTGGACTACGCCGCTACCACACCCGTGGACAAACGCGTTGCCGAAAAAATGATTCCCTACTTAACCGAAACCTTCGGCAACCCCGCTTCCAACAGCCACGCCTTCGGCTGGGCGGCGGAAGAAGCCGTGGAAAAAGCCCGCGCCGACATTGCCGCCCTGATTAACGCCGACCCCAAAGAAATCGTCTTTACCAGCGGCGCGACCGAGTCCGACAACCTCGCCATCAAAGGCGCGGCGCACTTCTACCAATCCAAAGGCAAACACCTCATCACCGTCAAAACCGAACACAAAGCCGTGCTCGACACCATGCGCGAACTCGAACGCCAAGGTTTCGAAGTAACCTATCTCGGCGTGAAGGAAAACGGCCTGATTGATTTGGACGAACTCAAAGCCGCCATCCGCCCCGACACCATCCTCATTTCCGTGATGTGGGTGAACAACGAAATCGGCGTGGTGCAGGACATTCCCGCCATAGGCGCAATCTGCCGCGAACGCAAAATCGTCTTCCACGTCGATGCCGCCCAAGCCTGCGGCAAAGTGCCGGTGGACGTGGAAGAAGGCAAAATCGACCTGCTCTCCATGTCCGGCCACAAAGTGTACGGTCCCAAAGGCATCGGCGCGCTGTACGTCCGCCGCAAACCCCGCGTCCGCCTCGAAGCCCAAATGCACGGCGGCGGCCACGAACGCGGCTTCCGCAGCGGCACATTGCCCACCCACCAAATCGTCGGCATGGGCGAAGCCTTCCGCATCGCCAAAGAAGAACTCGCGCAAGACATGGCGCACTACCGCAAACTGCGCGACATCTTCCTCAAAGGCATAGAAGGCATAGAAGAAGTCTATATCAACGGCGACCTCGAACACCGCGCCCCCAATAATCTGAACGTCAGCTTCAACTTCGTCGAAGGCGAAAGTCTGATTATGGCCGTGAAAGAACTCGCCGTATCCAGCGGCTCCGCCTGCACCTCCGCCTCGCTCGAACCCAGCTACGTCCTGCGCGCGCTCGGCCGCAACGACGAACTGGCGC
>JAUMUU010000003.1 GCA_030530545.1 Neisseria sp. | reverse complement strand
TAAAATATTGCGGTTCGGATTCTGCCGCCCCTGTTTCAGGGTTTCGGTCATAATGGCGTTGCCGCGCTTCTGCGCCTTGTCCACCGCGTCGCCCGACCAGCGGTACACGCCGTCTTCATCGGTCATAAACAAATCGTTTTCTATACGGACGATTTCGGCATCGGGATATTGCGCCCGAAATTCGGCGGCTTTCTGTTCGGCGAAGGTGGATTTTCCCGAGCCCTGGTGGCCGCGGATTAAGATGAATTTCTGCATGACGGGTTTTCTTTTTGCAAACGTATAAAAAAGGCTGCCTGAAAATCACAAGCGGCGGTATAGGCCGATTTCGGCATCGATTTCCCTCACCAGCCCGCATATGGGGTAGTCCCGCCAGACGGGATGGCGGCTGCGGTGGTAACAATGCCAATAACTGCGGATGCGGTCTTGCTGTTTGCGCCAGTAGGCCGGGTTGTCGGCGAAAAACCGCGCCAAAGCGGCGGCATTGTTGTGGAAAAACACGGCAACGTCCGACTGTATGGGCAAAACATATTCGCCCAACAATTGGGCGGCGAAGGGGGCGGCGAAGGCGGGCTGCCCGGCGGCAAGCAGCCGTTTGAAATGCCGTTCGCGCACATAGCCGTCGTGGTGGCGGGTGTTCAGACAGTGCGCCATCAGTTGCAAAACCTCATCGCCTTTCGCGTGGAAAAGGGCATATTGGCGGCAGACCAGGCGGATTGACTGTCCGTCCGCAACAACGCTTTCCCCCCGGCGGACGGGCAAGGGGCTGCGGTAGGGTTGGCGCGTCATCAGCATTTCGGCCTGGCCGCGCATTCCGGCGGGGAAGGCGGCGCACAAAGCCAGTTCGTCCGTATTCATAAAGTTGTCGTTTCACATCAATCGGTGGCAGAACCCATAATGCCCGTGTAGCGGCCGTTTTGCGGGCTGTACACCGTCCAGAAATACGCGCCCCACCAGTCGCGGCCTTCGTCAAAACAATCCGAACAGGCGGTATCCCAAGTATAGGCCTCTATATCGTCCAAACCGCCGAACAGCCGGCGGCAGAAATCCAGGAAGTATCCGCCGGTTTCGCGGGCGGATTTGCCAAACTGCGGCGTATAGGGCGGATTGAGGAAGGCGTGGCAAAAGGCCGTGTCTTGCATATTAGCCGCCGGGGCGTGTGCCGCTTCGGTTTCGCTGTCGTGATAGAGCAGGCGGCCGGACAGCCTGCCCCGGCCGCGCACAATAAGGCGGTTGTGCCGCAAATCGAGCTGGTTGCCGTACTGCGACCCGCCGCCTTGTCTCATTTTTATTTTAATCCACTATGATTAACTATAAACCCGGACGGCACAGGCACGACCCGCATTTGCAGAGGCGGATATGGAAGACAAGGGATTTGAAGCAAGGACAATGCCACCTTGGGGATTTTATAGGCATATCGATGATATTTAAAGAAGTTTATTTTTTAGGGCGGGTATGCGGCGTTTGGCTTGGGCAGGAAACGGGTTTTATGGATATGCCGGCTAGAATATAGGCTAGCCGCCCCGCCCTATTCCTGACGCAGCCCGCTGCCCGGTATCGGTTTGTCTATTCCGATATATGTGCCGGCACGCTGGCAGTAATAGGCAAACAAAAGCAGGGTTTCGCGCGCCCAAAATTTGGTTTTTTCCTTATAGTCGGTGTAGCGGGTGGTCGGGGTGGCCGAAAGGTCGGCGTTCATCCCCAGGTCGGCGGCCATGGCGGCAGGCCGCGCCAGATGCAGGGGGTCGCTGACGATGACGATTTTTTGCAGTTTGGCCTTTTGCAGTTTGTCGCGGATGTTGGCCAGGTTTTGGTAGGTGTTGCGCGAGGTGGTTTCTATGATGATGTCGCGTGCCGGAACGCCCTGCCGTATGGCGTAACGCCTGCCCACTTCGGCCTCGCTCATAAAGCCGGCTTTGCGCGTGCCGCCGGTAAAGGCCAGTTTGCGTACCTTGCCCGTTTTGTACAGGGCAACGGCATGGCGTATGCGTTCGCGGAACACGGGCGAGGGCTTGGCATCCCAGGCGGCCGCGCCCAAAACCACCGCCGCGTCGCCCCTGTAGTCTTCGGGCAGCGCGGACCGGCCGGCCAGATAAACGCGCGCGCCGCAAAAGGCCAGCATCATGGCCAGCAGTATCAGGCACAGGCGCAGGCCGTACCACAAACGGCGCAACATGCCCCTTATCAACAGCGCGGGCTGCATTTCAGGCGGCCTGCCCGTCCAAAAGGGCGGCGATATTGTCCAAGGGGCGGCCTATGGCGGCCTTATCGCCATATACGGCAATCGGCCTTTCCAACAATATGGGATGGGCGGCGATAGCGGCCAACAAGGTTTCGGCGGCCACATCGTCCCCATCCAGGCCCAAGCGCGCATACGGCTCTTCCCGCCTGCGCATCATGCCGCGCGGATCGGATAAGCCCAGTTTGCGGCAGATTTCGCGCAATTCCCCCACATCGGGCGGGGCGGCCAAGTAATCTACGCTGCGAAAGGGGATGCCGCTCTCCTTCAGATATTCGGCGGCGGCGCGCGATTTGGAACAACGGGGATTATGGTAGAGGATGAGTGTTTCCATGACAAAGGCCTTATATGGCGGACGGGGGCATTTTATCAGAAAGTACCGCCCAACCCCGCCCTGATTCAAACCTAGAGGAACGGACGACCATCCGACAAGGGCGGCATTTTGCCCCCTAAAACACCGTTTCCCGCCGTAACAACGCCCGCAAAGTATAAACCCCGGTGCGATTTTTACCTGCGTCCCCCCAATCCGCCGCCGCCGGTTTGGCTATATAATGGCGTTTTGCAACCAAAATAGGGAGGTTGGGGCCATGGATCAATTTTGTCTGCCGGTGTTGTTCGGACTGTGCGCCTCGGCGGCGGCGGCGGCCGATTTGGCTGCCTATCCGGGCGGCGAGGCGCGGGATTTGGCCGATTTGAAAGCGCCGGTGCGGATAGTGAATTTGTGGGGTTCTTACTGCAAACCCTGCGTGAAGGAAATGCCCGAAATGTCGGCATGGTACAAAAAACAAAAAAAGGGCAGCGTGGATTTAATCGGCATCGCCGTGGACCGCGAGGCCAACATTGCCGAATTTTTGAAAAAAACGCCGGTTTCCTATCCGATTTGGCGTTATACCGGCAAAGACAGCCGCGCCTTTATGCAGGGTTTGGGCAACAAGGTGGGCGCGCTGCCCTTCACCACGGTGGAGGCGGTAAAATGCGGCCGCAAAGAGACGGTTTTGGGCGAAATCAGCGCGAAAAAGCTCGATGAGGCAGTGAAAAAGGCCGTTTCGCAGTGCAAATAGGCCGTTGAGGGAAAAAAACGCCCGACTAACCCGTTTTGCGGTTGTCGGGCGGCTTTTTTGTTGCGGCGCGTTTAGCCCGCCAGCAGGCCCAAATGGCGCAACAACGCTTCGGGTTTGGGTTCGCGCCCCCTGAAGGCCTTGAAGTTTTCCATCGCGCTGCGCGAACCGCCCCGCGACAGGATTTCGTCCAAAAAGCGCATGCCGGTGGCGCGGGCATCGCCGCTTTCCTCAAAGGCGGCGTAAACGTCCGCACTCAACACTTCCGCCCAGGCATAGCTGTAATAGCCCGCCGAATAGCCGCCGGCGAAAATATGGCCGAAACTGTTGGCGAAGCGGTTGTAGCCGGGCTGTTTGATGACGGCGACTTCCGCACGCACCCCGTCCAACACCTGCGGCCAGTTTTGCAGGCGGTTTTCTTGCGTTTCGCTGTAAATCAGCATATCGAACAGGCCGAATTCCATCTGCCGCGCCAAAAACAGTCCGACTTGGAAATTTTTCGCCGCCAGCATCTTATCGAACAATCCGCGCGGCAGGGCTTCGCCGCTTTCTTCGTGGGCGGACATCGCGGCCAAAACATCATATTCCCAGGCGAAGTTTTCCATAAACTGGCTGGGCAGTTCCACCGCGTCCCATTCCACGCCGTTGATGCCCGACACGCCCAACTCGTCCACGCGGGTCAAAAGATGGTGCAGGCCGTGCCCCGTCTCGTGGAACAGGGTAACGGTTTCGTCATGGCTCAAATAGGCGGGCTTGCCGTTTACGGGCGGGGTGAAGTTGCAGACGAGGTAGGCGGCGGGCAGCTGCAGCGTGCCGTCGGGCAGGCGGCGGCGGCCTTTATAGTCGTTCATCCACGCCCCGCCCCGCTTGCCCTCGCGGGCGTACAGGTCCATATATACGCCGCCTATGGTTCGGCCGTCTTTTTCCAACTCGAAATAGCGCACGTCGGGATGCCACACGGGCACGGCGCGTTCGGCAAGGGTTACGCCGTAAAGGCGGCCGATTTGGGCGAACAGCCCGGCCAGCACTTTGTCGGCGGGGAAATAGCGTTTGACTTCGGTTTCGGAAAAGGCGTATTTCGCCTCGCGCAGTTTTTCGCCCGCATAGGTGATGTCGTATACCGCCAATTCGTCCAGCCCCAGATGTTCGCGGGCAAAATCGCGTACTTCGGCCAAATCTTTCTCGCCGAACGGTTTGGCCTTGGCCGCCAAGTCGCGCAAAAAGGCCAGCACTTGGGCGGGCGATTCGGCCATCTTGGTGGCCAGCGAAAGTTCGGCGTAGTTGGCAAAACCCAGCAGTTTGGCCTCTTCCAGCGAAATTTCCAGCCGGCGGGTGATGTTGCCGGTGTTGTCGTATTTGCCCTCATCGGACAGTTCGCTGGCGCGGGTAACGTAGGCGCGGTAGATTTCGGCGCGCAGTTCGCGGTCGTCGGCGTGCTTCATCACCGCCAGGTAGTGCGGCATCTGCAGGCCGATTTTGTAGCCGCTTTTGCCCTCGGCTTGGGCTGCGGCGGCAAACATGGCCTTTTCGTCCCCGGTCAGGCCCTGCAAACGGCCGTCGTCTGCAAAATACAGGGCGAAGGCATCGGTCGCGTCCAAGACGTTTTGCGAAAATTTGGCGGCCAGTTGCGCCCCCTCGGTTTGCAGTTCGGCCAGCCGCGCCTGTTTTTCCGGCGGCAGTTCCGCCCCGCTCAAAACGAAGTCGCGCAAATCGTGTTCCAGCTTGGTTTTTTGCGCCGGGTCCAAGGAGGCAAATTCGGGCGAGGCCTTGATGGCCTTGAAGCGGCCGTACAGTTCTATATCTTGGCCGATTTCGGTGAAGAAGGCGGTAACTTCGGGCATCAGGGCGTTGTATTCGGCGCGCAGTTCGGGCGTGTCGGCCACGGAGTTCAGGTGGGAGACCACGCCCCAAATCCTGCCTACGCGCTCGGTGATGCCGGTCAGCGGCTCTACCGTGTCGGCCCAGGAGGTTTCGGGCCGCGCCTTGATTTCGGCTATGGCTGCGCGGGCTTCGGTTATGGCGGCCTGCAGCGCGGGCCTGATGTCGGCGGGACTGATGCGGTCGAAACGCGGTTCGCTGCCCAGGTTGGATAATACGTTGTCGGTCATGATGTCCTCTGTTGTTTGGGATGACGGCGGCCAGATGGGGGCGGACGGGCGGATTTCAGCCCCGCCCGGTTAGGCCGCCCCGCGCCTGACCCACAACAGCCTGATGCACAACAGCGCGACAAGGGGCTGGCAGGCCGCCACCAGCAGATAGCGGGGTTGGCGTGTAGAAACCGGCATCCCGCCCCGCGCCCAGTCCGCCAATGCCCAGCCCCATTCCCACAGTGAGGGCAGGGAAAAGGCCAAGACGGCGGCCAGACCCAACACGGAGGGCAGTCCCAGCGGCATGGGTTTGCCCGCCGATATGCGGCGGTTGAGCCGCAACAACACCAGCAGGCCGAATCCTACCGTCAGCACCATGCCGCCGCTGGCTGCGGCCTGCAGGCCGTTGAAGGCGATTTCCGGCGCAACGGGCAGGCCGTCGGCCGCAGGCAGGTTTTTCCGGCCCAGGCCTATGCTTTGTATGACGTTGAGGGCGAAGGTGTAAACCATATCGGCCAATACCGCCCAAACGGGCAGGGAAGAGATAAAGCAGCGCATTGTTTTCAGACGGCCGGGCAAATTTTTGCAGTTTAACAGAAGCCGGACAAAGCCAAACGGTTTTCCGCCATACGGGCGGCAAAGATGCAGATTATGCCGTTTTAAAAAAGTCGGCGGCCGAAACTTTTTCTGCCGCCGCCGATTTTGTTACACTGCCGTTTTCACCGTTGCGGCCGCCATCATGCTGACCTATACCCCGCCCGAACTGCGCCCCGTCCCGCCCACCCGCGAAAAACCCTGGATACTGCTGCTGCTGGCCTTTGCATGGCTCTGGCCGGGGGTATTTTCGCACGACTTGTGGAAACCCGACGAATTATGGGTAAACGAGGCGGTAAACAACCTGCTGTCCGGCGGCAGCGTGTGGCAGCCCCAGGTATTGGGGCAGGATTATTCGGGCGCGTCCTTCGCCTATATCTGGCTGGCCGCACTCTGCCGCCTGTTTTTGTCGCCCTGGCTGACGGATGCGGCATCGGCCATGCGTTTGGCCAGCGTGCTGTTTACCGCCGTGGGGCTGACGGCCTGCGGCATGGCGGGCTTCCATTTGTCCGGCCGCCATCAGGGGCGCAGCGTGGTGCTGATTTTAATCGGCTGTGCCGGACTGATTACCGCAGGGCATTTTATGGGCGGCGCATCCGTGCCTTTTGCCGCATTCGGCCTGTGCCTGTACGGCCTGTCCCTGGCGCGGCAAAAAGTGATGGCCTCGGCGGTTTTGCTCGGTACGGGCTGGGCCCTGCTTTCCGTATCTGCAGGCTGGCTGGTGTCGGCGGCGGCGGTTTTGTCTGCGCTGATGCTGCCTTTGGCCAAAGTTTGGCGGCAAAAACGCTTTTGGGTTTCACTGTCGGTGGCGGCGGTGCTTGCCCTGCCGCTGATGCTGGTCCATCCCTTGGCCCTATACCGCCACTCGCCCGAAGCCTTTGCCGGGTGGCTGCAATACCGCTCCCTGGGCGTGTTCGGCGGCACGGCCGGCTTCTCGACCGGTTTTGCCCTGCCCTATTACTTGAAAAACCTGTTGTGGTTTGCCTTTCCCGCATGGCCCCTGGCCGTATGGACGCTGGCGCGGCGAGGGGTAGGGGCTACGGCCTGGGGTTCGCTCGCACTGACATGGGCGGCCGTCATGGGTATCCTGCTGGCGTTTTCGCCGCAAACGGACGAAAACAACCTGATATGGCTGCTGCCCCCCCTGGCCCTGTTGGGCGCGGCAAGGTTGGACCGGATGCGGCGCGGCCCGGCCGCCTTCCTCAACTGGTTCGGCATAGTGGCCTTCGGTTGCCTGGCGGCGTTTTTATGGCTGGGCTTCATTGCCATGAATTTCGGCTGGCCGGCCAAACTGGCGGCGCGTTCGGCATATTTCAGCCCGTATTACACGCCCGAATTTGACTTGATGCCCATCGCGGTGGCGGCCTTGTTCACCCCCTTGTGGCTGTGGGCGGTCAGGCGCAGGAATGTGAAGGGCAGGCAGGCGGTTACCAACTGGGCGGCCGGAATGACGTTGGCCTGGGCCTTGCTGATGACCCTCTTCCTGCCCTGGCTGGACGCGGCCAAAAGCTACCGCCCCGTGGTTGAACGCATGGAGGCCGCCCTGCCCGGCGATTTAAAGGGCGGCAGGGACTGTTTCAGCATAGGCGGCGGCCTGTCCGCCGCCCGCATCGCATGGCGCGAATACGGCAGCCTGCCTTTTGATGTCGGGGAATCGGGCTGCGGCTACCTCCTGATACAGGCCACATCGCCGGACGGCATCCCCAAAGGCTGGCAGGAAGTTTGGCAGGGCGGGCGGCCGCGCAACAAAAACGAACGCTTCATGCTGCTCAGGCGGATGGAGGAATAAGGCCGTAGTACAGAGTGCCTGTCCGCCGCATATTCGCGCCGCCCCTTCCCAATCATTCGGAGCAAACGATATGACCCAACCCCTTATCGCCGTAACCTGCGGCGAACCCGCAGGCATAGGGCCGGACATCTGCCTGGACCTGGCAAACCATACACTGCCCTGCCGCCCCGTCATCGTGGGCGACATAGGCCTTTTGCGCCGACGCGCGGCTCAACTGGGCAAAACCGTCTCCCTTCGCGAATACCGCCCGCAGGACGCGCCGAAAGACGGCGTATTGGACGTGCTGCATATCCCCTTGGCCGCCCCCTGCGAGGCCGGCCGTTTAAACCCCGCCAACGCCCCCTATGTGCTGCGGCTTTTGGATACCGCCTTGGATGGCATACAGAGCGGCCGCTTCGCCGCCATGGCCACCGCCCCGGTACACAAGGGCATCATCAACGACGCGGGCGCGGGCGGCGTTTTTTTCAGCGGCCACACCGAATATCTGGCGGCAAAAAGCGGCACGCCCCGCGTGGTGATGATGCTGGCGGGGGGAGGTTTGCGCGTGGCGCTGGCCACCACCCACCTGCCGCTCAAAGACGTGGCCGGCGCGCTTACCCGCGAAGGCCTGTGCGAAACCGCCCGCATCCTGCACCATGACCTGAAGCAGAAATTCGGCCTTGCCCGCCCGCGCATACTGGTTGCCGGGCTGAACCCGCACGCGGGCGAAGGCGGCCATTTGGGCCATGAGGAAAACGACACCATCATCCCCGCGCTGGAGTCCTTGAGGGCGGAGGGTTTGGATGTGCGCGGGCCTTATCCGGCCGACACGCTGTTCCAACCGTTCATGCTCAAAGATGCCGATGCCGTGCTGGCCATGTATCACGACCAGGGTTTGCCGGTGCTGAAATACGCTTCCTTCGGCCAGGGGGTGAACATCACGCTGGGGCTGCCCTTCATCCGCACTTCGGTAGACCACGGCACGGCGCTCGATTTGGCCGGCACGGGGAGGGCGCAAAGCGGCAGCCTGTCGGCCGCCGTCCGCATGGCGGGCGAAATGGCGGGCGGGCGGCAGCCTTCCTTGCAGGTTGCAGGCTGCGGCTATGGTTTGGAAATCAACGATTTTTTGGAAGACCGCGCCTGTGCCTTGTTCAACCGCGCCTTTGCCGCCGCCGGACAGCCCTACACGGCCGAACGGAACAATCTGGATAACAACGCCCTAGACCTGAAAATCGGCAACGGCAGCCTAAGCCGCACGGTGGATGTGCAATACAGCATGGATTTTGCCAAATACGGCGACGTGCGTATCGACCTGATGTCGGCGGGCTGCCTGCGCGACCCGCAAGACGCCGGCAAGGACATCCGCGAACTCAACGGCGGGATAAGCCATTCGGGGCGGGGCATAGCGTATTTCAAAGAAATGTTCCACATAAAAAAGCCGGGCAAATATTTTCAAAAAGATGCGGCCGATATGTTGGGCGTGTTTTATTATTTTTACGATGGCCGTTTTGCCAAAAATGTGGAAAACTTTCGCAACAGGCCGGTCAGCCTTTATTTTTTCCTGCCCAAATCTGTGGTGTTGGAGGAAATCAGGAACAACCCCGGCCTGGTCATCAAAATCAACGACAAGCAACGCAACGGGATACGCGAAAGCCACTATTCCGCATTTGCCTGCCTGAATATTGCCAAACTGAGTCAAAATTACGGCCTGCCGCTGTTTGAAAGCGAGGCCGAATTGGCGGCCGGACTGCCCCAAGTGTTCGAACGGGCCTGGCTGCACGCCGATAATCAAACCATAGGGCCCGCCACATGACCTACCAAGCCATTCAAAGCCTGCCTGACGCACCGCTGGACATCATAGGGGACGTGCACGGCGAATTTTCCGCGCTGCAATCCCTGTTGCGCCATCTGGGATATGATGCCTTGGGATGCCATCCGAACGGCCGCATCCCCGTCTTTGTCGGCGACCTCTGCGACAGGGGAAGCGACAGCCCCGCCGTGCTTGAATGGTTCAGGCAATCCTACAATGCGGGTTTTGCCAAGATGGTGCTGGGCAATCACGAAATAAATCTGTTGGCAGGCGATGCAAAAGACGGTTCGGGCTGGTTTTTTGACAGCCGCCGCGACAAGGATGCCGAACGTTATGCGCCTTGGCGGCGGTTGGCCGAAGGGATGCGCCTGCCGCTCACGCAGTGGCTGGCACAAATGCCCGTCATATTGGCGCGCGGCGACATACGCATAGTCCATGCCGCCTGGCTGCCCGAACAAATAGGCAAACTGGCGCGGTATGCCGATTGCGGTTTGGTCGAACAATACCGCCTTTGGGAAGGCGGCTTGCAAAAACATTTGGAGGCGGCCGACTGGTATCCCGATTATTTGTGCGAACAGCGGGAATATGCCGGAATGCTGGAAGCTGCCGACAGCCGCCCCCCCTTTCTTTCCGCCACTTGCGCCTATGATTTGGCAAGAAGCGGCCACAACCCCCTGCGCGCTTTGACCTGCGGCACGGAACGGAGGGCGGATGCGCCGTTTTATGCGTCCGGACTATGGCGTTTTACCTCGCGCAATGCGTGGTGGAATGACTATACCGGCGAAACGGCGGTGGTGGTCGGCCATTATTGGCGAAACTGGTATGACGGTTTTGACGGCGTTTCCCCAAATCCGCTGTTTCCCGAACGGCCGGATGCCTGGTTGGGCAGGCGGCGCAATGTGTTTTGCGTTGATTATTCGGTAGGCGCGCGTTGGCGGGAACGTTTGAATGCCGTCCCCGGCCGGGCAAAGGCATCCCGCTGCCGCCTGGCTGCATTGCGCTGGCCGGAAAAAACGCTTATGTTCGACAACGGCGAACAGGCGGATACTTATGGCTGAATATATTTTTATAGCGGATTAAAATTGCAAGGCCGGGCTTCGCGATATGTCATGGGTTTGCGAAAGTTAGGGCAATCGTTGTTTCGCCCCCTTCCCCCCGCACTTCCGCCCTTAGGGGAGGTGTTGCGGCTGTTTTGAAGGTTTTGATGAATATACGGCTGGCGACGGCTGTTTTGAGTTGGGAGGATTATGATGCGGATAGTGGCTGTTTTGGCGGCGGTTTTGTTGTCTTCGTCCTGTGCGGGCGGCCGTTTGGACGGCGGCGCGCCGGAGGGCAGGTGGAAAATCAGCGAGGTCGGCGGGCAGGGTTTGGCGCAGGAGTCGGAATTGGATTTTGACGGGGCCGGGAGGCGGCTGGGTATTTATGCGGGCTGCAACCGTTTGTCGGCAGATTATGAGGCGGATGACGGGAATATCCGTTTCGGCCATGTTGTTTCCACTCTTATGGCCTGTCCGGAAACGGCGGCGGCGGATGCCGAGGAGCGCATCAGCCGGGCATTGGAGAAGGCATCGGCCTTCCGTATCCGCGACGGTGTTTTGTTTATCGAGGACGGCGGGCGGAATGTGCTGCTGCGGGCGGTGCGGGTGGAAGGGAAGCCGCCTGCGGGTGAGGACGGCCGGGCGATTCGATAAGGCGGTATTTTGCCCCATAAAACGCTGTTTTCCGCGTTAAGGATGCGGTGTGCAGCCTTGCCCTGTGCTAGAAACCGGCTTGTTTTGCGTTGTCCGTTTCCGCCAGTAATTCGCGCACGGGGGCGAAGTCTTTGCGGTGCTGCGGCAATACGCCGTATTGCCTGATGGCGGCCAGGTGGGCGGGCGTGCCGTAGCCTTTGTGCTTTTCGAAGCCGTATTGCGGATGGTGTTCGGCCAGGGCGTACATTTCGGCATCGCGTGCGGTTTTGGCCAATATCGAGGCGGCGGATATGGCCGGGACGGTGCTGTCGCCTTTGATTATGGCTTTGGCTTGGACTTCCAGCCCGGGCGGCAGGCGGTTGCCGTCTATTAAGATTTTTTGCGGCTTGGCGGCCAGTCCGTTTATGGCGCGCGTCATGGCGGCCAGGGTGGCGTGCAGGATGTTTAGCCGGGCGATTTCTTCCGTGTCGGCACTGGCCACGCACCAGGCCAGTGCCTGTTTTTTGATTTCCGCAGCCAACAGGTTGCGTTTTTTTTCGCTCAGTTTTTTGGAGTCGGCCAGGCCGGGCAGGAGGTAGTCGGGCGGCAGGATGACGGCGGCGGCGAAAACGCTGCCTATCAGGCAGCCGCGCCCGGCTTCGTCCACGCCGGCGGTCAAAACGGTGTCGTTCATCAAAATTTCCTTAATGGTTGCGGCCTTGCCCCGCCGGGCGGGTCAGGCGGCTTCTTCGGGCTTTGCGCCCGCTTCTTCCAATACGCATTTTGCGGCCAGGGCATCTGTGTCGCGTTTCAACATCAGGTGCAGTTTGCGGAAGTCTTCCTGCAATGCGGCGATTTTTTCGGGCGATTCGTACCATTTGATGACGGCCCCGGCCAACAGGTGGGGTTTGGCCTGCCGCTGCAGTAGTTCGGGTACGGCTTCTTTGTCCAGCAGGATGTTGGGCAGGCCGACCAGGGGGATTTCGATTTTTCTTTTGACGTAGAAGTAGGTTAAAGGGGAGATTTTGTAGCTGATGACCATGGGGCGTTTGCACAGGGCGACTTCCAGGGTGGCCGTGCCGCTGGTTACGAGTACGACGTCGGCGGCGGTGCAGGCCAGGTCGGCATGGGTGATCACTAATTGTACCGGCAGGTCGGAAAATTCGGCGCGCTGCAGCAGGGCCAGGACGCGGTGGCGGGTGGCGTGGGTGGCCACGGGCAGCAGGAAGCGGGCCCTGGGGTAATGTTGCAGCAGCAGGCGCGCCGCGCGGAGGAATACCGGCCCCATGTAGTCGATTTCGCTGACGCGGCTGCCGGGCAGCAGGGCGAAAACGGGGATGTCTTGCTCCAGCCGCATTTTTTCGCGGGCGGCGTTTTTGTCGGCTTCCAAAGGCAGGCTCTGCGCCAGGGGGTGGCCGACAAATTCGGCACGCCCGCCCGCGTCTTGGTAGAGTTTGGGCTCCATGGGAAACAGGCACAGGACGCGGTTGGCCTGCCGGACGATTTTTTGCACCCTTTCGCGCCGCCATGCCCATACCGAGGGGCTGACGTAATGGACGGTGGGGATGCCGGCCTGTTTTAGGTTTTCTTCCACATATAGGTTGAAGTCGGGCGCGTCTATGCCGACAAAGACATCGGGCTTTGCGGTCTTCATTTGTTCTATCAGGCCTTTGCGGACGGACAGGATGTCGGGCAGCCTGCGTATGACTTCGGTGAAGCCGCGTACGGCCAGCCTTTCTTGTTCGTACAGGCTGTCAAAGCCTGCGGCGGCCATGCGCGGCCCGCCTATGCCGGTAAAGCGCGCCTGCGGGCAGCGGCGGCGGATGGCTTCGATTAAGTGCGCGCCCAGTAAGTCGCCGGAGGCTTCGCCGGCGCACAGGGCTATCAGGGGGGATTTTTTCGTCATGTGTTTGGATAATGGGGTTGTTTGGGTTTGATTTGCGGTATGGAGGCCGAACAGAAGAAAGGCCGTCTGAAAAGCCTTCAGACGGCCTGCGTTTTGCCCGTTTAGGAAACGACCTCGCCGTTTTTGCGCTGCTGTTCGGTTATACGGTTCACATGCCATTGCTGGGCGATGGTCAGCAGGTTGTTCACCACATAATAGAGGACCAGCCCGGCGGGGAAGAAGAAGAACATAAGCGAAAAGACAAACGGCATAATTTTCATCATCTTAGCCTGCATGGGGTCGGTAGGCGGCGGGTTGAGCGTGGTTTGGAACCACATAGTGGCCGTCATCAGCAGGGGCAGGATGAACCAGGGGTCATGGCGCGACAAATCGGTAATCCAGCCCAACCAGGGGGCCTGGCGCAATTCCACCGAACTGAAAATCGCCCAATACAGCCCGATAAAAATCGGAATCTGCAGCAACATGGGCAGACAGCCGCCCAAGGGGTTGATTTTCTCGTCGCGGTAAAGCTGCATCATAGCCTGCTGCATACCCATGCGGTCGTCGCCGTAACGCTTTTTC
Organism: Neisseria sp.; assembly: GCA_030530545.1. GTDB lineage: Bacteria > Pseudomonadota > Gammaproteobacteria > Burkholderiales > Neisseriaceae > Neisseria. The sequence goes on along the minus strand of JAUMUU010000003.1, from coordinate 30,342 downwards.
AAAGCCTCCAGCTTGGGGGCGACGGCGCGCATCTTGGCCATGGACTTATAGGCCGAATTATTGAGCGGGAACAGGACGGCCTTGACGATGATGGTCAGCAGCACGATGGCCCAGCCCCAGTTGCCCGTGATGCCGTGCAACTTGTCCATCAGCCAAAACAGGCCGGTGGCCGGCCAATGCACGCGGCCGTAGTCTTTGACCAACTCCAGGCCGTCTGCGATCTTACTGATGCTGGAAGTGGTTTGCGGGCCGGCATAAAGGGAGACGTTATAACTGCGCCGGATACCGTTTTGCAATTCCGGCTGGGGGATGTTCACCCCTGCCGAATACAGATTGTCGCCCCGGCGGCGGATATCGATTTGGCAGGAAGAGGTACAAACGCCCTGCGCGTCCTTGAGCTGCAGCAGCCAGGCCGAAAAGAAATAATGCTGAGTCATACCCACCCAGCCGGATTGGGCCTTGCGCTCATATTCGGCCTGATCCAGGCCGCTTTGGAAATCGCCGTCCAAATCGGAAAAGGCGATTTTCTGAAACCCGCCCTGCGGGGTATACAGCACGGGGCCGGTGTAACTGTGCATAAAATAGCCCTCGCCGCCGGGAGACTGCTGGTCGCGCACGATGCGGTAGGAAGTATCGGCCTTAACCGGCTTGCCGCTCAGATTGGTAACGTCAAAACGCACATCAATCAGATAGCTGCCTTTTTTGAAGGTATAGGTCTTATCGATGCGGATATTGTCGGCCGTGGTCGCGCTCAGCCGCACCTCGGCCTTGTCGCCCTGCAGCGTATAGGCCTTTTGGCCGGCCTTGAAACTCAAGCCCTGCGTCAGGCTGCGCCCTGCAGCGTCCACCACGTCCGATTGGGCGATATAAGTGTGTTCGCGGCCGTCCGCAAACAGAGTGAAAGGTTTTTCCTGGTCGTCGGAGGCATCATACTGCAGCAGGGTCAGCCCGCGCAGGTCGCCGCTTTTCTCATCGATGACGGCGGCAACGGTATCGGTCTTCACCGTTATCGGCACGGCCGCCTCCAAAGCGGTCTGCCGGATATCGGCACGCTGCTGCACGGCCTGTTGCGGCGCGGCGGCCGGGCGGGGTGTCGGGAACATCTGCTCCCAGCCCATGAGTATCAGCCAGGAAATGGCGAAAAACAGGGTTAATCTTTTCAAATCCATGAAAGTTTCCTAAGTTTGGGACGGGGGGCGGCCGCCTCAGGGCACGGGGTCGTGCCCGCTCCCGCCCCAGGGGTGGCAGCGGGCGATGCGCCTGACGGCCAACAGGCCGCCCTTGAGCGCGCCGTATTTTTGCACCGCATCCAAGGCATATTGCGAACAGGTCGGCGTATAGCGGCAACGCGGCGGGATAAGGGGGCTGATGCAGTAGCGGTAAAACTCAATCAGCAGTTTCAGCAGTTTGGCGGCCATGATGGCGTAACAACTCGTCCAATTGCGCCCGTGCCAGGCAGGCCTCCTCGCGGCCGAAGCGGCGGCGAACCCGCACGACATAATCGCACGGGGGCAGTTGCGCCTTGTGCCGCCTGAACCATTCCCTAATCACGCGCTTCATATAATTGCGCGCATTGGCGCGTTTGGCGGCTTTCTTGCCCACCACCAGGCCCAGGCGGGCGTGGCCGGCCCGGCTGCCGCCGTATGAAACCTGCAGCAGCGGGCGGGAAAGCTGCCTCCTTAAAGCAAAAACGGAAGAGAACTCTTCCGTTTTCAATAAGCGGTAGCGCCGTCCGAAGCGTTCCAATTTCCGCTCAGACGGACAGGCGTTTGCGGCCTTTGGCGCGGCGGGCGGCCAAAACGGCGCGGCCGCCCCGGGTGCGCGAGCGCACCAAAAAGCCGTGGGTGCGCTTGCGTTTGGTAACGGATGGTTGGAAAGTGCGTTTCATAATCGTATCCTAAAACTGATTTTGGAAATATCAAACTGCCGATTACACCCCAAAAAACAAGTTTTGTCAAATAATATCAAGGCCTGCCCGCCCCGGGGGAAGCGGGCGGCATCATGGCGGCGGGGGAGGATTTTCGGTATAATCCGCCCCGCTTCGGACGGGCGGCAGGCTAGCCGGTACATCTGAATGATTTTAAAGGTTTTATATCGGAAGATACCATGACGCTTGCTGAATTTTGGCCGCTTTGCCTGCGCCGCCTGCGCGAAACGCTGACCCTGCAACAATTCGACACCTGGATTGCGCCGCTGACCGTGGGCGAAGAGGGCGGCGCATGGGTGGTTTACGCCAAAAACCAGTTTGCCTGCAATATGCTGCAAAACCAGTTTGCGGGCAAAATCGATGCCGTGCGCGCCGAGATCGCGCCCGAAAAACCCGCCCTGCTGTTCAAGGCAGGCCGTGGCATGAGCTTCAACATCGCGCCCGCCGCCGCCCACCGCGCCCGCGCCGCCGGCAACCCGCAGCAGGACGAACTGCCCCTGAACGGCGACAAGCCGCCCGAGGCCTTCGCGCCTGCCGAAGCGCCCAAGGCCAAGCCCGTCAAACCCGCCAAACGTTCGGCGCAGGAGATTTTGGCCGAACGCATCAAAAACCTGCCCGTGCGCCCCGAAATCCTGGACAAAATCCAAACCGGGCCCAAAGCGGCCGAAACGGCCAAACCCGCCGCCAAAAGCCGCAGGGCGGCGGCCGCCGCCGAAACGCAGGAACAATGGTATGCCCAAACCAACCTGTCGCCCGAATACACCTTCGACACCCTGGTCAAGGGCAACGGCAACAGCTTTGCCTTTTCCGCCGCCGAGGCCATAGCCGCCTCGCCGGGCGGCAGCTACAACCCCTTCTTCCTCTACGGCAGCACGGGTTTGGGCAAAACCCACCTGGTTCAGGCCATAGGCAACGCCCTGTTGAAGCGCAACCCCAAGGCCAGGGTGCGCTATATGCACTCGGACGAATACATCAGCAGCTTCATCAAGGCCGTGCGCGCCAACGCCTACGAACAATTTAAGGAACGCTACCGCCAATACGACCTGATGATTATAGACGACATACAGTTCATCAAAGGCAAAGACCGTACGATGGAGGAGTTCTTCTACCTGTACAACCATTTCCACGCCACCAAACGCCAGCTCGTCATGACCTGCGACGTGCTGCCCAGCCACATCAAAGACATGGACGACCGCCTAAAGTCGCGTTTTTCCTGGGGGCTGACCACACAGCTCGAACCGCCCGAATTGGAAATGCGGGTGGCGATTTTGCAGCGCAAGGCCGAATCGGTAGGCGTGCCGCTGGATGACGAAGTGGCCTTTCTGATTGCCAAACACATCCGTTCCAACGTGCGCGAACTCGAAGGCGCGTTCAAACGCCTGCAGGCGGCCGGCGGCCTGATGCACAGGCGCATAGACGTAGACCTGGTCAATGAGACCTTGGGCGGCGATATTTTTTACACCGCCAACAAGGCGGTAACGCCGGAAACCATCATGGACGCGGTTGCCAAGCATTACGGCATACGGACGGCCGATCTGATAGGCAAAAAACGCTCGCGCAACATCGCCCGCCCCCGCCAGGTCGCCATGAGCCTGACCAAGGAACTGGTCGGCCTGAGCCTGCCCGCCATAGGCGGCATATTCGGCGGGCGCGACCACACCACGGTCATGTACGGCATACGCACGGTTGCCGATTTGCGCAAATCGGATGCCGCCTTGGCCGCAGACTACGAAAAACTGCTGCTTTTAATGAAGGATTAGGGAGGACGGACAATTCGGCAAAGTCGGTATTTTGTTCCATGAAACACCGTTTCCCGCGTTAAAAATGCCCGCAAGGCATAATACAGCCTTGCCGCGCTTTTTGCCCGGAATCCGGTATTTCACATGCCGAAAACCGGCCCGTCCCATTGTCCGTCCCCCCCGGGGCGGACGGTTTGCCCGCCGAAACACACCCGAACCGACGGAAGGAAAAAAGGAAAATATGCTGATTTTGCAAGAAGAAAGAGACATGCTGCTCAAACCGCTGCAGGCGGTAACCGGCATAGTGGAAAGACGGCACACCATGCCCATCCTGGCCAACGTGCTGTTGGAAAACGTGCAGGGTAAGACCGGCATCCTGGCCACGGATTTGGAAATCCAAATCCACACCCAGGGCCCGGAAAGCAATGCGCCCGATTTCCGTATAACCACCAACGCCAAAAAGCTGCAGGACATCCTGCGCGCGCTGCCCGAGGGGACCTTGGTGTCGCTGGAATGGGAACAGGGACGGCTGACGCTGAAGGCGGGCAAATCGCGTTTCGCCCTGCAAAGCCTGCCGGCGGAGGATTTCCCGCTGATGAGTGTGGACGAAGGGGTTTCGGCCCGCTTTTCCCTGGCGCAGGATGCGTTTAGGGAAATGCTCTCCCAGGTGCAATACAGCATGGCGGTACAGGATATCCGCTTCTACCTCAACGGCCTTTTGATGCAGGTGGACGGCAGCCAGCTTTGCCTGGTGGCCACAGACAGCCACCGTTTGGCCTATTCAGCCCGCACGCTGGAAGACAACCTGCCCCGGCACGAGGTCATTTTGCCGCGCAAAACCGTTTTGGAATTGTCCAAGCTGCTCAACCGCCCCGGCGAGCCGGTCGTGGTCGAGCTGCTGAAAAACCAAGTGCGCTTTTTGTGCAACGGCAGCACTATAGTCAGCAAGGTGGTGGACGGCAAATTCCCCGACTTCAACCGCGTCATCCCCCTGGACAACGATAAGATTTTTTTAATCGACCGCCTGAGGCTGCTGGGCGCTTTGGAGCGGGCGGCGATTTTGGCGCACGAAAAGTCGCGCGGCGTGCGGCTGAATGTCAAACCCGGCCTGTTGAGCGTGGTGTGCAGCAACAACGAGCAGGAAGAAGCCTGCGAAGAGTTGGAAATCGCCTATCAGGGCGAGGGGCTGGAAACGGGGTTCAATGTCAATTACCTGATGGACGTGTTGCGCAACATCCATTCCGAGGACGTGCAAATCGCCTTCGGCCATGCCGCCAACCGTTCCACGCTGTTCACCATTCCGGGCAATCCGGATTTCAAATATGTCGTGATGCCCATGCGTATTTGATAAGGCAAGGCCGGCGGTTTGTCATGATTCGGTTAGAATAGGGACAGGGCGGCCTGCGCCTTTGGTTTGCAATCAAATCCCCGTAAAGGCCGCTTATCCCCGCCGGCGTTATTCGGAAGGGCGCGGCGGCGTTCCGCCCCCGCCCGCAACTTCCGCGATGGGCAAAAAAGGCCGCCCCATGGTGCTTAGGGCGGCCTTTCGTGCTGAATAGTCCAGTAAAATCAGGTATAATGGCGGCATTTTCCGGCCAATGCAGGCCCGGGCCGCAACCGCGCATCAGGCAGGGCCCGCACCCCGTCCGACACGGAAGGCATCCCACATGGCAGCATACGCCGCCCTACCCGTGCCTATCTTACAAATACTCCCTTTAACTTCCCAAGGCGGCTTACGCCTGCCGGGCAATACAGAAAAGACATTATGACCAAGCAAGACAACGAAGAATACGGCGCATCGAGCATACAGGTACTCGAAGGCCTGGAGGCGGTACGCAAACGCCCGGGCATGTACATAGGCGATACGCAGGACGGCAGCGGCCTGCACCATATGGTTTTTGAAGTGCTGGACAATGCGGTCGATGAGGCTCTGGCCGGTTATTGCGACAAAATCACCGTTACCGTCCATGCCGACAATTCTGTGAGCGTGTCCGACAACGGGCGCGGTATGCCCACCGGCATCCACCCCAAGGAAGGCCGTTCCGCCGCCGAAGTCATTATGACGGTGCTGCATGCGGGCGGCAAATTCGACAACAACAATTATAAAATTTCGGGCGGCCTGCACGGTGTGGGCGTGTCTGTGGTCAATGCCCTGTCCGACTGGGTGGATTTGACTATTTTCCGCGAGGGCAAAGAACACTTCGTCCGCTTCGTGCGCGGCGAGGCGCAAGAAGCGCTGAAAACTGTCGGCAGTTCCGACAAAAAAGGTACGACCGTGCGCTTTCTGGCCTCTGTCGAAACCTTCGGCGAAATTGAATACAGCTTCGATATTTTGGCCAGGCGTATCCGCGAATTGTCCTTTTTGAACAATGGCGTGGACATAGAACTCAAAGACGAGAGGGACGGCAGGCAGGAAAATTTCGCCCTGTCGGGCGGCGTGGCGGGCTTTGTGCAATATATGAACCGCAAAAAAACGCCCCTGCACGAAAAAGTCTTTTACGCCTGCGGCGAGAAGGACGGTATGGGTGTGGAAGTGGCCATGCAGTGGAACGACAGTTATCAGGAAAGTGTGCAGTGTTTCACCAATAATATCCCCCAGCGCGACGGCGGCACGCACCTGACCGCCCTGCGCCAGGTCATGACCCGCACGCTCAACGGTTATATAGAGGCCAACGAGGTGGCGAAAAAGGCCAAAATCGAAACCGCCGGCGACGATATGCGCGAGGGTCTGACTTGTGTGCTGTCGGTCAAGCTGCCCGACCCCAAGTTCTCGTCCCAAACCAAGGATAAGTTGGTTTCCGGCGAAATCGGCCCGGTCATACAGGAAGTCATAGGCCGCGCGCTGGCCGAGTTTTTGGAGGAAAATCCCAATGAGGCCAAAATCATTACCGGCAAAATCGTGGAAGCGGCCCGCGCCCGCGAGGCCGCGCGCAAAGCCCGCGAGCTGACCCGCCGCAAAGGTGTGATGGACGGTTTGGGGCTGCCGGGCAAATTGGCCGACTGCCAGGAAAAAGACCCCGCCCTGTCCGAACTTTATCTGGTGGAGGGCGATTCGGCCGGCGGTTCGGCCAAGGGCGGGCGCGACCGCCGTTTTCAGGCCATTCTGCCGCTCAAGGGCAAAATCCTGAATGTGGAAAAGGCGCGTTTTGAGAAAATGCTGGCCAGTCAGGAGGTCGCTACTTTGATTACCGCGCTGGGCGCGGGCATAGGCAAGGAGGAGTTCAACCCCGAAAAGCTGCGTTACCACCGCATTATTATTATGACCGATGCCGATGTGGACGGCGCGCACATCCGTACGCTGCTTTTGACTTTCTTTTACCGTCAGATGCCCGTCCTTATCGAGCGCGGTTATGTCTATATCGCCCAGCCGCCGCTGTATAAGGCCAAATATGGCAAGCAGGAGCGTTATTTGAAGGATGAGGCCGAAAAAGACCAATGGCTGCTGGGCCTGGCTTTGGATAAGGCGCGTCTGGTTTGGGACGGGGGCGGTATGGAGGGCGAGCAGTTGGCCTCGGCGGCCAGGCAGTATTTGGCCGCGCGCGCCGTCATCGGACAGGAGGGCCGCGTAATCGATACGGCCGTTTTGAATGCGCTGTTGTCCGTCCCCCAGCCTTTGGATTTGGGCAGCGCACAGGCCGCCCAAGCCTCTATCGAACGCCTGATGCCCCACCTTGCCGGACAGGATGTCGCCTTGGAATACGGGCAGTCGGCCGAGGGCGGCCATGTGGTTAAGATTACCCGCCGCCTGCACGGCAATGTGATGGTGAGTTATTTGGACGGCCGCTTCGCCGCCGGCAAGGCATATCAGGTTTTGAATAAAACCGCCCGTATGTTGGACGGGCTGGCTCCCGCCGGCACGGTGGCCGAACGCGGCGGGGAACGCATCCCCGCCCGCAATTTCGGCGAGGCCCTCGATGCTTTGATGGCCGCCAGCCAAAAGGGCATCACTTTCCAGCGTTATAAGGGCCTGGGCGAAATGACCAAGGAGCAGTTGTGGGAAACCACTATGGACCCGTCCGTCCGCAGTCTGTTGAAGGTGCGTATAGAGGACGCCATCGCCGCAGACGAGATATTCTCAACCCTGATGGGCGACGAGGTCGAACCGCGCCGCGCCTTTATTGAAAATAACGCGCTCATCGCCCAAAATATCGATGCCTGAGCCGCATCGGGTCCGCAGGCCGTCTGAAAGCCTTCAGGCGGCCTTGCCCTTTCGCCCAAACAAACGGGATTCCGCCCCGGGGCGGATTTCAACCGCTAAGGAATTTTTTGATGAAATACATCCCCACCTCGCAAGACATCATAAACCGCATCCGCAGCCGGGCCGAAACCGAGCCGGGCGGTTTGGACGGGGCAGCCGCCGCGTTCGGCTACGAAGATTTCACCCAGGCCGAGGCCTGCCTGAATGCGGGCCTGCGCCTGGGTCTGACCCCGCTGACCGAGGAATGCCTAACCCTGTGCGGGCATGTAGGGCGCGGCGAGGACTACATTACCGCCACCGGATTCGATACGGAGACCGTATCGGCCTTTTTACTGTTCAACACCGACCGCCGCGATGCCTGGCTCTATGACGTATTCGGCCGCAACGCGCTGTGCCTGATGCTCAACGGTAAAGAATGCCCCGTCCGCCCCATACGTTATGAAAACCACCGTTTCGACATAGAATGGGACGGCACAGTGGACCAAACCGTTTCCATTTACAGCCTGACCGACATGAGCGGGGCAGCAAAGGCCAAACTGGGCAGCGGCTACATTTTCCCCGAATACATCACCCTGCTGATTGAAGACTTGGGCAAAAGGGCGGCGCGGCAGGCGCATGATTTTTTTAAAAACGGCACGGAAGAACTGACCGCCGAGGTTATATCCCGGCTGCAGGATGGCGGATGGACGCGGCAGGATTTGGAACAGGCAGCCGCCAAGGGCGGGCGTTATCTGGCCGAGGGAAACCGGATTATCTACCCCAACCCGGCCTTTCAGGCACTATAAACCGGCCGTATGATGCCCATATTCCACCCGGCCCCCGACACCCCCCCGGAAATCCTGGCTTTGGCCGCATCCTACGGCTTTACGCCCCGCCCCGCCCCGCCCCCGGATGGCCTTTACCTGACGGCGGACGGCGGCGGCATCAGCCTGTGCCGCAGGGGCGAAAAGGGGCGGGTGATGGCCGACTTTGCCGGGGGGGCCGCGCAATACCGCCGCCTCAAGGGCGGGGGCGAACTGATAGCCAAAGCCGTCAATTACGGCAGCCGCCCCCTGGTTGCCGATGCCACCGGCGGTTTGGGGCGCGATGCCTTCGTGCTGGCGGCACACGGCTTGGAGGTATTGCTGATAGAACGCCATCCGGCCGTTGCCTGCCTGCTTGCGGACGGCCTGCGCCGCGCCTTGAACGACCCGTCTGCCGCCCAGGCTGCCGCGCGCATCAGGCTGTGCCGGGGCGATGCCGTCCGCATCCTGCCGGAATTGGCCGCCTTGCGCCGCCCGGAGGTGGTGTATCTGGACCCCATGTATCCCGAACGGCGCAAATCGGCGGCGGTCAAAAAAGAAATGGCCTATTTTCACGAACTGGTGGGGGATGCGCTGCCCGATGACGATGCCGCCCTGCTGGCCGCCGCCCGCGCCGCCGCACTTAGGCGCGTGGTGGTCAAACGCCCGCGTTCGGGCGGGTTTTTGGCACAATGCGCCCCCGCCTACCAATATTGCGGCAAAACCACCCGCTTCGATGTCTACCACCCCGTAACGGCATAGGCCGCCGATAAGATATTCGGCGCAAACGCTTATTGCTGATTTGGATGGGCGGAAACCTAAAAATACAGTGAATTAACAAAAACCGGTACAGCGTTGCCCGGCCTTGTCCCGATTTAAATTTCATCCGCTATAATTCGCTATAAATTCTCCTTATTCCCAACCCGTGTTAAATTAACCCCCATATGAATATATATAACAAGCCGATGCCGCATCGGCAGCCGAGTTGATTCACTATAGCCGGACCGGATACGCCATGCCGCCCCTTCCCCGCCTCTCCCCCCTGCCCGAAAAGATACAGACACTGTTGTTTGAACGGCTGTCGGCGTGTTTCCTATGCCGAAAACCGGACTGGCGGCCGCTGCGGCTGAACGGCCTTAGCCTGGGCCTGCTCAATGAGGCCTGGTACGGACGTTTGCTTGATGCCCGGCTGCCGGGTTGCACCGAAGGGGAAAACGGCCTGCAGCTTGGGGCGGCCGGTTGGCGGGAAACGGGGGAAACCCTGCAGCATCTGGCGCGCGGCTGGTATGAGGCGGGGCTGTTTCACGGCTGGCGCGGCGAACGTTTCGATGTGTTTGACGGCAGGGGCAGGGTGTTGTTTGAATTGGAACGCGCGGCCTTCCGCCCCTTCGGCCTGTACAGCCGCGCCGTACACATCAACGGCATGACCCGCACCGCCCAAGGCTGGCATTTTTGGATAGGGCGGCGCAGCCCGCACAAGGCGGTCGATCCCGGAAAATTGGACAACCTGGTCGGCGGCGGCATCGCGGCGGGCGAAACGGCGGTACAGGCCATGCGGCGCGAGGCATGGGAAGAGGCCGGGCTGGGGCAGGGTTTGCCGCACTTTACCCGTTTTGCGGGGAAACTGCACAGCCTGCGCCTTTCGCCGCGCGGCCTGCACCGCGAATATCTGTATGTTTTCGACAGTGTGCTGCCGCCGGAAACCCTGCCGCAAAATCGGGACGGCGAAGTGGACGGTTTTTTAACCATGACGGCCGAAGAGGCGGCAGATGCGATGTGGCGTGGCGGGATGACGGATGATGCCATGCTGGTTACGCTGGATTTGTTCCGCCGTGTCGGCCTGGTTGATGCCGCCCGCCTTTTTGCGGCGTATCCGGCCGGCCTTTTCCAATCCGCATGACCGTGTTTTGCCGCCGCCTGCCGCCCGGTATCGGAAACAGGGGCGATCCGCTATAATTTGCGGGTTTTTCATGCCCGGGCCGGGTCGTCCGAAATGAAGTTTCTGCAAAGTTAATATAGGGTTAATCGATGGATTGGGGCTGCCCCCGTTCCGGGCGTGCCGAAGGCGGCGCAAGTGCGGCCCCGGTTGGCAATCGGGCCGTTTTAATTTAGGAAGCAATATGACAGAGCAAGAGTTGAACAACCTGCAAAAAATGGTGGATACCGCCGTCCTTGCCTTGGAAGACGTTAAGGCCAAGGACATCGCGGTGTTGGAAACGCAGGCCAAAACGCCCCTGTTTGCCCGCATGGTGATTGCCAGCGGCGAAAGTACCCGCCAGGTCAAGGCGTTGGCGAACAATGTGGCGGTGGATTTGAAGGAGGCGGGCTTTGAGGTTTTGAGTACCGAGGGCGAAGAGGGCGGCGAATGGGTTTTGGTGGACGCGGGCGATTTGGTGGTGCATGTGATGCTGCCCGCCGTCCGCGATTATTACGACCTGGATACTTTGTGGGGCGGTAAAAAGCCCGAATTTGCCGCCGGTGCGGCCCGGCCCTGGCACGCGGCCGATTAGGCTGCCGGGTAGGCCGTATCTTTCCCGCGCACAGGGGCGTTGGTCCCGTGTGCCTTCCCGTTCCGCAGGGGTTCTGCCCCCACGGAACAAACCCCGTCCCCTCCCCAAGGGCGGGGCGGCAACCGTTAAGGAAAGTCTGATGAAACTATGTGATTGGTTGGTTTTCGGCCTGTCGGCCTGTGCCTTGTCCGCATGTTATCTGCCGCAGCAGCCGCAACAGGGCGGTGTTTATCCCGACCGGGCGGAGGAGGATGCCCCTATGCGCCGTCCGCCCCGCCACCACGGCCGTGAGGACGGCCGCGAATCCCGGGGCGGTGGGGGCGATGTGTTTACTTGTGAAAACGGTATGGAGGTGAGGGTGAGGTTTTTGGGCAACGAGCAAATCCGCCTGAGTACCGAGGGCAGTTCGGTAGTGATGAAGCGGGCGGTTTCGGCCTCGGGCGAGCGTTATACCGCCGATGAGGGGCTGTTCGGCGGCGGCGGCGAATGGCATCAGAAGGGCGGTGAGGCCGTCTTTGCCTTTACGGCTTCGCGCGGCGGGGATGTGGAAACGTCCTGCTCCAGCCGTTAGTCCGACGGCGCAGGCCGCCTGAAAACCTGCCTGTTTGGCAAAAACGGGGTTTTCAGGCGGCCTTTTGCGGTTTGGCGCGCGCTTTCGGTTAAAATGCCGTTTTCCCGTTACGATAGACCACAGTGTATCCTTATGAGCAAATATTGGCGCAACTGCTGCCCGATCAGGCCGAAACCATACGTTCCTACCATTTGGACGGCGGCCTTACGGTCTGGGTGCGCCGGATAGGCAAGACCGTGCCGCAGTGGCGTTACCGCCTGCTGGGTTTGGCGGCCCGGCTGTTCAGGCTGGGCGCGCTGCAGCCGGTTCCCAACCTTGGCGGTCAGGCCGCGCTGGACATAGAGGCGGGCCGCCTGGAGCAGTTGGCCGCGCAAAACATCCCCGTCCCGACCCTGTTGGCCAGACAGGCCGGGGGCATCATGTACAGCCATTTGGGCGGAACCAACCTGCAGGCCGAATTGGAACACGGCGGCACGCCCCTGCAAACCTGGTGCGACGGGTGGGATGCGGTAGCGGCGGCACACCGCGCCGGAGGCTATTTGAGCCAGGCCTTCTGCCGCAACATGATACGCATGGATGACGGCCGCATCGGCTTTATCGATTTCGAAGACGACCCGGCGGCCTGGCTTTCGCCTGCCGACTGCCGCAGCCGCGATTTTTTGTGTTACCTGCAGTCCACCGCCGTTTGGCTGCGGCACAGGCAATGCCTGGATTCTGCCGCCCCCCTGTTGCGGGCGCGGCTTTCCGCGCTGCCTCCCGACACGGCGGCGGGCATTTGCCGCGCATTGGGTAAAATCCGCCTGCTGCGCCGGTTGCGGGCGCGGTTTTGGGGCAACGACACCCTGCGCCTGGCCGCCTTGGCCCAACTGTATGAGCTTGCACAAGATTGCCTATGAGGCCGCTTGGGAAGGACGGCATTTTGTCCCATAAAACGCCGTCTTCCGCCTTGAGAATACCCGCAAGGTGCAAACCCCGGCGCGTTCCATGCCGAAAACCGGTTTATTCCAAGACTCGTCCTCCCGGGCAGGATTCAGATAACCGACCGTTTGGCTTCGGCCAGCAGGGCCAGCATTTCCTCGGTTTCCTCCCAGCCTATGCAGGCATCGGTGATGCTTTGCCCGTAAACGACGGGTTGGTCCTGCCGGCCGGCCACCAGGTGGCTTTCCACCATCACGCCCATGATGTTGCCGCCGCCGCGCCGGATTTGCCCGGCCACATCCCGTGCCACTTCCATTTGGCGGGTATAGTCCTTGCGGCTGTTGGCATGGCTGCAGTCCACCATCAGGCGCGGGCTGACCCCCGCCTTTTCCAGTTGCGCCACCGCGTCCCTGACGTGTTCCTCGCTGTAATTGGGCTCTTTGCCGCCGCGCAGGATGACGTGGCAGTCGGGGTTGCCGGCCGTATGGATGATGGCCGAATGCCCCGATTTGGTTACGGATAGGAAATGGTGGGGGTGCGATGCCGCGCCTATCGCGTCTATGGCGATTTTCAAATTGCCGTCCGTGCCGTTCTTGAAGCCGACCGGGCAGGACAGGCCGCTGGCCAGCTCGCGGTGAACCTGGCTTTCGGTGGTGCGCGCGCCTATCGCCCCCCACGAAATCAAATCGGCATAATACTGGGGCGTAATCATATCGAGAAATTCGGTCGATGCCGGCATACCCATATTGTTTAATTCCAACAGCAATCCGCGTGCCTGGCGCAGGCCGAAGTTGATGTCGAAAGTGCCGTTGAGGTAGGGGTCGTTGATCAGGCCCTTCCAGCCTACCGTGGTGCGCGGTTTTTCAAAATAAACCCGCATCACTATCAAAAGTTCCTTTTCGTATTTGCGGCGCAGGGGCAGCAGCCGGCCCGCGTATTCCACCGCCGCGCGGGGGTCGTGTATCGAGCAAGGCCCGATAATCACCAGCAGCCGCCCGTCCCTCCCGTGCACCAGGTCGGCAATGCCGCCGCGCGTGGCCTCCACCAAATCGGCGGCCTGGGAGGAAATCGGCAGCTCATACAAATGCGCTATGGGGGGCAGCAGCTCGTCCACTGCGTGAATGCGTACATCGTCAGTCTTATTCAGACGGTTCATCGGTATTCCTTATCGGTTGGCACACCGCCTTTTAACGGCGCGGTGTTCGGGTTTGCGGCCGCAGCCTCGGCTTCCCCCGCCGCCTTGCCCCGGTTTGGGCTTAATCCGCCATACCGATGCGGGCGGGGGAAATGTTTTGGTATTTTGAGGCGCAACAGGATAACGGCCGCAACCGGGCTTGGCAAGCCGCAGGCCGTCTGAAAAAACAATACCGCGCCCGACCAAACCCCCGGTTCCAGGGAGGGCGGACTCTGGAATAAACCCATAGCGGATTGAAATAAAAATGAGACAAGGCGGCAACGAGAGCCGTGTACGGATAGTAGATAAGGGTGTTGGCAACGACTTAGCCTTGCGATTTCAATCCACTATAAAACCAAATGCCGCCCTTGTCGAAAGGCACATCCTCCCTAACGCCCTTCCCGTTCCAAATCCACAAAAGCCTGATAATAATCCGCCAAACCCGCATCATCGGGCGGCAGCCGTCCGGCCTGTTCCAAATAGGCCCGCGCAAAACGGCGGCTCTGCTTGCCGAAACTGCCGTCCGCCGCGACCGTATAGCCTTTTTCCCGCAAACGTTGCTGGATATACAACGCCTGTTCCGTTTCGGACGGCGCGTCCTCCCTGCCGCCCCAGGGCGGGCAGAAACGGGAGGATGAGCGCGCCTTGTCCGGCTGCTGCCCGTCCTCCTTGGCACAGACGGTTTGCACGGCCGCCAAAACGGCGCGGCCTTCGCTTTTGGGCAGCCATTCCTTTGCGGCGGCATAACCGTAGGCGCAGGAGGCCAGCCACAGCCAGAAGCCGCAACGCGCCAAAAGCCTGAACGGCTCGCGGTGGCGTATTTTCTGGCGGTAAGGCAAAGGGACTTTGCGCCTCTGCCATACGACCACGGCCGCACTGCACAACGCGGACAAAGCCCCGGCCGCCGCCACCGCCGCCAAAAATATCAGCCCCCCGTCCACCATAGTCCCCACGGTTTTCCTTAAGATGCCCCCTTCCGCACCCCATTCCGCCAACAAGGCCGCCGCCGCCAAAAACGGCAGGGAAACCAGCAGCCACGCGCCCGGCGAATAGGCCGGCGATACTTTGTCCATAATGCGGTTGAGGGCTGCCGCCAGTTTGCCCGCCGTTTCCGCGCCTATAAAGCCCTGGCAGGCCGTTTGGACCGCATGGGCGGTATCCTGGCCGGAAGACGTGCGGCAGAGGGCGATTTGGCGCATGGCCTCGTCCAAAACCGGCTGCCCCGCATAACGGTTGAAAAACGCCGCCGCCTTGCGCTTGGCCAACACACCCTTGCCGGAAATATTCTGTTGCAGATAAGCCAGTTCGTCGGCAAACAAATCATCGAAAACCGCCGGGCGGACATAAGGATAAGGCGGGTTGGAAAAGGCGCAGCAGACATATCTTTTGCCGTGCAGGGCAAAGGGCAGCCTGATGACGGTGCTGATACCCGTGTAAATCATCTTGTGCCAGTTGCCGCCCGCTTCTTCTTCCTCCAACCGGAAAGGGATTTTGCCGCTGCAAAAGGCCGCCCCCGACCTTGCCAGCAGGTCGGCCAACGCCTGCGGATGGAAGGCGTTATCCGTATTGATTTCAAAGGAAGGCAGGGCGGCCGCATACATCTCGCGCACCCGGGTAAAGAAGCCCTGTCCCGAACAATGGCTGCAAGTCGTGCTGCCGCTGCCCGAGCAGAAAAAACAAGTTTGCGAACCGCTGCCCCAACAGACGGTGCAGCTTTTATAAACCGTGCGCGGCCCCTGGTAGGTGCTGCCGCCGTATTGCGACACCTGTTCGGCCACCTGCCCCGTGCCGTGGCAGTTGCCGCAGTCCTTGCGCCCCCTGCCGTGGCAGCTTCCGCATGAAACCTTGCCCTTGCCCCTGCACGGGCGGCATTCCTCATACACGGAAAAGGGGCTGAATGTGTGGAATTTCCTTTCCCTGCCCGCTTTGGCCGCCCCCTTGCCCTCCAGGTCGCGCAACCCCTTCAGAAAATCCGCGCGCAAGTTTGCGTCATAAGCGGCCGCTTCTTCCAATTCGCCGCCGTAGCGCACAAAGGCCGCATTGTCGAAACCGAAATGCTTGGCCGCCGCCACATTGCCCGCCGAAACGCGGTCTGCATATCCGGCGGCAAAACGCCATGATACCTTCATGCGGATAACGGCATCCAGCGCATCGTATTTTTCCGGCTCTATATCGTCCGCCCGCGCCTGGTTGCCGTCTACCAGGTTACGCAGGCTGTGCAGCAAAACGGCTGCCAAATCCTCGTTTCTCTTATCCTTATCCATTTGCCTACCTCAAAAAACCGCCGTGGGGGAAGAAGGGCCGCAAACCGTGAAAGCCGCCGTATGCGGCGGATTAAGTTTGAATCGGGACAGGGCGGGTCTGTGCAGCCCCGGTTTAAAATGATTAAACCGCTATATTATAGTGAATTCAATTTAAACCAGTACAGCGTTGCCTTGTCGCACTATCCGTACTGTCTGCGGCTTAGGTGCTTTTGTTCATCAAAATTTCCTTAATGGTTGAAACCCCGCCCTTCAGGGCGGTAGGATTCGGGTTTGTTTGGGAGGGGTGTAACCCCTTCCAAATCAGGGCGGCACACAGGGCTGCGCCTCATGTGCGGCCCTGTGTGTCGAAACATCCGATATAGCAGAATGTGCCGCAAAAACCCGTCCTTTATGGAGGGTGGGGCGGTCGGCCGACCTGGCCCCCGGGGCAGGGGAGGTCAAGGAAATTAAATTTAGGTAAATAGGTAAAAGATAATAGGTTACGGTACAATTAAGTGTAAGTGCGGTCGGCCATGACGGGCAGGCAGCGCCGGTTTTCTGTTGCGGACCGGCTTGATTTTTTTACCATATACATACGGAAAAACCTTATATCATGAAAATTAAATATTTATGCGGCACTGTTTTGGCCGCTTTGCTTATTGTCCAAACGCCCGCCGTTTCGGCCGCCAAACGCCCGTCCAAAGAACAGGCGCAGGAGGTGGAAAAGGAACAGGCCGCCTCTTCCGCCCCTTCGCCCGAAACGGCTTCGGCACCGGAAAGCGAAGAGGATGCTTTGCTCAAGGTTTCGATTAAGGGGCCGGCCACGGTGGAGTTGGGCAATCAGGCGACTTTGAAACTGCCCGAGGGCATGGGCTTCATCCCCAAGGACGAGGCCAATGCCCTGATGCAGGAGGCGGGCAACGGAACCAATCCCAACCGCTACGGTATGGTTTTCCCCATGGGCCAAGACCAAAATGAAAGAGGGTGGCTGGTGGACCTGACGTATACCGATTCGGGCTATATCAAGGACGATGATGCGAAAAACTGGGATACCGAGGGTATGCTGCAGTCTTTGAAGGATGGTGCGGAAGAACAGAATAAGGAACGTAAAAGCAGGGGGCTGCCCGAATTGGAAACCCACGGCTGGGTGGAAAAACCCCAATACGACCCTGCTACGCACAGCCTGATTTGGTCTATTGACGTTTATCATAAAAACGAGGCCGGTCAAAATCCGTCCATCAATTACAATACTTTCCGGCTGGGCCGCGAGGGTTATATAGAGATGACCATGGCTACCGATTTGAACAGTATAGACAAATACAAGCCGGTCGCGCGCGAGATTTTGGGCAATATCGAATTTAAGGAAGGTAAGCGTTACAGTGATTTCAACCCGTCCACAGACAAGGTGGCCGAATACGGCCTGGCCGCTCTGGTCGGCGGGATTGCAGCCAAGAAGCTGGGGCTGCTGGCATTGTTGGGCGCACTGCTGGCCAAATTCGGCAAGCTGGTTTTTGTGGGAGTCATCGCCGTGGCCGCGTTGATTAGGGGTTTGTGGCGCAGGAAGGGCGGCAGGCAGGATGAAGAATAATCCTTATTTGATTTTCGCATGGACGAAGGCACTGTAATCATCACCCAAAGGCAGTTCGAAATCGGTGTGCAGGATTTGGCGTTGGGTCTGCACGGTTTCGCCGCTTTGCGGGTTGAAGCCTGTTTTCAACCCCGTCTGAAAATACACGGCGAAACCGCGCTTCTGCCATGCGGGCAGTTCGTTGAAGTTGATGCCGTTTTCAAACAGTAAGTCGTGCTTTTGACAGCGCGCCAGCCCGCTGGTCAGGCCGGTGGCGCGGGCAACGCTTTTGCCTTTTTTACGCAGCATCCAGTAGCAATGGGCGTTGAGCGCGTTGCGGTGTGCGTCTTCCTGCCGCCAGCGGAAATAGTCGATAACCAGTTTTTCGTTGGGCAACACGCAAACCCGTGCATCGAAGGCGGCGGGCTGCCCGTGTGCCACAGAAAAGGCCGCGCCGGCTTCGCTGGCCAATATTGAAATGATTTTGCGCGTTTTGCGCTTGAAGGTGTCGTCGTCGCGGCGCAGCAGCAGCGAGATTTCGTCGCTTTCGGAATAGCCGTATGCGACGTTGAAGCCGCACTGCATCAGGTGGCGGACGGTGTGCGCCATCAGGTCGCGGAAACGGATGTCGAACGGGGCTTCAAACCGCCAGACTTCTTTGGTCTGGCGGGTAAAGCCGCGCCCGTCCAGCCTCACCACGATGAAATTTTCCGGCGGCACGCAAAAATCATAGGCGGTTTCGTATTGCCGCAGGCGTTGGTCCAAATCGTCAAATCTCATGCTTGTTTCCTTTTGCTTGGTTTTCTGCGGCCAATATTGCCGCCGTTTTGCCCGCTATTTGGAATTTTACTTCCCATCCGGCAATTTCCATCACATAAACCTTGTCCGGCCGGTTTTGATGGGCGGGGCGCGGGTCTTGGGCGAGGGATTGTTCTATCAGGGTTTTCAGGCCGCTTGGGAGATGGTCCGCATCGGTCTGCCAAACGATGTCCAGCAGCGGCGGGGTTTGGGCGGCGAAACCGGCGGCCGCGTCCGGCCTGGCCTCGGCAAAGGGGATGTAGGGTTTGATGTCTATAACCGGCGTGCCGTCCAGCAGGTCCGCGCCGCTGCAGCGGATTTTTACCCTGCCGCCGCCGCATTCTATGCCTTCCAGTTTCAGCAGCGACAAACCGAGATGGTTGGGGCGGTGCGGGCTGCGGGTGGCGAATACGCCCATTTTGCGTTTTCCGCCCAGGCGCGGCGGCCGCACGGTGGGCAGCCAGCCCTCGCCCAATACGCCGTGAAAGATGAAATGCAGCCAGATGTAGCCGAAGCCGTCCAAGCCGCGTATGCAGTCGGCGGTAAATTCGGGGTTTAATTCTAGGATGATTTGCGCCGAAGGAACTAACCCCGGCTGGCGGGCGATGCCGAATTTCTGCGTGTAGGGCGAATGTACGCGGCCTATGGTTTGGACTGTGTAGCGCATTGTGGATAACTTTGTGGGAAAAGCCTGCCGATTGTAGCACGGGGCGGCGGGGCTTTTGTTATAATGCCGCCTTGATTTGCCGTTGCGGAAAACAGCAAGATGATTGTTTCTATAGACGTTGATGCACAAAAAACCTTTACCCCGCTTTGTCCTGCGGAACTTCCCGTTGCGGGCGGGGATGCGATTGCGGCGGAATTGAACGCGCAGGCCAAGTTGGCCGGTTTGCGCGTGATGACCAAGGACGCGCACAGCCCCAAGGCGCGCTGGCTTGTGGATAACCCTGTGGATATGTTGCAGCCGACCGGTTTGGCAAACGCCGATTTGACCTGGGTTTCCCATGCGATAGTCGGCAGCGAGGGGTTTGATTTGCTGGACGGCCTGCCCGATTATCACGGCTATGATTATTGCGTGTGGAAGGGGGTGGACCCCGAATTGCACCCCTACGGCGCGTGTTATCACGATATAGAGGAGAGGTTAAGCACGGGCTTAATCGAATGGCTGGCGGCCAAGGGCGCGAAAACGGTTTTGGTGGGCGGTTTGGCCACCGATTATTGTGTGAAACATACGGTTTTGCAGCTTTGCCGTGGCGGGGATTGGCGGGTTGTCGTCAATGAGGCGGCCTGTCGCGGCATAGCCGGGGAAACCATAGCGCAGGCCTGGCGCGAAATGCGGGCGGCCGGGGCGGTCGTGTTGCCCGATGCGGCGGGGATAAGGGATTTTTTGGCGGCGGGTGTCTGATGCTGTTTCACGTGAAACACATGGAAACGGCGGTAAGGCCGTGAAGGTATTGTTGGTCCGCCTGTCCAGTATGGGCGATTTGATCCATACGCTGCCGGCGGTAAGCGATTTGTCCGCCCGCCGGCCCGATATAGAGCTGCATTGGTTGTGCGAGGCGGGGTTTGCCGATATTGCGCGGCTGCACCCTTTTGTGAAAAAAATCCATACCTTGAGCTGGCGGCAGTGGCGCAGGCAGTTGGGCAAAAGGGAAACCTGGCGGAAAATTGCCCGTTTGAAATCCGATTTGCGGCAGGAAGGATTCGATTGGGTGTTGGACAGCCAAGGCCTGATAAAGAGTGCCTTGCCCGCGAAAATGGCGGGCGTGCCGGTATGGGGTTTGGACAGGGACAGCGCGCGCGAAGGTTGGGCGGCCTGTTTTTATACGCACACTTTTGCCGTTCCAAAGGGGCAGGATGCCGTTTGGCGCAACCGCAATCTGTTTGCTCAGGCGTTTGGTTACGAATTGCCGGAAAAATTGGTTTTTGGCGCGAAAATTCCCGAAAAAGGCCGTCTGAAAACCGAAAAACCGTATTATGTCGCCCTGCACGCCGCCAGCCGCGACGGCAAACTCTGGCAGCCGCAATATTGGCGCGAGCTGATGCGGCTGATTCATGAACGAGACGGCGGCACGGTCTACCTGCCTTGGGGCAGCGAGATGGAAAAGGAACGTGCCGAGAGCCTTGCAATCGGCCTGCCTTATGCGCGGGTGTGCGACAAAATGAGCCTGATGCAGGCGGCGGAATTATTGCAGGATGCGGCCGGGGTGGCCGGGGTGGATACGGGGCTGCTGCATCTGGCCAATGCCTTCGATAAGCCGCTGGTCGGCATCTACACCGATACCGACCCCGAAAAAACAGGCGTACAGCCTTCACCCAAGGCGGCCAATATAGGCGGCATAGGCCGGATTCCCGAGCCGCAAGCCGTTTTCAAATTATTATTGCAGGGCATGGATGCGGAAAAACCGCCCGAACAAACAACCTGATTTCAAAACATTGAGGAAATGATATGAAAGCATTGGTCGCTGTAAAGCGCGTGGTGGATTACAACGTCAAAGTAAGGGTAAAGGCCGACAATTCGGACGTAGACATAGGCAACGTCAAAATGGCCATGAACCCCTTTGACGAAATCGCGGTAGAGGAAGCCGTGCGCCTGAAAGAAGCGGGCAAAGTAAGCGAAATCGTGGCCGTGTCGCTGGGCGGCAAAAAATGCGAAGACACCCTGCGTACCGCCTTGGCCATGGGTGCGGACCGCGCGATACATGTGGAAACCGAAGCCGCTTTAGAACCGCTGGCGGTGGCGAAACTGCTCAAGGCCGTGGCCGACAGGGAAGAGCCGCAAATCCTGCTGCTGGGCAAACAGGCGATAGACGACGATGCCAACCAAACCGCGCAAATGCTGGCCGCCCTGTTGGACGCGCCGCAAGGCACGTTTGCCGGAAAACTGGAAATAGACGGCGGCGAAGCCGTGGTAACGCGCGAAATAGACGGCGGCATGGAAACCCTTGCCCTGAAACTGCCCGCCGTCATCAGCGCGGATTTGCGCCTGAACGAACCGCGTTACGTCAAACTGCCGCAGATTATGCAGGCCAAGAAAAAGCCCCTGGAGAAAACCACGCCCCAGGAATTGGGCGTAAACACCGCCCCCCGTATGCAGGCCTTGCGCTATGACGAACCCAAGGCGCGGCAAGCGGGCGAGAAAGTCGGCAGCGTGGCCGAACTGGTGGAAAAACTCAAAGCCGCCAAAGTGATTTAAGGAGAAGATGATGAACGTATTAGTAATCGCCGAACACAATAATCAAACCTTGAATCCGGCCACGCGCCATGCCGTTTCCGCCGCCGCCAAACTGGGCGGCGTACACCTTTTGGTGGCGGGCGGCGGTGCGGCGGCCGTGGCAGAACGGGCGGCGAAAGTGGCCGGGGTGGAAAAAGTCCTGCTGGCCGATGCGCCGCATTATGCCCAAGCCTTGGCGGAAGAACTCGCGCCCCTGGCCGTGTCGCTGGCGGCGGATTACCGCTATATCGCCGCCGCCGCCGATGCTTTCGGCAAAAACCTGATGCCGCGCATAGCCGCGCTGTTGGATTGTCCGCAGGTGTCGGACGTGGTGGAAATTGTGGACGGCGATACCTTTGTGCGGCCGATTTATGCGGGCAATGCGCTGGTTACGCTCAAATGCACAGAGCCGAAACTGGTGCTGACTTTCCGCACGACCGCCTTCGATGCCGCCGCAGACGGCGGTTCGGCCGCAACCGTTTCCGTTGCGCCCGCGCCCGCGCAAAATATCAGCCGCTTTATCGGCCGCGAGCTGCCGCAATCCGAACGCCCCGAGCTGACACAGGCACGGGTGGTGGTGTCCGGCGGTAAGGGGCTGGGCAGCAAGGAGAATTTCGATGCCGTGCTGACCCCTTTGGCCGATGCCTTGGGTGCGGCCATAGGCGCGTCCCGGGCGGCGGTGGATGCCGAATACGCGCCCAACGATTATCAGGTTGGCCAAACCGGCAAAGTGGTCGCGCCCGAACTGTATATCGCGGTGGGCATATCCGGTGCGATTCAGCATATCGCCGGTATGCAGGACAGCAAAACCGTGGTCGCCATCAACAAAGACCCCGAGGCGGCAATTTTCAATGTGGCGGATTACGGCATAGTGGGCGATTTGTTCGATATCGTGCCGCAATTGGCCGCCGCGCTGAAACGATAGTGTTTCACGTGAAACGGGCCGTCTGAGCCATCCGTCCCGGGCGGCCTGCGGTTTTTCCCATCTTTTTTCAGACAGGCAGTGCGATGCAGATACGACACGACAAAGAACGGATTTCCTTCGCTTCCGACAATTATTCCGGCGCGCACCCCGAAATACTGGCCGCGCTGGAAGCGGCCAACGGCGGCCACGTCGGCGCATACGGCGCGGACCCTTATACCGAATATTTGCAGGTATTGTTCAAGCGTTTGTTCGGCAAACAGGCCACGGCCTGGCCGGTATGGAACGGCACGGGCGCGAACGTACTGGCCCTGCAGGCCCTGCTGCCGCGCTGGGGGGCGGCGATTTGCGCCGAAACCGCCCATATCAACGAAGACGAAAGTACCGCGCCGCAAGCCGTGGGCGGCTTCAAACTCTTCCCCGTGGCCGCCCCGCACGGCAAACTCACGCCCGAATTGGTCGGCCGCGAAGCATGGGGCTACGGCTTCGAACACCGCGCCCAACCGCTGGCGGTCAGCATCACCCAAAGCACGGAATTGGGCACTTGCTACACGCCTTCCGAAATCCGCGCGCTGGCCGACTGTTGCCATGCCAATAATGCCGCCCTGCACATGGACGGCGCGCGGCTGGCCAATGCGGCGGCAACCATGGGGCTGCCCTTCCGCGAACTGACCACGGACGTGGGGGTGGATATTTTGTCCTTCGGCGGCACGAAAAACGGACTGCTGTTCGGCGAATGCGTGGTGATTTTGAACCCCGAACGGGTTTCGGAAGGCATGAAGTATTTGCGCAAACTCAATCTGCAGCTGGCTTCGAAAATGCGCTTTTTGTCCGCCCAATTCATCGCCCTGCTGGAAGACGGGCTGTGGCTGCGTTCCGCCCGCCATGCGAACGAAATGGCGGTAACGCTGGCCAAGGGTTTGCAGCAGATTGAAGGCGTAACCCTGATGTACCCCGTGCAGGCCAACAGCGTGTTCGTCCGCCTGCCGCAGGGTGCGGCGGGCATAGTGCGCGGCCACACCTTCTTTTATGATTGGGACCAGGCGGGGACGGTGCGTTTCGTCTGCGGTTTCGATACCCGCCCCGAAGATGTGGAAAAACTGCTGCAGGCGGTGCGCGGGGCGGTGGATATGGTGAAAAAGGCCGTCTGAAAACATGGCCGCCACCTTCCTTACCCTGTCTTCGCCGTCCCAAGCCGAATTCAAAGACAAAGGCAGCCGCTTCATCGCCTACGCCTACCCGATACGCACCGCCGAAGACGTGAAAAAACAGGTGGACAGCCAAAGGCAGGCGCACCACAAGGCGCGGCATTGGTGTTACGCCTACAGGCTGGGCACGGACGGCCTGCAATATCGCGCCAACGACGACGGCGAACCGTCCGGCAGCGCGGGCCGGCCCATATTGGGGCAGATAGACTCATTCGGCCTGACCGACGTGCTGATTATCGTCGTGCGCTATTTCGGCGGCACACTGCTGGGCGTGCCCGGCCTGATACACGCCTACAAAACGGCGGCCGCGCTGGCCCTGCAAACCGCCGCCGTGGTAGAAAAAAACATAGAAAAAACCGTCTTTTTGCGTTGCGGTTATCCACATTTAAACGATGCCGTGCGGATAGCCAAACAACATCGGGCCGAAATCATTTTGCAGGATTTGCAACTCGACTGCCGCCTGACCGTGCGCGTCCCGCTGGCTCATTACGAAAACTGCCTGGCCGCCTGGCGGCAGACCCGCGCGATGGATATTGCAGAACAGGGAAATGCGGAACATGAATAACCGCGCCAAAGAAACGCCCGCACACGCGGCCTATACCTTGAACCGCATAGAAATCGAAACCCCCTTGGGGGAAATGACGGCCGTATTCGGCGGCCAGGGCCTGTGCCTGCTCGAATTTACCGACCAACAAACCTTGCCGCGCGAATTGCAGGCGGTCATGAAACACCGCCACGCGGAACAATACATCTCGCAAGAAACCGCAGCTAGTGCGAACCTGCGCCGCCAATTGGCCGAATATTTTGCGGGACGGCGGCAAAACTTCGACATCCCGCTTGATTTAATCGGCACACCGTTCCAACAACAGGTTTGGCGCGTCCTGCAAACCATACCCTACGGCGACACCCGCAGCTACAAACAACAGGCACAAGCCTTGGGCAACCCCAAAGCCGTACGCGCCGTGGCGGCGGCCAACGGCGCGAACAAAATCTCCATCATCGTCCCCTGCCACCGCGTCATAGGCAGCAAGGGCGCACTGACCGGCTACGCGGGCGGCCTGCCGCGCAAACAGGCCCTGCTGGCATTGGAAAGCGGCCGTCCGCCCTTGTTTTAAATCCCACTTTGAATATCGGAAACAACATGACAGTCAAAACCCGTTTCGCCCCCAGCCCCACCGGCTACCTGCACATAGGCGGCGTGCGTACCGCCCTGTTTTCATGGGCTTTTGCCCGCCACCACCAAGGCGAATTCCTATTGCGTATCGAAGATACCGACTTGGCCCGCTCCACAGAAGAATCCGTACAAATCATCTTGGACGGCATGAAATGGGTGGGGCTGGATTACGACAACGCCGACAACGTGGTGTACCAAACCCGCCGTTTCGGCCGCTATAAAGAAGTCATAGCCGAACTCTTGGCAAAAGGCGCGGCCTACTACTGCTATTGCAGCAAAGAAGAGCTGGAAGCCATGCGCGAAAAAGCCGAAAAAGAAGGCACGGCCACTTACGACCGCCGCTGGCGGCCCGAAGAGGGCAAAACCCTGCCGCCCGTCCCCGAAGGCCGCGAACCCGTCGTCCGCTTCAAAACCCCATTGGACGGCGTAACCCGGTGGACGGACTTGGTCAAAGGCGAAATCTCCATCCCCAACCAAGCCCTAGACGACCTGATTATCGCCCGCGCCGACGGCACGCCGACCTACAACTTCTGCGTGGTGGTGGACGACTACGACATGGGCATCACACACGTCATACGCGGCGACGACCATGTGAACAACACGCCCAAACAAATCAACATTCTAAAAGCCATGGGCGCGGCCCTGCCCGAATACGGCCATTTGCCCATGATACTTAACGAACAGGGCAAAAAAATCTCCAAACGCAGCGGCGACACCGTCGCCATCACCGATTTCGGCGCGATGGGCATCCTGCCCGAAGCCATGCTCAACTATCTGGCGCGTTTGGGCTGGGCGCACGGCGACGATGAATTTTTCACTATGGAACAATTTGTCGCATGGTTTGATTTGAAAGACGTTTCCCCCTCGCCCAGCCGCATGGATCTGAAAAAGCTCTATTGGATTAACGGCGAACACATCAAAATCACGCCCAATGCCGAACTGGCCGAATTGGTCCGCCCGCGCCTGGGGCTGCTGGATATAGACAGTACGCGGCAGCCGCCGCTGGAAGACGTGCTGGCACTGGTGAAAGACCGCGCCCAAGATTTGAACGCGTTGGCGGAAGAATGCGCCTATTTCTATAAAAAGCAAACGCCTGCCGAAGCGGACGTGCAAAAGCATTGGGACGGGGAGGCCGCCGCCCGTATGCTGCGCTTCGCCGACCGCCTGGCAGGGTTGGAAGACTGGAACGCAGAAACCATACACGGCCTGTTCAAGCCTTTTTGCGACGAAGAAGGCATCAAGATGGGCAAACTGGGTATGCCGCTGCGGCTGGCCGTTTGCGGCACGGCGAAAACACCCGGTGTGGATGCGGTGTTGGCCTTAATCGGCAGGGAAGAAGTGTTGAGGCGGATACGCGCTTAAACGTCCGTAGGCAGATTTTGGGCCGCCTTTGTTTTGGAGCGGATAAGGTGAAGAAGAAAAACGTCGCCGTCAGCTTTCTCGGCACGGTTTTGGACAACGGCTTCGGCCAGGGCC
The DNA here is from genome assembly GCA_030530545.1 of Neisseria sp. Lineage (GTDB taxonomy): Bacteria > Pseudomonadota > Gammaproteobacteria > Burkholderiales > Neisseriaceae > Neisseria. Next base: position 3,921 of record JAUMUU010000003.1, on the reverse strand, counting down.
GCTGGCTCAAATGGCGGCCCAATGTGGCCATGAACCAGCGGCAGGATTTGCATATAGACCGCATGGAATTGTTTTATGCGGAGAAATACCGCGATTTGGCCGAACGTGTGAAAGACGATATTTGCGATGTGTCGCCGCACACCGCCGTCAATCTTACGCCCATGGAATTGGCCAACCCTTGGGATTTTTCCGAAGTCTATACCAAGCTGCACGATTGGGCGGCATCCTATCCCTTCGATACCGAAGCCGAAACCTATCTCACCCACATCACCACCGGCACGCACGTTGCGCAAATCTGCCTGTTTTTGCTGGTGGAATCGCGCCAGATTCCCGGCGTGCTGCTGCAAACCGCGCCGCCGAAAAACCAAAGGCGCAGTCTGGAAAAAGGCGATGTCGGCAGCTATGAGATTATAGATTTGGATTTGGCGCGTTACGATGTGTTGGCCGAAAGGCTGGCCGCCGTGCGCGATGATGCGGTGCGCTACCTGAAAAGCGGCATCGCCACCCGCAACGCCGCCTTTAACCGCATGATAGGCGAAATCGAACAGGTCGCGCTGCATTCGCCCTCGCCCATCCTGCTTTCCGGCCCTACCGGTGCAGGCAAGTCCATGCTGGCACGGCGCATTTTCGAATTGAAAAAGGCACGCCATCTAATCGGCGGCAGCTTTGTCGATGTGAATTGCGCCACCCTGCGCGGCGACGGTGCGGCTTCCTCCTTGTTCGGCCACAAAAAAGGCGCGTTCACCGGTGCGGCGGAAAAGCGTGAAGGCTATTTGAAAACTGCAGACGGCGGCGTATTGTTTTTGGACGAAATCGGCGAATTGGGCTTGGACGAACAGGCCATGCTGCTCAAAGCCATTGAAGAAAAACATTTTTATCCCGTCGGCAGCGACAAGGAAGTGCAAAGCAGCTTCCAGCTTATCGCCGGTACCAACCGCGACCTGCGGCGGGAAATCCGCGCCGGACGCTTCCGCGAAGACCTGTTCGCCCGCATCAATATCTGGAACTATCCGCTGCCCGCGCTCGCCGACCGCCGCGAAGACATCGAGCCGAACATCGAACACCAGCTCGCACTTGCCTCGCAGGAACTCGGCCGCGCCACCCGTTTCAATAAAGAAGCCCTGTCCGCCTACCTTGCCTTCGCCCATTCAAACGAAGCCCGATGGCGCGGCAATTTCCGTGACCTTGCCGCCAGCATCATGCGCCTGGCCACGCTTGCCCCGCAGGGCAGGATACAGACCGAATCGGTTGAAGCCGAAATAGGCCGTCTGAAATGGCTGTGGGCGGACGAAACGGATGCGGACGATGCGGAAAACCCTTTTGCAAACCGGCTTTCAGACGGCCTGCCCGCCAAAATCGATGCCGAAACCCTCGACCTGTTCGACCGCATCCAACTGCAACATGTCATCGCCGAATGCCGCCGCCACCCCAACATGGCTGCCGCCGGCCGCGCCTTGTTTAACGTTTCGCGGCTGGAACGCGCCACCGCCAACGACAGCGACCGCCTGCGCAAATACTTGCAACGCTTCGGGCTGACTTGGGCGGATATACGCTGAAAACCCGACTGCCGCACCGCAAAAGGCCGTCTGAAAGCATATCCTGCCTTTTCAGACGGCCTTTGCTTTCACAAACAGCCGAAACAGCGTAGAATCCGCCGTTTACACCATTCCTATCGGGCAGATTCAACTGCCTGTTTTTTATCAGGGAAACCAAATGAGCGAACAAAACAATCCGCAAACCGAGCCGCAGTTGGACGAAAACCAAATCATCGCCCTGCGCCGCGAAAAACTGCACAACATCCGCCAACAGCGCATTGCCTATCCCAACGACTTCAAGCGCGACAGCTTTGCCGCCGATTTGCACGCCCAATACGGCGAAATCGGCAAAGAAGAACTCGACCCGCAAGCCGTTCCTGTCAAAATTGCCGGCCGCATGATGCTCAAGCGTCAAATGGGCAAGGCGAGCTTTGCCACCATTCAAGACGTTACCGGTCAAATCCAGCTTTATCTGAACAACAAAGGCGTGAGTCAGGAAGTTTTGGACGATTTCAACCATTGGGACTTGGGCGACATCGTCGGCGCGGAAGGCACTTTGTTCAAAACCAACCACGGCGAATTGACCGTGCGCGTGTCCGACATCCGCCTGCTGTCCAAATCCCTGCGCCCGCTGCCCGACAAACACAAAGGCTTGAGCGATCAGGAAACCAAATACCGCCAACGCTACGTCGATTTGATTGCCAACGAAGAATCGCGCAATACCTTCATCAAACGCAGCCAAATCATCCAATCCGTGCGCAATTTCATGGTGAACGAGCATTATCTCGAAGTCGAAACCCCGATGATGCACCCGATTCCCGGCGGCGCGACGGCGAAACCGTTCGTGACTCACCACAACGCCTTGGACATCCCGCTCTACCTGCGCATCGCCCCCGAGCTGTATCTGAAACGCCTGGTGGTCGGCGGTTTGGAGCGCGTGTTTGAAATCAACCGCAGCTTCCGCAACGAAGGCATGAGCGTGCGCCACAACCCCGAATTCACCATGATTGAATTCTACGAAGCCTTCTCCGACTACGAACGCATGATGCAGATGGCGGAAGACATCATCCGCAACGCATCGCGCACGGTAAACGGTACGGCGAAAATCAGCTACAACGGTAAAGAAGTCGATTTGGAAAGCCCGTTTGAACGCCTGACCATTCTCGAAGCCATCAAAAAATACAATCCGCACTACACCGACGAGCAGTTGAACGATGCGGAATGGCTGAAAAAAGAAATCGTCAAACACGGCGAAAGCCTGCCGCCGTCGCCCGGCATCGGCAGCCTGCAACTGGCTCTGTTTGAAGGTTGTGCGGAAAGCAAGCTGTGGAATCCGACCTTCATCGTCGATTACCCTGTCGAAGTATCGCCGCTGGCGCGCGCGTCGGATACCAAACCGGGTCTGACCGAACGCTTTGAACTGTTCGTCGTCGGCCGCGAGCTGGCCAACGGCTATTCAGAATTGAACGACCCCGAAGACCAAGCCGAACGCTTCAAAGCGCAGGTGGCGCAAAAAGACGCAGGCGACGACGAAGCCATGCACTACGATGCCGATTACATCCGCGCGATGGAATTCGGCCTGCCGCCGACAGGCGGTTGCGGCATAGGCATAGACCGACTGGTGATGCTGCTGACCGACGCACAAACCATCCGCGATGTAATCCTGTTCCCGCAGATGCGGCCGGAATAGGGCAGGGTTTGAATAGTGAAAAGGCCGTTTGTAAGCACATTTTCCGGCTTACAAACGGCCTTCAAATTCATAGGGAATCATGAAAAATCCAAACTGCATTTTTATTCGGTATTATTTTAAGATGATAGGTAAAAGAAATTGAAAATAAAAAAATAATTCACATCTAATAATTTTTATCCTATAATCGCAAGGCTTAACTTACTCACATTACTTTACACAAAACAAAAGGGAATTAACCATGCGTAAAAATACATTGGGCGAAATCAGCAATCAGCAATTATCTGCCGAATTTGAAACACCTGTAGAGATAAGCGGGGAAATCCCGCTCGAACCCCTGCCCGCCAAACAACCCCCCATAGTCCAACAAAACACCGCCGCCCAAGCCGCACCCGAAAACACCGCACCCCATACGGCCGCAGGCGGGGAAACCGCCGCCGCAGAACCCCTTCTGGCCGAACAAATCACCATCCCTGCCGCCGCATCCGCCGGCACGGCGGCCAAATGGCTGGGCGGCCTGCTCGGACTGTTGGGAATAGGTGGTGCTGCAGCGGCAGCCGGAGGAGGCGGATCATCATCGGGCAAAGCGGATGGCAATACGCAGGTGGCGGCAAACACCGCCATACAGGCCGCCCAAACCGCACCCAAACCACAAACGCAAAAATCCGCCGAAGCGCATAAACCTGTCGAAGCGCATAA
>JAUMUU010000076.1 GCA_030530545.1 Neisseria sp. | reverse complement strand
TTTGGCGGATGACGGTGTTGCCCATAAATTCCAATACGCGCGAAATGCTGTCGCCTATGATGCTGGAACGCAGATGGCCGACGTGCATTTCCTTGGCCAGATTGGGCGAGGAATAGTCGATGACGACGGTTTGCGGTTTGTCGGTTTTGGCTACGCCGAAACGCGCGTCGTTTAAGGCCGTCTGAATGTGTTGCGCCAAAAACTCGGGGCGCAGGCGCAGGTTGATGAAGCCCGGACCGGCCACTTCCGCACTTTCGATAACGGCGTTGTCCGCCAATGCGCCGGCGACTTTTTGCGCCAATTCGCGCGGATTTTGTTTGGCTTTTTTCGCCGCGCCCATCACGCCGTTGATTTGATAGTCGCCGTGTTCGGCGTTTTTGGTCGGCTGCAAAACGATGGGGCTGTCGGCGATGCCCGTCGCCGCAAAGGCGGCACGGGCCTGTTCGGCAACGGTTAGTGAAAGTTTCATCAAAATTTCCTTAATGGTTGAAACCCCGCCTTGGGGCGGGGGTGGGGTGTTTTTGCGGGATGGCGCGGATTTTAACCGATTTTTCCGGCCGTCTGAAAACGCCTGTACCTTATTTAGCCCAAGTGTGCCATTTCCACCTGCTGCAGGCTGCGGCCCAAAAAGCGTTCGCCTATGGTTTGGAAGCGCAAAGGGATGTCGCTGACGTAGAAGCGGTAATCGGCGGTCTGTCCCGCGCCGTCGTTGAGCAGGTTTTCCCGCTGCAGGGCCTGTGCCACGGCCTCGGCGGTGGTCAATGCCGAATCGACCAGCTGCAGGCGGGGGGCTTCGCTTTGCAGCAGCGGCTTGAGCAGCGGGTAATGGGTGCAGCCCAAAACCAGCGTGTCCACATCTTCGGCCAGCAGGGGCTTTAGGTATTCGCGCGCGGTCAGGCGGGTTACTTCGTGGTCTAGCCAGCCTTCCTCCACCAGCGGCACGAACAGCGGGCAGGCCTGCGACTGGACGCGGGCGGCGGGGTTGTGGCGGTGGATTTCGCGCGCATAGGCATTACTGTTTACCGTGGTGTTGGTGGCGATTACGCCTATGTGGTTGTTGCGCGTGGTGGCCAGCGCGGCCGCCGCCCCCGCGCCTATAACGTCCAAAACCGGCATATTGCCCGCCATTTGGCGCACCCTGTGTCCGGCCACGGCGGCTATGGTGTTGCAGGCGATGACCAGAGCCTTGACATCGTGTTCCAGCATAAAGCCGACGATTTGGGCGGTGAAGGATTCTATAGTGGCGCGCGATTTCACGCCGTAGGGGACGCGGGCGGTGTCGCCGAAATAAACAATATTCTCCAACGGCAGGCGTTCCATCAGGGCGCGCACATTGGTCAGGCCTCCCACGCCGGAGTCGAAAACGCCTATGGGGCGTTGTTGGGGTGTGTCCATCTTGCTGCAATGAGAAATATTATAGTGAATTAAAATTGCAAGGCTAAGGCGTTGCCAACGCCCTTATGTACCATCCGTACACGGCACTCGTTGCCTCCTGCGGCCGGGCCGTCCGGAAAACCGCCTATTCTACAACAGGCCGCCCGCCTCGGGCGGCCGATTTGCCCCGCGCCCGACCGGCCGGGACGCAAATGCGGCCGTTCGGCCGTTTAAGGGATTGGGCAGTTTGCAAAAAACGCCGTTTCCCGCATAATCTCCCCTTTTGCCCCTGCCGACTGTGATGATGAAAAATCCTTCCCCGCCGATTTTCCTGGCCGACGAGGACGCGACGGCCGTTTTTGCCGCCGCCCTTGCAAAGGACCTGTCCGCGCCGCTGACCCTGTGGCTGGAGGGCGGACTGGGGGCGGGCAAGACCACCTTCGCCCGCTGCCTGCTGCGCGCCTTGGGCTACGGCGGCACGGTGAAAAGCCCGACCTACGCCATAGTCGAATCCTACGCCCTGCCGCAGTTCGCCCTGCACCATTTCGACCTGTACCGCTTTGCCGCGCCCGAGGAATGGGCCGATGCCGGTTTGGACGACCTGGCGGGTTTGGCCGTCCTCTTAATCGAATGGCCGCAAAAAGGCGGCGGCTTCACCCCGCCAGCCGACCTTGCCCTGTCGCTGACCCGCCTGGACGGGGGCAGGCAGGCAGTCGTTACCGCATACAGCCCCACCGGCCAGGAAAGCCTGACAAAATGGATAAACAATTTACCCGCCGCCAAATAGTCCGCCGCGCCGCCGGACTGCTGTTCACCCTTGTGCCCTGTGCCGCACAGGCCAAATCCGCGCCGCAGTTTGCCGCCGTCAGGATTTGGCCGGCCCAGGCCTATACCCGCATCACGCTGGAGGCGGGCGACAAACTGCAATACAACTATTTCGTGTTGGAAAACCCGCACCGCCTGGTTATCGATTTCAAGGGCGTGCAGCTCAACAGCGTGCTGCAGGGGCTGTCGTCCAAAGTCCAGCGCGACGACCCCTATATCGCCAACATCCGCGTCGGCCAATACGACACATCGACCGTGCGCGTGGTCATAGATTTGAAAGTGCCGGTCAATCCCCAACTCTTTACCCTGAACCCCGTGGCCAATTTCAAATACCGCCTGGTGGCCGACCTGTATCCGTCCGACATCCGCGACGGCAACGACCCGCTGATGGCCCTGCTGGAGGACTACACCAAGGGGCGCATCAGCCGGCAGGGCACGGGGGCGGGCACGCCGCCGGTCAGGCAGCCGCCCGAACAGGCAGCCGCCCCGCCGCCGCAGTTCCCGCCGCCCCGCCACGGCCGGGGCGAAACCACCGCCAAGGCCGATGCGCCCAAGCCCGAAAACGGCCGCCGCCCGCACCGCCAGCCCGTCATCATGCTGGATCCCGGACACGGGGGCGAGGACCCGGGCGCGATTTCCAAAAACGGCCTGCGCGAGAAGGACGTGGTCCTGTCCATTGCCCGCGAAACCAAAAAACGGCTGGAGGCCAACGGCTGGAAGGTGTACATGACCCGCAACGAGGATGTGTTCATCCCCTTGGGCGTGCGCGTGGCCAAGGCGCGCAAGCTAAGGGCGGATTTGTTTATTTCCATTCATGCCGATGCCTTTACCAGCCCCAGCGCGCGCGGCACGGGGGTTTATATGCTCAGCACCAAGGGTGCGACCAGCGCGGCGGCGAAATTTTTGGCCGAAACGCAAAACAACGCCGACTCCATAGGCGGGGTGCAGACCGTGGGTATTAAGGATGTGGACAGCACGATTTTGGACCTCACCCAAACCGTTACCAACCGCGACAGCCTGATGCTGGGGCAGAAGGTGTTGGGCGAATTGGGGCGTTACAACAAATTGCACAAGGGCTCGGTGGACAGTGCGAACTTCGCCGTATTGCGCGCGCCCGACATTCCGTCCATTTTGGTGGAAACTGCTTTTTTGTCCAATCCCGAAGAAGAAAAAAAACTGGCCGGCATGGCCTTCCGCCGCCAATGCGCCGATGCGATTGCCGCCGGGGTGAAGGCTTATTTGTCCAAGGCGGTGTTGGCGCGCCGCTGAGGGCGGATTGGCCGGCCATATCCCTTTGCCGGCAAGCACTTGCGCCGAAATACGGGTCTTGTTGCCAAAATATCCTTATTTTTTATCAGGTTGAATCGGGCTGTTTTTGCCGTAATACTTGACCGCTTACAGAAGATTACTTAAAGTAGCCGCGCTTTACCGTACACGGCCCGCCGGACGGGCCGGCTTTAATAAAAAAACACAAACCGAAATCTTATGACTACCACCGTAAAAACCGATGTCGGCAAGCCTGCCGACGTGTATTTTTTCGGCACGTGCCTGTTGGACCTCTTTATGCCCGAAGCGGGCATGGATGCGATTACGCTGATAGAGCAGCAGGGCATACGCGTGCATTTCCCCATGGGGCAGAGCTGCTGCGGCCAACCCGCCTTTACGTCGGGGCATCCCAAGGAAGCCTTTGAAATCGCCCGCGCGCAATTGGATTTGTTTCCCGAGGACTGGCCCATAGTCGTGCCGTCCGGCTCGTGCGGGGGGATGATGAAGCACCACTGGCCGGATTTGTTCAGGGACAGCGAATATGAAGGCCGCGCCGGGGAGGTGGCCGGCCGCGTGGTCGAGTTCACCCATTTTTTGCTGGATATAGGCTATATGCCCGAGGACAAGGGGGACGAAATCAGGGTGGCCGTGCATACGTCCTGCGGCGCGAGGCGCGAGATGGGGGTGCATCTGACGGGCTGGAAGCTGATAGACAGCCTGAAAAATGTGGAGCGCGTGGTACACGACCACGAAAGCGAATGTTGCGGCTTCGGCGGCACGTTTTCGGTCAAGCAGCCGGATATTTCGGGCGCGATGGTGGCCGACAAGGTGGCTGCGTTGAAGGCAACCGAGGCGGTGGAAATCGTCAGTGCCGATGCGGGCTGTATGATGAATATAGGCGGCAAAATCGCCAAGGACGAACCGGATATGCCGCGTCCCAAGCATATTGCGACTTTTTTGCTGGAACGCACGGGGGGTAAGGCATGAGCGCGCGCGAGAATATTTTGGCCAAGCTGAAGAAGGCCGATGCCTATCCTATGATGGAACCCCGCGTGGACGAGTATTACCGCGAGGTGCCGCGCGGCTGGGACAGTGAGGCGGCGCGCCTGAGGCATTGGGCGAAAACGATGCGGGCGGTGAAGACTGAGGTTTATTGGGTAAGGAGGGACGGCTGGCCGCAAATGATGTTGGATGTGGCGCGGCGTAAGGGTTTGAAAAATATCCTGCTGCCTTTGAGGACGGAACACGGCCGGGCCGCCGCCAGGGTGTTTCAGGAAGCGGCCGATATTGAAATCAAGGCTTTTTCCCGGCCGATTGAGGAGTGGAAGGACGAGTATTTCGCCGATGTGGACGCGGGCTTTACTTCCGCCCGCTGCGCCATTGCGGAAACGGGTACGCTGGTGTTGTGGCCGGACGCGGACGAGCCGCGCAGTTTGAGCCTGGTGCCGCCGGTGCATTTCTGCCTGTTGGATGTGTCGGACATGTATGATACTTTTTATGATGCGTTGAACGGGGAGGATATGGCCGCCGGTATGCCTACCAATGTGGTTTTGGTATCAGGGCCGTCCAAAACGGCCGATATCCAGCTCACGCTGGCTTATGGGGCGCACGGCCCTCGCGATTTGGCGGTGTTGGCGGTGTTGCCCGACCATTTGTCGCCGGCAGATTTGGAGGACGCGGCATGAGTACCCAGACCGTCAAGTTCCACCCGAAACCGGAAACTTTCAAGCAAAATGCCAAAACCGCCCTGGCCGACCAGCCGCTGCGTAAAAGTCTGCGTACGGCCATGGATATGTTGATGAGCAAGCGTAAGGCGGTGTTGTCGGACGAGGAAGAGCTGCAGTTGCTGCGTACTTTGTGCGAGCATATCCGCCAGCGTTCTTTGTCGCGCCTGCCGGAGTTGTTGGAGCAGTTGGAGGATAATCTGACCCGCCTGGGGGTGAAGGTGCATTGGGCGGAAACGCCGGCCCAGGCCTGCGAAATCATCCACGGGATTGTGGCCGCGCATCAGGGCAGCCTGGTGGTGAAGGGTAAGTCTATGGTCAGTGAGGAAATCGAGCTGAACCATTATTTGGCCGACCGGGGCGTGAAGGCGGTGGAGAGTGATTTGGGCGAGTTTATCGTCCAGATGGCGGGCGAGAAGCCTACGCATATTGTGATGCCCGCAATCCATAAAACCAAGGAGCAGGTGAGCGCGCTGTTCCACGAAAATCTAGGCACGCCGCTGACGGACGATGTGGACCGGCTCACGGGCTTCGCCCGCCGGGCCTTGCGCGATGTGTACCGTACGGCAGATGTGGGTTTGTCGGGCGTGAATTTCGCGGTGGCGGAAACGGGTACGCTGTGTTTGGTGGAAAATGAGGGCAACGGGCGTTTGAGTACGACTGTGCCGCCCGTGCATATCGCGATTACGGGTATTGAGAAGGTGGTGGCGAAGTTGTCGGATATCCCGCCTTTGTACAGTTTGTTGCCGCGTTCGGCCATAGGCCAGAATATTACGACTTATTTTAATATGATTACGGGCCCGCGCCGCAGCGGGGAGTTGGACGGGCCGCAGGAAATGCATTTGGTGCTGTTGGACAACGGCCGCAGCCAGGCTTATGCGGAGGAGCAGATGCGCCGCACGCTGCAGTGTATACGCTGCGGGGCGTGTATGAATCATTGCCCGGTTTATACGCGTATAGGCGGGGCGGCCTACGGTACGACTTATCCCGGCCCCATAGGCGAAATCGTGTCGCCGCATTTGTTGGGCTTGGATGCAACCCGCGATTTGCCTACGGCCTGTACGATGTGCGGGGCCTGCGACGAGGTCTGCCCGGTGAGGATTCCGATTACGGCCCAGATGCGCCGTTTGCGCGAGGAGGCCCAGCGTCCGCCGCATGAGAAGGTGGCGCATCCGATACGCGGGCAGGGCGCGTCGCATACGGTGGGCGAATCGCTGGCCTGGCGGACTTATAACGGTATTTTCAGCGGCAAAAAGGCCTACCGCGCCTTCGGTTGGGCAGCCACTGCGTTCCGCGCGCTCACGCCGGGAAAACAGTTGGGCTGGACCGACCACCGCAAGCCTATGAAGCCCGCCGCCAAAACGCTGCACGAACTCGTAAGGGAAAAACAGCAGCGTTGATAGCCGCAAAACAGGCAACAGGCCGTCTGAATGTGTGTTCAGACGGCCTGTTTGGAAAGCGGCCGTGCTTTGTTTCAACATTAAACAAAACCTGTCGCTTGGTTATTGCGCCATATATTCGGACGGCGTTTTGCGAAAAAAAGGCCGTCTGAAAAAACGGCCGGAAGGACGCGCGCCTTCCGGCACGCACTGTGCGCGCCCCGGGGCGCGCATGAACGACAACCCGTCCGCAAAGGATAAAAAATGGCTTTATTTTTAAGCATCTTCCCCATAGTGCTGCTGATTTGGCTGATGGTCAAAAAAAACAGCATGCCCTCCTACTACGCCCTGCCCCTGGTGGCCGCACTGATATACATATTGCAGCTTACCTACTTTGACAGCAAATTCATGCTGCTCAACGCCAACATCGTGGCGGGGCTGATTTCCACCCTGACCCCGATAACCGTGATATTCGGTGCGATACTGTTCAACCGCATGATGGAGACTACAGGCTGCATAGACGTTATCCGCAAATGGCTGGGCAACATCAGCCCCAACCCCATAGCCCAACTGATGATAATCGGCTGGGCGTTTGCCTTCATGATAGAGGGCGCGTCCGGCTTCGGCACGCCGGCGGCGATAGCCGCGCCCATCCTGATGGGCTTGGGCTTCAACCCCATGCGCGTGGCCGTATTCACCCTGATTATGAACTCCGTCCCCGTATCCTTCGGCGCGGTAGGCACACCGACCTGGTTCGGCTTCGGCCCCCTGAAACTGGGCGATGCCGACCTGTTGGCCGTAGGCTGGCAGACCGCCCTGATACACTTCGTGGCCGGCCTCATCATCCCCGTCATAGGCCTGCGCTTCATATCCACCTGGACGGAAATCCGCAAAAACATAGGCTTCATCCTATTGAGCGTACTGGTCTGCACCATCCCCTACCTGATGCTGGCCAGCGTAAACTACGAATTTCCGTCTTTGGTGGGCGGCGCAATCGGCATGCTGCTGTCGGTATTTTTGGCCAGCAAAGGCATAGGCCTGAGCAAAGACCACAAAACGGACGAAAACGCCGAAAAACCGTCCTTTGCCGCCGTGGCCAAAGCACTGATGCCCCTGGGCGTGCTGATGGGCATACTCATCATCACCCGCATCAAACAACTGGGCATCAAAGCCATGCTCAACGACACCACCCCCCTGTTCAAACTCGATTTGGGCATCTTCAACTTTGACGTAACCCGCGCCCTGATATTGGACTTCACCGACATCTTCGGGCAGGGCGTGGCCGAATCATACAAAACCCTGTACGTTCCGGCACTCATCCCCTTCATCGTAACCGTCCTGATTGCACTGGCCGTCTTCAAACCCAAGGCCGATGCAACCCGCTCCATGTTCTCCACCGCCGCCGCACAGGTGAAAAAACCCTTTTTCGCCTTATTGGGCGCACTGGTGATGGTAAAATTCATGCTGGTGGGCGGCGAAAACTCCATGGTGGCGACCATAGGCAAAGAATTTGCCGAACTGGCCGGACAAAACTGGGTATACTTCTCGTCCTATCTGGGCGCGATAGGCGCATTCTTCTCCGGCTCCAACACCGTATCCAACCTGACCTTCGGCGCGATACAGCAGCAAATCGCCATAGATACCGGCCTGTCCGTAACCCTGATACTGGCCTTGCAGTCGGTGGGCGGCGCAATGGGCAACATGGTGTGCATCAACAACATCATCGCCGTCTGCTCCGTATTGGATGTTAAAAATAAAGAAGGCGCGATAATCAAACAAACCTGCATCCCCATGTTCATCTACGGCATCATAGCCGCACTGATGGCCATATTGGTCATCCCCCTGTTGGGCTGACGCACGTCTGAACAAAGCCGTCCGAAACCGAATCGGACGGCTTTTTTACGCCGCACTGTCCTTTAACCCCGCCCCCAAATCCCGCAGATGCCGCAACGCTTCATTCCATGCTTTATCCAATTCCCGACACGCTTCCCCTTCCGCCTTGATGCCGAACTCTATATGCGGCCTGACCGCCGTCCCGTCCGCATTCTGCCAGCCCACACTGGGCAGGCTGTAAGAACGCACCCCCGCATAATTTTTCTCCACATACTCCATAATCGGCGCAACACGCGATTCGGGCAGGCCGAACACATACACACTGCGGCTGCCGCGTTCGGTTTGGTGGAAACGGTCGGCGTAATAAGTGTCCAACACCCATTCCGCCATAGGGTGCGCCATTACCGGAAAGCCGGGGAAAAAATAATGTTCGTTGATGGAAAAGCCCGCGATATTGTTAAACGGATTGGGAACAAGGTTTGCACCTTGGGGAAAATCCGCCATTTTCAGCCTTTGGGCGTGTTCGGGCGAACCCAAATCCTCGCCGCGCCCCAGGGTAACGCCTTCGATAAACTTGGCGGCCTCGGGGTGGCGGGCCAGGGGCAGTCCCAAAGCGGCGGCGGCCGATTGGCGGGTGTGGTCGTCGGGCGTGGAACCTATGCCGCCGGTAACGAAGGTCGGCACACCGTCCGCAAAACTGCGGCGCAACTGCTTGGCCAGCAAATCAGGCTCGTCGGGCAGGTACAACACCTGATTGAGTTGCAGCCCGCGCGATTCCAGCAGGGATTTGAAAAAGGCGAAATGCTTGTCTTGGCGGCTGCCGTGCAGGATTTCGTCGCCTATGATGATGAGGTTGAAGGCTGTCATAACCAAAATATCTGAAAAAAACGGCCTATCATATAACCGCCCCCCAAAACCTGTCGAACAAAATCAAACGCCCAAATATGGCGGATAAAGTCTAAACCGCGTCCGGGCGGGACTGCCGCACAGTCCGGTTTAAAGTCAAACCGCCCTGCCGCCGCTTACCGCCATTGCCATATTTGACTATAATGTCGCCACTTCCCCATCATGCCAAGGCCAACCATGTTCCAACACACAGGGCCGCACATAAGGCGCTGTCCCGTGTGTCGCCCTGATTCGGAAGGGGTTACGCCCCTCCCGAACAAACCCGAATTTTGCCGCCACTAAGGGCGGGGTTTCAACCATTAAGGAAATTCTGATGAATAACGCAACCATCCTGCAACATCTGCCCGTCGGCCAAAAAGTCGGCATCGCCTTCTCCGGCGGCCTGGACACTTCCGCCGC
>JAUMUU010000075.1 GCA_030530545.1 Neisseria sp. | reverse complement strand
CGATTATTCAGTTGGCAATACACAAATCGAATGCCTTTCCATGATATGGTTTCTTTTTGAAAAACAGCAAATTCGTCAGATTATGCGGTAAACTAAATAGCATAACATACAATTATCCCCTAAGTTTTCCCCGCTGTTTTTCAACAGCACACTTTTTGAGCCACTACCCAATTAAGAATGCGAACAGGGGTGTTCCTGCCCCATAGGGTGCTTTTATCGCGAACTGACAAAAACCAGGACAGTGTTGCCTGGCCTTGCCGTATCACTGCAATTTTAATCCACTATAAAATTGCTACAAAGCGGCGAACCGCAGCCGCCCCTCACGCCAGACCGAGCAAACCCAGTTGGGCGGCATTGGGGCGGTGGTGGTACAAGGCATGCAGCAAGGGCAGGATACGTTCGCGGTAATCCGACACCGGCCGGCCGGACAATACTGCGGCCAGGGCGTAAATGCCGGGCAGGCGGTTGATGCCGGGCGGCCCGTCCATCCAGCCGTAAGGCAGGCGGGGCAGCAGCCCGATACGCCCTTCACGCACCGCGCGGATGTCCCGCCACATGGGATTGCGCCTGATTTGGGCGGCAAAATCGGCATCTTGGGTCAAAACCCAATCCGGCTGCCACATCAAAAGCTGTTCCATGGAAACCCGCGCCAAACCGCCGCCGCCCAGCGCGTCGCCCACACTGCGGGCACCCAACAATGCGGCCACTTCGGTGTGTATGGAATTTTTCCGGCCGGTTTCCAAACCGTCGCGGCCGCGTGCCAGATACACGCTGACGGACGGGGTGCGGGCGGCGGCTTCCCCCTGTGCGAAAGACAAAGCCTCTTCGGCCAGCGCGGCCAGCCTTTCCGTATGCGGCGAGGCAATCAGGCTGCCCAGTTGGCGTATCTGCCGTGCCGACTGCGCCAGCCTGCCCTCCAACAGCAAATAGGGAATGCCCAGCTGTTTGACGGTCTGTTCTGCCGTGGAAACAGACGAACCGTTTACCACGCCCACATCTATCACCACATCGATTTTTTCCGCCAACAGCCGTTCCGCCGATACGGGCGTGCCGCGCCCGTTGATGCCGCCGAGAAGTGGCAGCCTGCGCGCATTGCCGCCCAACATTTCCAGCGTTTGCGGCCGCTTGCGCGTGGTCCAGCCCGCCAGCCTTTCCGGCGCGAGCGCGTAAAGCAGGACTTCGGCAGGCGGGCCTGCGGCGTACAGGCGTTTGAAGTCGGGCGCGGTATTTTCGGGCAGCCCGAAGCGGTGCAGCAGGTTTGACGCTTTGTCTGCACGCGTTTGTTTGTCATGGGGACTGCAGCCGGCCAACAGCAGGCCGCCGCTTATCAGGTTGCGGAGAAAATCACGGCGGCCGGTCATACCGTCTCCCTATCCCGCCTTGGCGCGGCCAAGACCTTGTGCGCCCAAGCGGCCACGGCTTGGGCGCGGGCGGGCAGTTCCGCGCCTTCCCCGCCGCAAAAATCGCGCCATTGCGGCAAATATTTGCCGTGCAGGGCGGTGATGACGGGAATGCCTGCGGCGGCCGCCGCCAGATATTCGGCCAACAGGCCGCGATTCTCGATTTCGGCATGGCCGAATTTGTTGCTGAAAACCAAGTCGGCACGGATTTGTATCGCCGCCTGTAACGCCTTGCCTGCCGCCGCCAGCATGCCGGCGTCCAGTTTGCAGCCCGATGAGCCGCTGCCCAGGTTTTGGAAAATATCATATTCCGCCCCGTCCGCCAGTGAGACCAGGCGCGAATTGATGTGGCGGCCTTGTCCGTCCAAGGGGTTGAGCAGGCCGCCTATGCGGTAAGTGCCGCGCAGTCCGGCTGCGGCCTGCCACAATGCGGCGGCAGCGGCATCGCCTTCGTCTTCATACACAACGGCGGCTATGGAAAAATCGGTCATGGCTTGATCCTGTCAAAAAAAGTGCAGGCTGCTTTTTGTATGGCGGCTAAAACGCATAACGCAGATTGGTGAACAAAGTACGCCCGGGCATGGGATAACCGTCCGACAACTCATAATAACGGTTGCCCAAATTCTCCACGCCCGCTTCCCAAGTCCAGCCGTCGCGTATGCGCCAAACGGCCTTGGCATTATAAACGGCATAACCGCCCAAAGTACGCACACCGTTGCCGTAAGACGACTTGCGGCCGGTTTCCGCCAGCACCGAAGCATGCAGACTGACACGCTCCACGGGGCGGAACTCCGCATAGGCGGACAACTTATGCGCGGGCGTATTCAACATCGCCGTATCCGAACCGCCCAAATCCTTGCGGTGCAAATAACCGTAAGACCCGCCCAAGGTCCATTTTGCGCCCAAATCCTGCCGCAGACCCAGTTCCACGCCCGCATGGCGCGTGCGCCCCACATTCTGCGTCTGCTGGCAATAACCGCGCACAGACGAACGGCGGCAGGTATTGCCCGTAGGGTCGGGGACATAAGCGTTTTGGATTTCATTGCGAAGGCGGCTGTAAAACACTGCCGCTTCCGCCTGCGCTCCCTGCCAAGGCTGACCGCGCCAGCCCAACTCCGCATGACGGGCGCGTTCCGATTTCAAATCCGGATTCGGAACAGCCCGCCCCAAACGGTAAGAATAACGGTCCTTCAAACTGGGGAAGCGCGACTTGTCCGACACAATACCGTAAAAACTATGCCTTTCGGACGGGCGGAAATCCAACTCCAACAAACCGTTCACCGAAGAAGCCTTGCCGCCGTTGAAGCCGGCGGGCAAATCCTTAGTGGCCAGACGCTCATAATCCAAACCGCCGCGCAGCCGCCAACGCGGCGTAATATCCACCTGATATTCGGCGGCAACCTGATGCGCGGCATCGCGGAACACCCTGTCATCGCTCAAATCATGATGCCTGTCGTCCTTATACTGATAACCCAATTGCAGCAACTGATTCTGCCACGCCGCAGTAGAAAAATGAACGCCCAAACCGCGCACCCTGTCCTTATAGGCACTGACCGCGCCATCCGGCACACGGTAAGACGCATCCGTGTACATTTGCAGCCCGTTCTTATAAACATCATTATATGCGCGGATTTTCAGGCGGTTGGATGCGCCCAAACCAATATTGCCCAAAAAATACACACTGTCCTTATCCCAATAAGGCCAACGCCAATAACGCGGATTTGTATTGGCCGTTCCCACATACACAGGCTGCTGCTTCTCACTGCGTATCCCGCTGTAACCCAAAGCATATTCATCCCGGTCATTGGGCGTGAAACCCAATTTCAGCGAATAATGGCGGTCGGTTTGAGCGGCGTTTTCACGATAACGCCCCGTATCCGTGGGATTGGCCTTGGGATCGTGGAAACCGTGGGGCAGGCGGAAACGGTCGGCATCCGCATAAGCAAAACCGCCCTGAATATAAAACAGCCCGTTATTCGCACCCAAATTGGCCGACAAACTGCGGCCGGAAGCATGATCCGCCCCAGCGGCAACATCGCCTTCAAAAGGCTTGGACGGCTTGCGTGTTACCAGATTCACTGCCCCGCCCATCGTATTGAAGCCGTACATCAGCGAAGCCCCGCTTTTGGCCACGCGGATTTCCGACAAACCCGGCGTTAAAAAACGGGCAAAATCCACACTGCCGTCATAAGGCACATATTGCGGGATACCGTCCAAAAACAGCGGCACCTGACGGGCATCGAAGCCGCGCACGCGCAAGCCCGTTTCATTGCGCGCGCCGGAAAAATCAATATTCACGCCTGCCTGCGTCTGCAAGGCTTGGGCAATATTGCGGCTGTTGGAACGGCGCATATCATCGGCGGTAACGGTTCGTTCGCCCGCATCCGTGCTGCGGGTGCGCTTGCTGACCACAGTAACCCGACCCAGCTCGAAAGACTGTTCTTCGGCCGCATCGGCATCGGCAGGCGTGCCTGCGGAAACCTGCGGGGCAGCCAGTGCCAGCAGGACGGTCATCAGGGTTTTTTTGGGGAAAGGTTTGGGCATGGTGTTTTGTGTGTTTTGGTTAAAATTATGTAAAGTTATCCCATGCTTATACTTGGGGCTATTGCCCGAAAGGATTAGGCCGCATGGTGGGGCGGCTCTCATTAAGTATTTGATTTAATTTTTATGTTGTTAAATCATATTCAAATAATTTTAATTCTGCTGCTTTTTGAATACCTGGCTTATTTTCAAATGTACCATTACTGTTTTGATATTGTTGCCGAGAAAATACTGCTTCATCAATTTTCCTGCTTTGTTTGGTTTTCTCAAATCCTTCAAGGGCAAAAATAGCGTCCGCTTGTCTAATTGTTTCACGCATTTTTGATTTTTCAGCTTTTGTTAAATGGTTTATTTGATTACCCTTTCTGTTTGGCTAATGATTTAATGAGATGTTGTCGCGGATGAGATTTGAATAGGGAAAATACGGTGAAATTGCAGACGGCACAAAAAATGCGGCAAGGCGGTATTAAACCGCCATATCAGGCCCACTGCCAGCGGTTGCGCCACGCGCCTATGACGGCGTTGGGGTATTTGCTGCTGCCCAGGCTGCCGTTGAAGCGGGCCAGCGCGCGGGTGATGTTGCCGTTTTCCACATTGCTGTAATGGCGCAGGATGGTGCAGCCGTAGCGCAGGTTGGTGCGGATGTCGAACAGGTTGTGGTCAGCCTTGCCTATGTAACGCTGCCAGAAGGGCATGACCTGCATCAGGCCTTTTGCCCCGGCGTTGCTGATGGCGTATTGGCGGAACGCGCTTTCGACCTCTATCAGCCCCAGGATAAGCTGGGTGTCCAGTCCGGCGCGGGTGGTTTCGTATTGGATGTTGGTGAGCAGGCGTTTGCGTGCGTATTCTTCGGGGACGAAGCGGGCCAGCCTTTGCGACATGTCGGCCAGCCAGCGCGGGCCGTCTTGGGGGTTGGCGAAAACCAGCCGGGCGGGGTTTACGTTATTGACGGATGTCCGCATGACGGATGCCACATCGTCGGACAGGGTTTCTTCGCGTTGCGCGCCCGCCCACAGGGTTTGGGGTATCAGGAACAGCGCGGGGGCGGCCAGCAGCAGCCGGCGGGCCGGGTCGGGGGTTTGTTTGTCCATACGTTTGTTTTGTTTGGAAAGATTATTTAATAATTATAGCAAAGTCATGTTTCAAGATACAGGGGGCGGCAATATCCGAGGCTCTGCCGCCCCGCCTTGTTCCGATTCGCTGCTGAGCAGGGTGATGATGGGGCAGTCGGGGCTGTTGCCGCCTTGGCAGCATTGGTACAGGTTTTGCAGGGTGTCGGCCATGTGCTGCAGGTTTTTTATTTTTTGCAACAGGGCCGACAGGTGTTCGCCGGTAATCTGCCTGACTTCCCGGCTGGTGCGGCGGGGGTTGTTTTTCAGGTGTAGGAGTTCGCGGATTTGGCTTAAGGAGAAGCCTACGTCGCGGGCGTGTTTGATGAAGTGCAGGTCGCTTATTTCCCGTTCCGTGTATTGGCGGTAGCCCGACGGGCTGCGGGCGGCGGGAGGAATCAGGCCGGCTTTTTCGTAGTCGCGTATCATTTTGGCACTCAGGCCGCTGAGTTGGGCCGCTTTGCTGATGTTCATTGGAAACTCCCCGGGGTTGGACGGGCATTGTCCCTTGCGGGACGGGTTATTTGGCCGCCATAAAGATGTCTAAGCCGAATTTGCCGATTAGGACGAGCAGCAGGAACATGAAGCCCTGCCGCAGGAATTTCGCCCCGCCGCGTATGGCCAGCGCAGAACCGGCTATGCCGCCGAGCAGGTTGGCCGCAGCCAGCGGCAGCGCCCATTGCCAGACGATGTGGCCGTTGGGGGCGAAATAGCACAGGGCGGCCAGGTTGGTGGCCAGGTTGATGATTTTGGCCGATGCGGAGGCGGTAAGGAAGTCGAAGGCGAAAAAGCGGACGAAGGCAAAGGAGAGCAGGCTGCCCGTTCCCGGCCCCAATATGCCGTCGTAAAAGCCGATTAATGCGCCAAACAGCAGGCCTGTGCGGTATTCGCGGGTATTCAGGGCGGTTTCGCGCACGGTCTGCCCCAGGTCTTTTTTGCGGAAGGTGTAGGCAAACATGGCCGTCATGATGATGAAGATGGCCGGTTTCATGTGGTTTGCGGGTACGTTGGAAGCCAGTTTCGCCCCCAGGTAGGAGGCGGTAAAGGCGATGGCTGCGGCGGGCAGCAGCAGTTTCCAGGGGACGCGGATTTTCAGGGCGAATTGCGCGGCCGCCACGGATGTGCCTGTGGCGGCGGCGAATTTGTTGATGCCCAAAACGGCGGCAAGCGGGGTGTTTGCGGGCAGTATGCCGAACAGGGCGGGGATTTGCAGTAATCCGCCGCCGCCGACTGCGGCATCCATGAGTCCGGCCGCAAAGCCTGTGATGAGCAGGGGTATGAGGGCGGTTTCCATAGGGTGGTTTCCATGTTGTTCGGGTGGTGGTTATTTGCCGTCTTGGCTCTCGGGCGTTTCCCGCCCTTGCGGCGGCAGGGGGGCGAACCAGCCGACCAGCAGCAGCAACAGGCCTACGGCGATAAAGGAAACGATGCGGGCTATGCTGCCGCTGTCGCCCAGTTCGGCTATGAACATTTTGACTACGGTGATGCCCATCAGGGATATGCCGGCAAACCAGGTTGCGCGTTTGCCCGTCATATGCGCCCTTGCCATCAGGATGATGGATATGGCCGCCCATGTTATGGACAAGGTGGCCTGCAGTCCCAGGGATTTCATCATGGCCGCCATGTTCCATCCTATGCCGCCGTAGAAGTAATATATACGCATTACGCCCGCGCTGATGGTGATGAAGGCGGATATTAGGATGAGGATGCCTGTCAGGTGTTTGATGCGGGGGCGGATGCGGTTTTGCTGCAGCCAGCGCGTGCTTTGGTATATCAGGGCGGCGGCCGGCAGTTCGACCGGGTTGAGCAGGGGCAGGTAGGGGCGCGGGGCGGAGGGGGCGGCGATGTTGGCGGCCAGCAGCCAGCAGGCGGCAAACAGGGCGCAGGCCGCACCGCCGAACAGGCGGTAAACGCGGGGGTGTTGTGCAAACGGGGGCAGGGGGGGTGTGGCCGACAGTGCCAACCAAAGGGCGGCGGGGGCGGCCAGCCAGGCCAGGCGCGCCCATGCGCCGTCCAGGTATTGTCCGCCCAGTTTTCCGGAAAGCAGGGTCCATAGGGCGGCGAATATGAGCAGTCCGGCGGCGCGGGCGGCGGTGTCGGCGGCACTTTGGCGGCCGCTTTTGTTGAGTATGTAGAGATAGGCGGCGGTGTCGGCCGCCAGGAAGGCCAGAGCCTGCCAAGTCGGGGCGGGCAGGCGGTAGAGGATGCAGGCGGCCAGGAAGTATGCGTTTGCCGCCAAGATGGCGGTATGCGCGCCGTTTTGCATCTGCCGCCAATCCAGGCGGCGGGCGGCCAAGGCGGGGGGCAGTACGGCCAGGGCGGATGATAATAGGAAGGTGTAGGGGGCTGACGGGATGTTCAGGCGGTGGAAGATGTCGTGCCAGCCCAGGCAGGCCCAGAACAGGCCCGCCGCCATCAGCAGCCAGCCTGCCGCGCGGCCGGGCTGCGTGCCGGCCGGGGCTGTGTTTTGCCAAGGGGTTTTTTGCAACATGAAGGCGGCGGCAAACAGGGCGGCCGACGAGGATAGGCACAGTATGCCCAACCAGTATTTCAGGCTGCCCGGCACGGGTGCGCCCAGGGTTGCGGCCAGGATGCTGCCGCCCAAGCCGGACAGCAGGGAGAATACGGCGAAGACGGTTTGCCTGTGCCGGTATTGGGCGGCGGCAAACAGGGCGGCCAGTGCGGAATAGGCGGTTATGACGGCTATGCCGGTTTTGACAAGCAGGGCGGGAAACAGGCAGAGGCTTATGGCGGCGGCACTGAGCGAGGCCGTCTGAAGCCTGCTTTCCCACAGGGTCGGATTCGGGCGGTATTTCTGCCATATGAAATAGGCGTACAGTCCGCCGCCCGCCGTCAGCAGCGTGCCGGATACAGAGCCGCCCAACAATGTCCAATCCCCGTGGCGGTATGAAGCCAGTTGGATCAGCGCGGCGGCCAGATAGACGGCCAGTGCGGCCAGGCGGGTGAGGGGCAGCTTGCGGCGCAGGCCGAAAGTGTAGGCGGCAGCGGCTTCCAGCGTCCAGATTTGGGCTGTTTCGGCCGCCTCAAACCACAGGGGGACGGCCAAGGTGGCAAAAAGCAGGGCAAGGCCGGCAAAAGCCTGCCTGATGACGGCCGCCTGCGTTTTTTTGGGCAGGATGGCGGCGGCCAGGGCATATGCGGCGGCAAAACCCAACGCTGACCAGGCCGCGCCGTGCGGCCAGCCCGAAGTCATGCGGCATTGCAGGCCGAAGGCCGCCCCGGCCGTGCCGAACAACAAAACATGGTCCAGTAAGTGGATGCGCAGGCCGAAAGCCAGAATATCCCGCCATATTTGCGCCAGCGTGGCATTATCGGCGGGAGGCGGGGGCAGCCCTTCCCCTTCGCGGAGTTTGTTGCGGGCGAAAAAGCAGGCGATCAGGGTATAGAGCAGCCAATGGTAGATTAGGAAGGGTTCGGCGGTGGCGAAGTGCCTTAGCGTATAGCCGCCCCTTCCCCATGACGCGGAAATCAGGAAAGTGCCGGCAAAGCCTATGATGTTTAGCGAACGCCATGCCTTAAACCAGGCTATGGCCGCAACCCCCGCGTTCAGCAGGGCCAGGTAGGAAAAAAGGACGATGTGATTGCCGCCGCCGTCCGAAACAAGCAGGGGCGCGGCCATACCGCCGACCATTGCGATTTGCGCCAAAGGCAGGGCGTTTTGCCGGACGGCCGCCGCAGCCATGACCACGACCATGCCGACCATGATGCCGAAGGCGGCCGCAGTGGAAATCAGAGGGTGGAGTTTGAGTGCGGCCAGCGTGGTCAGGTAGATGACGGCGATGCCGAAGCCTTGTAAAACCAGGCCGTATTCGCGGCGTATGCTTTGCAGCCTGTACCCGGCCAGCGCGGCGGCCATGCCCGATGCCGCTACGCCAAGGTAGCGCATACGGATGGGGATGTCTATGTGTGCGGAGGCGTAGCGCAGCAGGAAGGCCAGCCCCAAAAACAGGATGAATACGCCGGCTTTGAGCAGGGGGTTGCCGCGCAAGAACCAGGCAAACAGGGGGTTGGGGCGGCCGGGGGGCTGTTCCGGCTCGTCTTGCGCGGCCCGGGGGTAAGCGGAAGGCCGGGGGGCGGGCGCGCCCTGTCCGGGAGGCGGGGTTGCGGGAAGGCGTGTTTCGGCCTCCCGCCATTCTTGGGGCGCAAGGGGCGGCGGGGCGGCCTCTTCTTGGCCGGGGGTTGCCCTTGGGTTGTCGGAATGTGAAGGCACGCCGTTTTCCAGATTGCGGACGCGGTATTTCAGTTCCTTGATTTCGCGCAGGATATTTTCCATTTCCTGCCGCATGTTCGCTGTGTCGGCCTTTTCCCCGCCCCGCTCCTCGGACGGCAGGTATTTCCGGCATATCAGGCATAATATGATGCCCATAGTCAGGCCCGGCCAAAAGTCATTGTTGAGATAACCCATGATGATGGGGACGATGAGTGCCAAATAGTGCATCAGAGTTTCCTTTTGCCTGACCCGACGGGGGATTGTAACAGGCTGCCCGAAAACGGCAAACTTCGCCCGCCTGGAAACCGCCCCAGGCAAACGCCGGATTGCCCGTATAAAGGCGGCCGCATACCGCCGCATCAAAAATCCCGCCGGCGGCAACACGGGCGGGATTTTCCTGTCAGGCCATATCGGGGTCGTTCAGTTCCCAAATACTTCCGTCATCTTCTGCCAATTCAAACTGATAGGCATACCGGAAAAA
>JAUMUU010000074.1 GCA_030530545.1 Neisseria sp. | reverse complement strand
ATCAGGGACAGGTCGGCATCTTTGTCGTAATAAACTTTCATCAAAATTTCCTTAACGGTTGAAACCCCGCCCTTCAGGGCGGTAGAATTTGGGTTTATTTGGGAGGGGTGTAACCCCTTCCAAATCAGGGCGACACACAGGGCTGCGCCTTATGTGCGGCTCTGTGTGTTGAAACCTTAATTTGATTAAAGGTAAATCGGTCGGAGGGGAAATCAGTTGCCGTTGTCGGACACATCCTTCATCAGGACGATTTCCACGGCTTCCGTTTTGCCGTCTATGGCTTTGAGGAAGTTTTGGAAATGCGCGCTGGCGTTGTGGCTGTCCACGGCGGCCTGGTCTTTCCAAATTTCAAAGAACACAAAGCGGTTTTCGTTTTGCAGGTCCTGGTGCAAATCGTAGCGCAGGTTGCCGCCTTCCTTGCGGCTTTCGCCGACCAGCGCGGCAAACACATCCGACAGCTCGGCGCGGTGGGCCGGCTTGGCGGTGATGATGGCGGTAATCTTGATGCTGCTCATGATGATGACTTCCTTTCGCTTGCTCTGAACTCAAATCTTCAAAATCCGTTCGCCGCGCCCTATGCCGGCCGCGCCGGTACGCACGGTTTCGAGAATCAGGTTTTTGCCGGCGGTTTCCAAAAAAGAATCCAGCTTGTCTGTCGTGCCGGTTACTTCCACCGTATAACTCTTGTCGGTAACGTCTATCACGCGGCCGCGATAAATATCGGCCAGGCGCAGGATTTCGTCGCGGTCCTTGCCCACGGCGCGGATTTTCACCAACATCAGTTCGCGCTCGACAAAGCGGCTTTCGTTCAAATCGACCACCTTCACCACTTCAATCAGCTTGTTGAGTTGCTTGGTGATTTGCTCTATGACCACATCGTCGCCGTGGGTAACTATGGTCATGCGCGAAAGCGTTTTGTCTTCCGTGGCCGATACCGATAAGGAATCGATATTGTAGCCGCGCGCCGAAAACAGGCCGACCACGCGGCTCATCGCGCCCGATTCGTTTTCCATCAGGATGGATAAGATGTGTCTCATGGCACGCTCCTTGTATCGTAATCGCGGTCGTTCACGTCATTGACATCGCTGTCGGCCTTGGTTTCGCGCATATGCAGCGGCAGCACCATCTCGTCCAAACCCTTGCCGTTGCCCACCATGGGGAAGACGTTTTGCTTTTTGTCGGTGATGAAGTCCAAAAACACGCAGCGGTCCTTCATCGCCAAGGCTTCGCGCAACGCGCCTTCCACATCGGACGGCTTTTCAATCCGCATACCGACATGGCCGTAGGCCTGGGCCAGTTTGACGAAATCGGGCAGCGAGTCGAAATAGGTTTCCGATTCGCGGTCGCCGTAATACAGCTCCTGCCATTGGCGCACCATGCCCAAATAGCCGTTGTTCAGGCAGATGATTTTTACCGGCAGGCGGTATTGGAAGCAGGTGCTCAATTCCTGGATATTCATCTGAATCGAACCTTCGCCCGTGATGCAGCACACATCTTTGGACGGGTCGGCCAGATACGCGCCCATGGCATAGGGCAGGCCCACGCCCATCGTACCCTGGCCGCCCGAATTGAGCCATTGGCGCGGCCGTTTGAAGGGGTAAAACTGGGCGGCGAACATCTGGTGCTGGCCCACGTCGGACGTGATGACGGCATCGTTGTTTGTCAGTTCGGCCAAGGTTTTGATGACCATCTGCGGCAGGATGACATTGCCGTCCGTTTCCGGCAGGCGCAGGCAGTCGCGCGCGCGCCAGCCTTCCAGGCTCTGCCACCATTTTTCCAAATGCTGGGGGTTGATTTGCAGGTTTTGGCTTTGCCAAACCGCCGTCATTTCGCGCAACACATTCTTCACGTCGCCCACTATGGGGATATCGGCGCGCACGCGCTTGGAAATGCTGGACGGGTCTATATCGATATGGATGATTTTTTTCGGCTTTTCCAAAAATTTGGCCGGAACGGACACCACGCGGTCGTCAAAACGCGCCCCCACGGCCAACACCACGTCGGCGTTGTGCATGGCCAAATTGGCTTCGTAAGTGCCGTGCATGCCCAACATGCCCAGATATTGTTTGTCGTCGGAGGGATACGCGCCCAAGCCCATCAGGGTGGCGGTGCAGGGCAGGCCGGCCAGTTTGACGAATTGCGCCAATTCGTCCGCCGCGTTGCCCAAAACCACGCCGCCGCCGAAATACACCAGGGGCCGCTTGGCCGCCGCCAGCATCTGCGCGGCTTTTTTAATCTGGCCTATGTGGCCGTTCGATACCGGCTGGTAGGAGCGGATGAAGATGTCTTCCTGCGGGTAGCTGAATTTGGCCATGGACTGGGTAACGTCTTTGGCAATGTCTATGACCACGGGGCCGGGGCGGCCGCTGCGGGCGATTTGGAAGGCCTTTTTCACCGTAAGGGTCAGGTCGTCTATGTGCGTAACCAGGAAGTTATGCTTCACGCAGGGGCGGGACACGCCCACCATGTCGATTTCCTGAAACGCGTCCGTGCCGACTGCGGGCGAGGGAACCTGGCCGGAAATCACCACCAGCGGAATCGAATCGGAATAGGCCGTGGCTATGCCGGTAAGGGCGTTGGTCGCGCCCGGCCCCGAAGTTACCAGGGCCACGCCCACCTTGCCGCTGACGCGGGCGTAGGCATCGGCCGCGTGTACCGCCGCCTGTTCGTGCCGCACCAAAATATGTTTGAATTTTTTGAGTTGGAATAGCGCGTCGTAGATTTCGAGTACCGCGCCGCCGGGATAGCCGAAAACGTATTCCACGTTTTCCGCCCTCAGACTTTGCACAAGAATCTGTGCACCGGATAGTTGCATGTCGTCCTCATCGTTTCTGCGGGCAGGCGCATAATAAACCCGGGCTTCGTGCTGCAAGGGTAATGCCGGTTTCCCAAACGGCGGTTTAGGGTACGCGAAAGGGAAAGGCCGACGACAGCCTTGGGGTTTCAGAATGGGTCTGGCCGCTGTTGGGGCGGTAAAAAATCCCGCCGCCCCTTTGTGTTAAAAAAGCGAAGAGTGCGTAAGATAACGCAAACCCGTTGAACAGGCAAGCCTGCGGGCAAAGGAAAGGCCGCCTGAAGGTTTTCAGACGGCCCGGAAACATGGCGCACCCGACTGGGATCGAACCAGCGACCTTCAGCTTCGGAGGCTGACGCTCTTCCAACTGAGCTACGGGTACGCGAAGGGCGCATTATGCCACAAACCCCGGCCGCCGCCAACACCGGAGGCCGCACCGGCGCGCGGGGGGGCAAATCCATATTCTTTGCGCTAGGCCAAATGGAAAGGATTGGAAAGCCAGATTGATTTCAGTATAATCTGCAAATTCTTGTTAATCCGCTTTAACCGTGCAGGCTTTGTTGATAACGGGAGCCGCAGGATGCAGTAAAATTGCCGACCGACGGCGGGCAGCCGTACCGGTTTTGGGGATTTCACCGCACCTGCGGCCGCCGCACCCTCCCTGATAAAACGCAGAATTCGAAAACCGCTTCGCAAGGCGGCATCAACAAACCAAAAAAACAAACAGTTTTCCCGATTATCCGATATCCAAACTACCAAAAACGGCGAGGCTTAAACCAAAATGAACCACTTTACCAAACAAAACGCCCGAGGCTCTGCGCCGGTTACCGTTATCGGCGGCATCGTCATCACGGTTTCCGTGCTGGTCCTGCTCGTCAAACTGATGGGTACGGGCTATTACGCCGATGTCGATGCGAGCACCGAGGCGGCCACCGAAACCCGCATCATGCCCCAGGGGCGCGTTACCCTGGGCGACGGCGTGCCCCCGGGCGAACGCAAGGGCGAGCAGATTTTCAAAAAAGTCTGCTTCCAGTGCCATGCCGCCGACGGCAACACGCCCCATGCGCCGCGCATCACCAATACCGCCGAATGGTCGCCCCGGCTGGCCAAGGGTTTCGAAACCCTGTTCAACCACGCGCTCAACGGCTTTACCGACAAGGGCACTATGCCAGCCAAGGGCGGCCAGGCCGATTTGACCGAATTGGAACTGAAACGCGTCTTGGTCTATATGGCCAACCAGTCGGGCGGCAGCTTCCCCGACCCTGACGCGCCGCCGCCCGCCCCCGTGGCGGCAGCCGCCTCTTCCGCGTCCGCTCCCGCCGAAACGGCCGCATCCGCCGCATCCGCCCCTGTCGAGACGGCCGCATCCGCACCCGCCGGAGGGCAAACCGCAGCCGCACCTGCGGGCGGCGCAAGCCCCGAAGTCATGGCGCAGGGCAAGGAGGTATTCGGCAAACTGTGCTTCGGCTGCCATGCCGCCACTTCCGTCATCCCCAACACGCCGCGCCTGACCCACAAGGAAGATTGGGAACCGCGTATCGCCAAAGGCCGCGACACCTTGTTCAAACACGCCATCGAAGGCTTTACCGACAAGGGCATGATGCCGGCCAGGGGCGGCGACAGCTCCTTGAGCGACGACCAGGTGAAGGCCGCCGTAATTTATATGGTGAACGAATCGGGCGGCAATTTCTAAACCCCGCCCCATGCAAAGCGCGTCCCCTTGCGGCGCGCTTTTTTCGTCTGCAGGGCGTGGTCGGGGACGGACAATTCGGCAAGGCCGGCATTTTGTCCCATAAAACGCCGTCTTCTGCGTTAAAAAATGCCTGCAAAATATCCAATCCTGCCGCGCTTTTGCCTTAAACCCGGCATTTCGCGTGCCGAAATCCCTTGCGTTCCAAAGTCTGTCCCTCCTACCCCGTAAGGGGCGCGGCCTTGCTTGGTATCGCCGTGTGCCAATCTGCTATAGAATGGGCCTTTTGCCCGGGGGCGGCGCATGGACGGCACTCAATATTATATCGGCATTATGTCCGGCACCAGTATGGACGGGGCGGACGCGGTGTTAATCCGTATGTGCGGCAGCCGCTGGCTGGCGGCCGAGGCACACGGCTTTTTGCCTTATCCCCACCGTTTGAAGGCGCAATTGCTGGCCTTGCAGGATTGCGGGGAGGATGAGTTGCACCGCAGCCGCCTGTTGGCGCGGGAATTGGCCTTCCTGTATGCCGAAGTGGTGCGGAAGGTGTTGGAAAAATGCGCCCTGCCCGCCGGGGCGGTCCGTGCCTTGGGCTGCCACGGCCAAACCGTCCGCCATGCGCCCGGACACGGTTACAGCATACAGTTGGCCGATTGGGCCTTGCTGGCGGAGGCGACGGGTATTTTGACGGTGGGCGATTTCCGCAGCGGCGACTTGGCCGCAGGCGGGCAGGGCGCGCCCTTGGTGCCGGCGTTTCACCAGGCTTTGTTCCGCTCGGACCGGGACGTGCGCGTGGTGTTGAACATAGGCGGTATCGCCAATATCAGTGTTTTGCCGCCCGACGAGCCGGCTTTCGGCTTTGATACGGGGCCCGGCAATATGCTGGCCGATGCTTGGGTCCGGCATATTTGGCAGCGGGATTATGATGACGGCGGCGCGCTGGCCGCCCGGGGCGCGGTTTTGCCCGAATTATTGGACAGGCTGTTTGACCATCCGTATTTTTCGCTGCCTTATCCCAAAAGCACGGGGCGGGAGTTGTTTGCCCTGCCTTATCTGCTGGACAAATTATCGGGCGGGGAAGAACCTTGCGATGTCCTGCGTACCCTGCTGGCCTTTGCCGCCGAAAGTATGGCCCGCGAAATCCGCCGTGCCGCCGCCGGGGCGCGCGAGGTTTATGTTTGCGGCGGCGGCATACGCAATGCCACGCTGATGCGCGAACTGGCCGCCCGCCTGCCCGCTGTCGCGGTAAGCAGTACCGCTGCTTTGAATCTGGACCCGCAATGGGTGGAGGCGGCCGCTTTCGGCTGGCTGGCGGCCTGCTGGGTAAACGGTTTGCCGTCCAACCCCTATCGCGCCACCGGTGCGCGCCATCCCTGTGTTTTGGGTTGCGGCTATTACGGCGGGCCGCTTTAGGGTATGGCAAAAATCCGCGCTTCGTGCGGCCGCAACCATACGGATTTGCAATCAATGGGAATCCGGTTTCAACCATTAAGGAAATTCTGATGAAAAAAATTTTTTTGTTGTGTATAGGTTTGACTTTGGCTGCCTGTGCCGGCAGCAATGCGGGTTTTCAAAACCAAGTCGGGTTGGTTGCCCAAAAAATACCCAATGCCGTTATTTTGCGCGTGCCTGCTACGGGCAATCATGTGTCCAACCTTATTTTGGCAACCTCCGTTGAGACCAGTGCCAGCCTTGCTTCCAAAGGGATAGTGCAGGATTTGGCTAAGAATCCTGACGGCTTGTTTGCGATAACGGGCGACTCGCAGGCCGTCAATGTGGCCACATTAAAACGTGTGTTGAAAGATTTAAACAGTCCAAGCCGCGCAACGGTTTATATCCAAGCAGATGAAAACCAAATCCGCACATTGCAGGAAATCGCCGCACCCAAAGGCATTATGGTTAAAAATCTGCGTTAGTACACGCAGAAGCTTTGCCGCACTTGTTTTCTGGCTGTCTGAAAACCCAATCGCACCCGACACGATAATATATAGCGGGTAGGTTGGGTTGATAGACCCAACGTTTTTCTATCCGTATTGTCTGCGGCTTGGCCGCCTTGTCCTGATTTAAATTTAATCCGCTATATTAAGGAAATTTTGATGAATATCCCGCAATATGCCGTGTTCGGCAATCCCATAGCCCACAGCAGGTCGCCAGAAATCCACAGGCTGTTTGCCGCACAGGAAGGGGTGGAAATCGGATATGTCCGCCGTTTGGCCGATATGGGCGGTTTCAAGCAGGCGGTGAGGGCGTTTTTTGCCTCGGGCGGGGCGGGGGCGAATGTTACGCTGCCGTTTAAAATTGAAGCCTTTGAGTTGGCAGATGATTTGTCGGAACGGGCGGCGGCGGCCGGGGCGGCCAATACGCTGATTTTGCTGGAGGGCGGCGGTTTGCGCGCCGACAATACGGACGGCGCGGGGCTGGTGTCGGATATAGTCCGCCAAGGTGTTCCGTTGCGCGGCAAACGGGTTTTGGTGCTGGGTGCGGGCGGGGCGGTGCGCGGCGTGCTGCAGCCGCTGCTGGAGCAAGGGGTTGCCGCCGTTACGGTCGCCAACCGCACTTATGCCAAAGCCTTGGAATTGGCGGATAAATTCGGCGTGGCGGCCTGTGCCTTGGAAGAGGTCGGGGGCAGTTTCGATGTGGTCATCAACGGTACGTCGGGCGGGCTGGGCGGCCAAACGCCCGCCGTGCCGCCCGCCGTTTTTGCGGGTTGCGAATTGGCCTACGATATGGTTTACGGCCGCGAGCCGACCGCCTTTATGCGGCTGGCAGGGGAAAACGGGGCGGGGGCGGTTTCAGACGGCCTGGGCATGTTGGTTTGCCAGGCCGCCGAATCTTACCGTTTGTGGCGCGGTTTTGCGCCCGATGTGGAGCCGGTTGTCGAAACTTTGCGAAAGGCCGTCTGAAAATGCTGAAATGGTTGCTTGCATTACCCTTTGCCGCCGTGATTTTGTTCAACGCCTACGTTTACGGCAGCATACTGACCTACCGCGCTGTCGCCCCGCACCGCAGCGCGTTTATGGCCATGCGGATGAGGCAGTTTGCCGAAGAAGGGCGGGACATTTCCCTAGACTACCGCTGGGTGCGCTATGGCGACATTTCCGTCCACCTGAAAAAAGCCCTGATTGCCTCCGAAGACGCGGCCTTTGCCGAACATAGCGGCTTTGACTGGCAGGGCATACGCAACGCCATGCGCCGCAACGAAAAAAGCGGCCGCATCAAAGGCGGCGGCTCGACCATCAGCCAACAGCTGGCCAAAAACCTCTTCCTCAGCGAATGGCAAAGCTACATCCGCAAGGCAGAAGAAGCCGCCATCACCGCCATGCTGGAAGCCACCACAGACAAAGACCGCATCTTCGAACTCTATCTCAACATCATAGAATGGGATTACGGCGTATTCGGCGCGGAAGCCGCCTCGCGCCACTTCTACCGCAAACCCGCCGCCGCCCTGGACAGGCAGCAGGCCGCCGCCTTGGCCGCCCGCGTCCCCGCCCCGCTGTTTTACGCCGACAATCCAAACAACAAACGCCTGCGCGCCAAAACCAACATCATATTAAAACGCATGGGTTCGGCGGAACTGCCCGAATAAACGAAAAAAAACGTCCGAACACCAAAGACCGGTTCGGACGGTTTTATTACACTTGCACACATTTACAAAACCCTGTGCGCCAATGCGGGCAGGCGTTGGCGCACACTGTTTAAGCGCGCGGGGTCCAGCTCGGCGGCAATCACGCCCTCCCCTTCGGGCAGCACGGCCAAAATATCGCCCCAGGGGTCGATAATCATACTGTGGCCGAAAGTGCGGCGGCCGTTTTCGTGCAGGCCGCCCTGTCCGGCCGCCAAAACATAACATTGGTTTTCCACCGCGCGGGCGCGCAACAGCAGTTCCCAATGCGCCTTGCCCGTGGTGTGGGTGAAGGCGGCGGGCAGCAGCAGCGCGTCAAACGGGCCCTGGGCGCGGAACAGCTCGGGAAAGCGCAAATCGTAGCAGATACCCTGCGCCAGCTTCCAACCGTCGGCGGACAAATGCGGCACTTCGCTGCCTGCGGTGATGGTATCGGCTTCCGCATAACGCTCGCCCAAACCCGAATAACCGAACAAATGAATCTTGTCATAGCGGCCGACACACCCGCCGTTTTTGTCATAGGCCAACAGACTGTTCAACACCTTGCCCGCCTCGCCCGACTGCAGCGGAATCGTGCCGCCGAACAAAGTAATGCCGCATTCGGCGGCGGTATCGGCCATCGCCTGCTGCAGCCTGCCGCTGCCTAAGGGTTCGGCCAGTGCCAGCTTGTCGCGGTCGTTCTGCCCCATCAGCGGCCAGTATTCGGGCAGCAACACCCAATCCGCCCCCTGCCCGGCCGCCCGGCGCACCAGCCTTTGCATGGCGGCGGTATTGGCGGCGGGATCTGTACCCGAAACAGTTTGGATGACGGCGGCGCGGATTTTACGCATAAGTTTGCTCCCGATTAGTGATTTTTGCCCAACAGCCTCATCAACGGCAAAACGACGGCGCAGGCGGCCGCGCCCGTTACCAGGCCGACAACCAGATTGGCCAGATTGCCCATAATGCCGCCCTCCCAGTGCATGGCGTGCAGGAAATCGGCCACAAACGGCGCGCCGTGGGCGATGATGCCGCCGCCCACCAAAAACATGGCCAGCGTGCCGACCACGCTCAAGCCGCGCATAAAGACCGGCATAACGGCGAGCAGGGCGTTGCCTATACTTTTTTGCACCCCGCCGCGCCGCATTAAAAACAGCCCCAAATCGTCCAACTTCACAATCACGGCCACCAGCCCGTAAACAAACACCGTCATACCTACGCCTATGATGGACAACATCAAGGCCTGTTGCAGCATACCCGCATCGGCGTTTACCGCGCCCATGGAGATGATGATGATTTCCGCCGACAAAATGAAGTCGGTGCGGATTGCGCCTTTGATTTTGGCGTTTTCATCGGGCAACTCTTCGGGGACGGCCTGGGCGGAAGGGCCGGCTTCGCGGCGGTGCAGGAAGGGGTGCAGCAGTTTTTCCACACCCTCAAAACAAAGATATGCGCCGCCCATCATCAGCAGCGGGGTAATCAGCACGGGGGCGAGCCAGGACAGCAAAAGCGCGGCCGGAATCAGAATCAGCTTGTTCACCAGCGAACCTTGTGCCACCCGCCAGACTATGGGCAATTCGCGGTCGGCCGACACCCCCGTAACCTGGTTGGCGTTCAAGGCCAAATCGTCGCCGACCACGCCCACGGTTTTTTTTGCCGCCATTTTGGTCATCAGGGCAACATCGTCCAGCACGGATGCAATGTCGTCTATCAGGGTAAACAGGGATGCGAAAGCCATAATATCGTCCGTTTGGGTAAAACGCCGATTATATAGTGAATTAAAATTGAAAGGCTAAGTCCTTGCCAACGCCTATCCGTACACGGCACTCATTGCCGCCTTATCTCATTTTTATTTTAATCTACCATACCTTACCAGCCTTGCAGGTCGGCCATTTATGCCCGACAATTTTCTAGAAGCGGTATTTCACGCCCGCCGCACCTTCAAAGCGGTATGGTGAATTAACAAAAACCGGTACGGCGTTGTCCAGCCTTGCCGTACTATAT
>JAUMUU010000073.1 GCA_030530545.1 Neisseria sp. | reverse complement strand
CAAAAAGTGTGCTGCTGAAAAACGCAACGATTATTCAGTTGGCAATACACAAATCAAACGTCTTTTTATGATACAGTTTTTTGAAAAGAAGAAACTTAGCTGGATTACATAATCAGCCAAACAACATAACGTGCAATTGTCCCCTAAGTTGTCCTTGCTGTTTTTTCAACGGCACATTTTTCGAGCCACTACCAGTATTTTATGAGATTAAGCATAATTTTTTCATATGGTATTCGTAAAATTCCTTATTTACCTTCATTTCTATCTGATTATCGGATAGTAGGAAAATATCGATATTCTGTGTCTGGTTTGCAATCTGTTATTGGCTGGGGGATGCGCCCCAGCAGTTTGAAGGCACGTAATTTTGCCGCTAAATATGGTTTGACTTATGTCGCTTTGGAGGATGGTTTTTTGCGTTCCTCCGGTTTGGGATTGGATGGATGGCCTCCTTATTCTTTGGTTGTTGATGATTTAGGCATTTATTATGATACGTCAAGGGTTTCGAGATTAGAGCGGTTGATTTTGGATGCAGATACTCTGCCTAAGTTTGTATTTACCCGGGCAGATGAGGCAATGCGGCTTATTGTCAGGCATCATTTATCCAAATATAACCATGCGGCTGATGTTTCCAAGGATTTCGGGGATAAAAAACTGCCTAAAAAGGATGTTGTTCTGCTGATAGACCAAACGGCGGGCGATATGGCGGTTAAGTATGGCGGGGCGGACGCTTCGACTTTTGTGAAGATGTTTCGGGCGGCTGTGGAGGAAAATCCGCAGGCGGAAATTTGGGTAAAGACGCATCCCGATGTCTTATGCGGTAAAAAGCAGGGTTATCTTGCTGATATTGCACATCAAAAGAATATTCGGCTGTTGTCTGAGGATGTTAATCCGATTTCGCTTTTGAAGGCGGTGGATAGGGTTTATTGCGTTACTTCGCAGATGGGTTTTGAGGCACTTTTGTGCGGTAAGCCGGTTACTGTTTTCGGATTGCCCTGGTATGCGGGGTGGGGGATAACCGACGACCGTCATCCTGATGTCAAAAAATTGCAGGAATCCGGCCGCCGCCAACCGAGGACGCTGGTGCAGCTTTTTGCGGCGGCTTATTTGCAATATTGCCGATATATTAATCCCAATACGGGGGAAAGGGGCTCTATTTTTGATGTTATCGATTATTTGGTTCAGGCACGCCGTTTGAATGAAACGTTACGCGGTAATTTGTATTGCGTGGGTATGTCGCTTTGGAAGCGCGCGGTTATCAAGCCTTTTTTGAATACGCCTGCCTGCCGTGTGCGTTTTGTTTCGTCTTTACAAAAGTTGGTTAAGGCCGATTTGCCGCCCGATGCCCGTTTGCTGGCTTGGGGAAAGGGCAGGGAAGAGGTCATTCGTTTTGCCGACAGCCGCAATCTGCCTGTTTTGCGTATAGAGGACGGGTTTGTCCGTTCGGTCGGTTTGGGGTCTAATTTGGTGCCGCCCTTGTCTTTGGTTGTTGATGACTTGGGCATTTATTTTGATCCCGGCCGGCCTTCGCGTTTGGAAGATATTCTGCAAAATGGGGTTTTTACTGTTAAAGATCAGGTTGGGGCGCAAATGCTGTTGGAGGCGTTGTTGGCGGCAAATATCAGTAAATATAATGTGGGGAGGCAGGATTTTGTCCTTCCGCCGCCGGGAAGGCGGGTTTTGCTGGTACCCGGGCAGGTGGAGGACGATGCTTCCATCCGTTGCGGTACTAGGGATATTTCGCGCAATATTGATTTGTTGAAAATTGTGCGCGAACGTAATCCTGATGCCTACATTATATTCAAACCTCATCCCGATGTGGTCAGCGGAAACCGTGTGGGGGAGATAGGTTTGCAAGAGTGTTTGTTATATGCGGATCAGGTTGCGGAGCGGGCCGATATTTTGTCTTGTTTGGAATATGCCGACGAGGTGCATACCATGACTTCTTTGTCGGGCTTTGAGGCTTTGTTGCGCGGGAAAAAGGTTTATTGTTACGGTATGCCTTTTTATGCGGGCTGGGGGCTTACTCATGACGAGTATGGTTTGCCCCGCCGGAGCAGGCGTTTGTTTTTGTGGCAGTTGGTTGCGGGCGCGCTGATTTATTATCCGACTTATATTCATCCGGAACGCAGGGTTTTGATAGATGCGCAAACTGCGGTCGGTATCCTGCGGCAACAAAGGCAGGGTCTAACGGGTAATGGGGGCTTGCACCGTTCCTGGCTGTCCAAACAGGCTGGAAAATTGAGGCAGCTTTGGTTATCCTTGTGCCGTTAGCCTTTAATTTTTGATTGGAAGGGCTGATGGTTTGGTGTTTGTTTGGTAATGGGGACGGATGATGTCGATTAAGAAAGCGGTTTTTCCGGTGGCCGGTTTGGGTACGCGGTTTTTGCCCGCCACTAAGGCCAATCCTAAGGAGATGCTGCCTATTGTGGATAAGCCTTTGATTCAGTATGCGGTGGAGGAGGCTGTGGAGGCGGGTTGTACGGAGTTGGTTTTTGTTACGGGGCGCAATAAGCGCAGTATAGAGGATCATTTCGACAAGGCCTATGAGCTTGAAACTGAGTTGGAGGCTAAGAATAAGCTGCGTTTGTTGGAGCATGTGCAGAATATTTTGCCGCATCATGTTACTTGTATTTATATCCGTCAGGCGGAGGCTTTGGGCTTGGGGCATGCGGTTTTGTGCGCCCGTGCGGCCGTGGGCAATGAGGCTTTCGCGGTTATTTTGGCCGATGATTTGATAGACGCACCCAAGGGGGCGATCAGGCAGTTAATCGAGTTGCGCGATGAGACGGGGGCGAATGTGGTGGCGGTGGAGGCGGTGGCAAGGGAGGATACGGCTTCTTACGGTATTGTGGCGGTCAGGCCGGAAAACGGGTTGTTCCGTGTGAACCGTATTGTGGAAAAGCCGCAACCGGAAAACGCGCCTTCGGATTTGGCGGTGGTGGGGCGTTATGTGTTGAATCCGGCGGTTTTCGACAAGCTGGCCGCTACGGGGCGCGGGGCGGGCGGGGAAATCCAGCTTACGGATGCGATTGCCGCGCTGATGGAGGATGAGGTTTTGCTGGCGCATCATTTCGAGGGCAGGCGTTATGACTGCGGCAGTAAAATCGGTTATTTGGAGGCTACGGTGGCTTATGGTTTGAAGCATCCGGAGTTGAAGGATGATTTTAAGGAGGTGTTGGCAAGGTTTGTCTGAATGTTTTGCGGGTGTTGTTTTTCGGCAAAAGGCCGTCTGATGGTGCAGGCTAATAAGGTCGGCAGCGTCAGGCGGCCGTTTTTGTCAGGCGGGAAAGGGGGGTAGGGCAAGGGTTGCGCCCGCCGCCGCCGATAAGGCCTCCGACAGGACGGTAAAAAATTCCCTGCCGTCGCGGGTGGCCAGCCACTGGCCGTCCTGTTCCGCAAAATGGTAGCCGCCGCTTTTGGCCGCAATCCATAATTCTTGATTCGGGGTGTGGCGGTTTACGATTATCTGTGTTCCGTCTGCCGCCTCTATGGTTAGGACGTTGCCTTCGCGCCGGCAGTCGAAATCTAAATCCTGTGCGTCGATTTGGTCTTCGATATGGGCAAAAAGGCCGTCTGAATGCTGTAAAAATTCGCTTTCGGTCATCATGGTGGGAGGGATTGGGTTAAAATGGCGCATCTTGCCATATTCAAAGCAAAAAAACCATGAAAATACCTTTCCCGGCCGCCTTGGCGGTCGTTTTGCTGCTTTCTGCCTGCGGTTACAAGGGCAGCCTTTATCTGCCCAAGGAGGACGACAAGGCCAAATTCGGCGTTATCCAAACCGGCTTGGATATAGACAGCCGGCCCGTTACCGCCCAACCGGAAGGACAACCATGACCCTGCGCTGCGAAAACCTTAGTTATACGGAACTGGCCGAACGCTTCGGCACGCCTTTGTATGTATATAGCCTGGCAGAACTCGATGCCGCCTTCGCCCGTTATCAAACCGCCTTTGCCGCACTCGCCCCCTTAATCTGTTATGCCGTCAAGGCCAACGGCAATTTGAGCGTCATCCGCCGCTTTGCCGAATTGGGCAGCGGTTTCGACATCGTGTCGGGCGGCGAACTCGCGCGCGTTTTGGCGGCGGGCGGACGGGCGGACAAAACCATTTTTTCCGGCGTGGGCAAAAGCGCGGCGGAAATCGAATTTGCCCTGAAATCGGGCATCAAATGCTTTAACGTGGAAAGCCTGCCGGAACTGGACCGCATCAACGAAATCGCGGGCCGTCTGAAAACCGCCGCCCCCGTTTCCCTGCGCATCAACCCCGATGTGGACGCGCAAACCCACCCCTACATCTCCACCGGCCTGAAAGCCAACAAATTCGGCATAGCCATGGAAGATGCCGAACGCGCCTACCTGCACGCCGCATCCCTGCCGCACCTGCACATCATAGGCATAGACTGCCACATAGGCTCGCAGCTCATCAAACTCGAACCGCTGGTTGAAGCCTGCGCCCGACTGCTGCCGCTCATAGACAAACTGGCCGCGCACGGCATAGTGTTGCAACACATAGACTTGGGCGGCGGCGTGGGCATAGTCTACCAAAACGAAGAAACGCCCGATTTGGCCGCCTACTCTGCAGCCGTGCAAAAACTCCTGGGCGGCCGCAATCTGAAACTTATTTTAGAACCCGGCCGCAGCCTGGTCGGCAATGCCGGCGCATTATTAACCCGCGTGGAATACATCAAACAAAACAGCGGCAAAAACTTCGTCATCGTCGATGCCGCCATGAACGACCTGATGCGCCCCGCCCTGTACCAGGCCTACCACCGCATAGAAAACGCCGAACCGAATCCCATTGCGCCGTTTGCCGCCGACATAGTCGGGCCGATTTGCGAAACCGGCGACTTTCTGGCGCAAAACCGCGAAATTGCCGCACAGGCGGGCGATTTGCTGGTCGTCCGCAGCGCGGGCGCATACGCTTCCAGCATGGCGGGCAACTACAACACCCGACCGCGCGCGGCCGAAGTACTGGTAAACGGCAGCGAAGCCAAAATCGTCCGCCGCCGCGAAACCTGGGAAGAAATGCTGGCCGACGAAAAAGATTGCCTATAGCCGGTTTCCCCGGATTTCTATGTAGCGTTTCAAACAAACCTTAAAGCAGCATAGGCCGCATATAAGGCGCGGTTCTGATTTGGAAGAGGGGGCAACCATTAGGGAAATTTTGATGAAGACAGCGGCACAAATCAAATTCGACACCATTATTAAAGAAGGGTTTGCCTCCCTTTTAAAACCCTTGTCCTTTAAAAAGAAGGCACTGAATTTCTATCGCCAACTGCCCGGGCTTGGGCATATCATCAACATCCAAAAAAGCAGTTATGGCGACAGCTGCAACATCAAGTTCCGCATCAACGTAGGCGTATTTGAACCTAGGTTTTATTTGGCGAAATACGACTTCAAGCGCACCGGGGTCATCCCCGATTACCCTACCGAACCCGTTTGCCTCATCCGTAAAACCATCAATGATTTACGGCACAGAAAGGATTTGTGGTACGAAGTGGGCGAGGGCAGCGACGAGCAAGCCCTTATCGGCGAAATGCAAATG
The DNA here is from genome assembly GCA_030530545.1 of Neisseria sp. Classification (GTDB taxonomy): domain Bacteria; phylum Pseudomonadota; class Gammaproteobacteria; order Burkholderiales; family Neisseriaceae; genus Neisseria. The sequence goes on along the minus strand of JAUMUU010000073.1, from coordinate 4,657 downwards.
AACTTACGGCAATACATCTTACCGTTTTGGGAAAGCTTGGACAGCATTGATAAAATTTTTCAGGCACTCGAAAAAGACCCTTATTTGCCCAGTATGCCCTTGGCACTGCTTGTTTTTTACGGCGAATACGGCCGGACCGCCCAAGCCCGGGCGGTATACGAGGGACTTGTGCGGGATATCAACCCCCTGGCTGAAGGAACGCTTAAAGGCTATGCCAAAAAATACAAACTCGGGTGATTGCCGTCCGGTATTTGTATTTATGTTAAAGCTGCCCGCCCCCGGGGTGTGTCAATCTATATTCAAACGCTCCATGCGGTAGCGCATGGAACGGAAGCTGACCCCCAACAGCTTGGCGGCCTGGGTGCGGTTGTAACGCGTCAGCTGCAGCACCTGCTCGATAATCGAACGTTCCACCAGGTCGAGATATTCCTGAATTTGGGTATTGCCGGGGAAAAACTGCGGCAGGCCCTCAAAATCCAGAGCCTGGAGGCCGGCTGCCGCCTCGGCGGGCAGGGGGTTGTTCATCACGCTTTCGGCATCTTGGCCTCCGGCCATCAAATCTATGTGGCGCGGGGCGTAATTGGCGGTAAGCTGCAAATCGTCCAGTTGGATGATGTTGCCTATGGTCAGGGCAATGGCGCGTTCCAGGATATTTTCCAATTCGCGGAAGTTGCCCGGATAACTGTAAGAGAGCAGGGCTTCCTGCGCCTTGGGGCTGAGCCTGTACCCTCCCGGCACGCCGTCGCGGTATTTGTTCAACAGCCGCAATATCAGCCCGCCCAAATCTTCGCGCATTTCGCGCAAGGGCGGCATATGCAGGGTAACGACATTCAACCGGTAATATAAGTCTTGGCGGAACGCGCCGTTTTCTACCAGAGCCTCCAGATTTTTATGGGTGGCGCAGATGATGCGTACGTCTACTGCGATTTCCTTGGGGTCGCCTATGCGGCGCACGGCCTTTTCCTGAATCGCGCGCAACAGTTTGACCTGCATGGCCAAAGGCAGGTCGGCCACTTCGTCCAGGAACAGCGTGCCGCCGTCGGCGTGTTGGAAAAAGCCCATGCGGTCTTGGTCTGCCCCGGTGAAGCTGCCTTTTTTGTAGCCGAAAAACTCGCTTTCCATCAGGTTTTCGGGAATCGCGCCGCAGTTTACCGCGATAAAGGGCCCCGTGGTACGCGGCGACAGTTCGTGTATGCTGCGGGCGGCCTGTTCCTTGCCCGAGCCGGATTCGCCGGAAATATAAACCGGTACGTTGCTGCCGGCCAGGCGGCGGATCAGGTGGCGGACTTCCACCATTTGCGGCGACATGCCCAACAGGCGCGGCATGTCTATGTCGCCACCGACTTCCTCGTTTTCCGGCGGCGCGAAAACGGCTTGGGGGGTGGCGCTGCTGCGGAATCGTTCGCGCAGGGAACTCAGGGTGTCCGATGGGGTTTGGGGTTTGTCTATGCCTCCGGCGTAACCTTTGCGGACGGAGGCGGTCGGGGCGTAGGCGGACGGCCACCGTATGTCGGGCAGGGAGGGGGAGGGCGGTGCGGCGGGGTTGAAGGGTTTGGCCGGTTTGGGCGGCGGGGCGGGGGCGGCCTGGGGGATGTCGGCCGGCGCGGTTTTTTTGGGTGCGGGCTCGGCGGGTTCGTTTACCTTGACCGCCGATTTGACCAGCGAGCGCAGTTGCGACAGGGTAATCGGTTTTTGCAGGTAGTCGAACGCGCCGGATTTCAGGGCCTCTACGGCCTGGTCGGCGTTGCCGAAGGCGGTGATGACCGCCACCGGGGTATCCAGCATCAGTTTGTTGATGTGCTGCACCACTTCCAGCCCCGAACCGTCCGGCATACGCATGTCGGTCAGCACCAGTGAGTAGCCGTTGGACTCCAGCTTGTTTTTCGCATCTTCCACGCCGACGGCGGTATCGACGCGCAAACCCATTTTGAGCAGGGTCATTTCCATCAGGTCGCGGATGTCCGCCTCGTCGTCTACGACCAATACGGGGTCTTGCAGATCGTTACTCTTCATGGTTTTTGTCCTTGGGTAATATCAGTTCGAAGCCGTTCATTTCGGGGTGGTAGTGAAGCTGGCCCAGGTTGGCGTGCGCCAGTTCGCGGGCAACGTACAATCCCAGGCCCGTGCCGTTGGCCTCGGTGGTGAAGAAGGGCTCGAACAGGCGGTTGCGGATGTCGGGGCGTACGCCCGGGCCGTTGTCGGATATGACTATGGAGATGTTGAGTTTCCCGCTCGGCCGTATCAGTACTTTGATGGCATCCGCGTCTTTCTTGCTGTGCCGCCAGGCGTTGTTGCACAGGTTCCACATGATTTGCTGGACGTGCATGGGGTCGGCGGTTACGGTAAGGTTTTTGCCCTGCATCTGCATTCTGACGCAGCCGACCGCCCCGGGGTTGTTGAGTAGGAATTCTTGTTTGAAGGCCATCCAGAATTTCATCAGATTGACGCTTTCGCGCCCCAGTGCGTCTTTTTTGTTCAGTGAGGCGACTTCTTCCAGCATTTTGTCTATGCGCCGGATGTTGGTGCTGATGATGTTGGTCAGTTTGGCATGGACGGGATCGAGTTCCTCGTCGTCGGCCAGCAGGCTGGCGGCATGGGTGATGGCCGACATGGGGTTGCGTATTTCGTGCGCCAGGTTGGCGGTAAGCTGCCCCAGGGAGGCCAGTTTGGTGGCCATGGCTTCAGAGGCGATTTCGCGCAGGGAACGGGCGAATATCATGAGAAGCTGGCTGTCTTCCTGTATCAGGGGCATGGCGCGGACGTGCATGGCGTGCTGGTGCAGGTGTATGTCGGCTTCAAACGGTTTGTCCGGCGAACGCTGCCAGCGGTCTATGAGTTCGTTGAATATGGTTTCGGTGCGCTCGGCAGCCAGCCCCGGGAAGTAGGTTTTGGCCTGGCGGTTGAACAGGATGACTTTTTGCCGGTCATCCAAGACGATGACGGCCTCTTGTACGCGGTTGAGTACCAGTTGGTTCAGTCCCTGTATGCGGTTGTAGGCGCGTTTGTGCCGGGTGGCCGACGCGGTGGCGTAGCGCAGGTAGGTCGCGCCCAGGGAGGTTAGGAAGGATACGGCGAAGATGGCGGTAATCAGGATGATGGCCGCGCTGAGCGAACGGCTGTCCCACGAGGCCATGCTCAGGGCAATCTGCCCCCGGGCAAACATGACGGCCAGCAGGCAGATGGTGGTGTAGGAGGCATACAGCAGGGGGTAGCGGCCGTAGCTGAGCAGGCAGGATGTGGCGACAAAGGGCAGTACCAGTATGCCCAAGCCCGAGGTGATGCCGCCGGCCAGGTACAGCAGGAGCATGATCATGCTGATATCTATGACCGCGCCGGTGTTGGGCAGGTCTTCGCGCTGCTGGCGCAGCCAGGTCGGGCGGATGAAGGATATGGTTATCAGTAATAGGTAGCACGCCAGCCAGGAATAGAAGTGGGCGGGCTGGATGATGTAGCGTATGGTCTCGGAGCCGGTGCGGTTGATCATCAGGTGGAAAATCAGCATGGCGCACGCTACGGCGCAGCGGCAGATGTTGATCAGCCAGGGTATGCGGTCGATTTGGTCGTCCCAGTCGCCGCGCGTCAGGATTATTTTGCTCAGCATGTTTTTTGTCGGTTTTCCGTTGGCAATCGGGCCGGCAGGCGGCCAAGGCGGGGCGGCCGTCCCTCTGCCGCCCGTTTATTTTAACAGAATGTGCCGCAAAACTCTGTTTTGCGGTTGTTCAGCCGGCGGGGCGTATGGTGTTTATGCGGCCTGTGGTGTCCAACAGCCTGCCTTTGCGGCCGCGCCTGCCTTCTATGTCTTGTATTCTTAGCCTTTCGCTGTGCAAGCCGCCGCGCGGGCCTGTGGTTTCGATGATGAGTTCGGCGGTGGCTATGACGGTGGTTTGTTCCAGGCGAAGACCCTCGGTAAGGGAGGTAAGCTGCAGGCCCCGCCCTTTGGCCATGATTTTGAGTTCGGGCAGGGGGAAGGCCAGCAGGCGGTTGCCGCTGTCGGCCAGGACGATTTTGCAGCCGGTATCGGCCAGTTGGTCGGCGGCCACGGCCAGGGGCGGCAGGACTTCTTCGTTTTTTTCCAGAACCATCAGGACTTTGCCCGCCCGGGCGCGTCCGACCATGTCGCCCAGTTTGGCGATGAAGCCGTAGCCGCCGCTGCCGGAAAGCAGGTAGTGCTGTTCGGGCAGGCCGGTGAGCATGGCGACGGGTTTTGCGCCGTTTTGCAGTTCGATTAAGGAGGAAACCGGTACGCCGTCGCCGCGTCCGCCGGGGATTTCGGCGGCATCGAGGGTGTAGGTGCGGCCCAGCGAGTCTAGGATGACTACCGGCCAGACGGTGCGGCCTTCCAGGGTTTGTTTGAGGCGGTCGCCTTCTTTGAAGGCGGTTTGGCTCAAGTCGAGGTTGTGTCCGGCTCTGCTGCGTATCCAGCCTTTTTCCGACAGAATCAGGGTGATGGGTTCGTCGGCGGTGGTCTGCGTCAGGACGGCACGTCCGGCTTCTTCAACCAGTGTGCGGCGCGCGTCGCCGTATTGCTTCATGTCCGCCTGCATTTCTTTGATGATTAGTTTGCGTTTTTCGTTTTCGTCGCCCAACAGGATGTTCAGACGGCCTTGTTCTTCGCGCAATTCGTTCAATTCTTTTTCGAGTTTGAAACCTTCCAAAC
>JAUMUU010000192.1 GCA_030530545.1 Neisseria sp. | reverse complement strand
GTGTTCGCGGGCGAGTTTGACCGCGCCCATGTCGTTGGCTTCGATTTTGAATTGGCTTTGGCCGGTGATTTTGCGCAGGCGTTTGAGGTCGGATTCGCTCTCCAGCAGCACTTGGGAGGAAAGGATGATTTCCTTGCCGCTGTCGGCTAAGTCTTGGGCGAGGCCGAACCAGTCGGCAAAGCGCATTTTCTGGCGGCGGGAGCAGACGGTTTCGCCAAGGTAGATGGTGTCCAGCGGGGTATCCAGCATTTGGACGTAGAATTCGAGCAGGGTTTCCTTCTGCCAGAAGAATTGGATGGGGGCGAGGGAGAGTTTCATCAAAATTTCCTTAATGGTTGAAACCCCGCCCTTCAGGGCGGTAGGATTCGGGCTTGTTTGGGAGGGGTGTAACCCCTTCCAAATCAGGGCAACACACAGGGCTGCGCCTTATGTGCGGCCCTGTGTGTTGAAACATGGGTGTTCCTTTTTTGACTTTGCTTTATTTACGGTGTGGGGCCGGGTATTCGCGTTCGTAATCTTCCAGGGTGTAGCGTTGCGGCGTGCCGTCCCGACCCTGCCATATGGCGGCATCGGCATCGCGGTTGTAGGTGAAGCCGCGCCGCCTGACGATATTGCGGCTGATTTTGTACATTATCCTGCCCGCCAGCCATAGGACTGCGGCAAACCACGCGCCGCCTTGCACGGGGGTCAGCCCTATCAGGCACAGCCATATCGCGCCCGCTATGCTGCACCAGTCGGCCAGTTGGTACAGGGCGTAGGCGGTGAGGCTGCATTTTTTGCAGCCTATGCGTTCGATTTCGTTGTCCCACATGGGATTGAACAGCATGGTTGTCCCCTTGTTTAAACCGTTTTGCCGCGCCCCGCTTCGGCGGCGTAGATATACTGCATCAGTGTTTCGATAAAGGCTGCCAAATCGCGCTGCCAAGAACGGCGGTTGGTTTTGGTGAAATACAGCGATATTTCGGGCTTTTCCATTAGGTAGCAGCCGAAGCTGGCATACAGCGGCGTGATGCCGGTGTCGTGGGCGTTGTGGAAGGCGATGGTCAGCGGCAGGGTGAAATAAGGGTGCGCCAGCGTCCACACGGCGGGGAAGGCGGGGGTGTCTTCTTCGGCGGCCACGGTCAGGTTGTGTCGGTACAGGGCGTTGCGCAGGTCTTCTATGTGTTTTTTCACCTGAATTTTCCCTATTTACGCCAGCTCTTCGTTCACGATTTCGCGCCGTTCCCCTTGCGGGTTGGTCAGCACTATCGCCAGCGCGTCTATGCCGTCCTGTTGCAGCCGCTGGAAATCTATCATTTCGCCGTTGGTCAATTTCACTTTGCCGCTTTCATCGCAAAAATCTTCGCGTTCGGCGGCGTAGTCGATGTTGTAGAAGGCGCGGATTTCGATTTGATACAAAACATCGTCCAAATTTTGCAGGGGGCGGTTTTCCAGCATTTTTTCGGCATATTCATCGCACAACATGGCGTTATAGCCGTGCCGCCCGCCGTCAAACAACAGAATTTCCCGCCCGCTTTCCGGCTCTACCGCGACAATTTTGGCGGGTGCGGCTTCGGTGTCGGTAATCAGGCCTTCATATAATTCGCCGTAGTAGCGGATGCGGAAACAATCTGCGCCGTCCAGCGCGATGGCGAAACGGTATTCGATGCCATCGGAACTGTGCAGGCTGCCGGGGCGGACATAATCTTGCAGATGACTGGGGACGGGCATGGTTTTCCTTATTAAAACAGGCTTATTTCAACCAGCGGCGGAAATACGGCGCAATCAAACACAATACAAGGGTCAGGCTTAGGCCGGCGATAGGGGACAAGGCCAGCACGCCCGCCCAATCCGTGCCGAAAAAGCCGTCTATAATGCACAGGGACAACAATATGGCCGCACCGAATACGGCGGCAAAACGCAGGCGGTAAAGCCAAGGGTTATCGCGCACAATATTCCCTCTATCATATTTGATTTCTCTATCATGGTTGGAAAACACCCGCACATCCAACCGTCCCCCAACTTATTTCCAAGGCCTGCTGTATGCCCCCAGCGTGCTTTGGCTGCCTTCGGAAACCT
>JAUMUU010000072.1 GCA_030530545.1 Neisseria sp. | reverse complement strand
TGGGCGGCGGCTGGACGGAAGAAAGCGCCGAATAAATAACATGACGAAATTATAGCAAGCGTAGGTTGGGTCCAGACCCGACAAAACCGTCAGGCTATCCGAAACGTTGGGTTTGCCAACCCAACCTACCCGCTGTATTTGAAGTTAAGTATGTTTGCTATATATTAAAAAGCCCGCCCCGGCAAACGCAGGGCGGGCTTGGCCTTATTGCAGGCTGTGGGTCAGGGTCATGCCCAAGGCCCAGGATTTTTTCGGGTCGCGGCTTTCCTTGACCACGCCCGCGCCCAGCTCGACCTTGGTGCGCTTGGAAAAATCGTAGCGGTTGCTTATGGCAAGCTGCCTGTAGTTTTTCCCGCTGCCCGAACGGCCGTAGGCTATGCCGATTTGCGGCTGGAACACGCCGAATTTGTAGCCGGCGGTGATTTGGTAGTCTTTGGTGTCGGTAACGTCCTCATCGGGGTCTTCCCAATGAAACCGGTCCGGCACTTTGCCCGCGTATTGGAAACCGGCGGCCAGGCTGAGTTTGTCTTTGTCGTAGCCTATTTTTAGGGAATGCACATGGCGGTCTTTTTTCGCATCGGGCGAACCGTCTTTGGCGTATTCCAGCGCGTAATGGGCGTTGAAGCCGTTGTCGGGATGCCTGTAGTGCAGGCCCAGCCCCGCCTGCCAGTCGGAATCGCGGTCGGGGTCTTGGTATTTGTTGTAGCCCGGAGCCAGCTGGATGCGGTAGTTGAAGCCGTTTTTGGGTACGGATTCGTAGGCCATGGCGATTTCGCGCCCGCCAAAGCGGGTGAAGCGGCCGAAGGTTTTGGCATAACTGTTGCCGGGGAAGGCATCTTGTTCGCTAGTGAGGTAGTGCAGGGGGGTGCTCAGGCGGCCGAGTTTGAACGTGCCGAATTTGCCGCGCAGGCCGACATAGGAATCGTCGGTGGCCCAGCCGTTGTAGTCGAAGGCGACAAAGGAGTTGAGGCCGTATATCAGCTTTAAGTCGCCCCCCAAATCTTCGCTGCCCATAATCCACAGGCGGCTTTCGTTGTCCGACAGGGTAGTGCTGTCCTTGCCGTTGCCGTCGCGCTCGTATTCCACGGTGGAGGATATGCGCCCGCCTATCTTGCCCTCGGCCATGATGTGGCCGCTGCCCATCAGTATGATGGTAGTGATTAGTAACTTCTTCATCTAATTATCCTTTTTTCATTTTGTACTTATCTGCCCCTAGGGCTGTGTCTGATATTATTTTAGTATCGTAAAAAAATCAACAATTCGGTTAAATCAATTTAAGAAAATGATAAAAATATTTTTGCGACTGGTTTTTTTGTGCTATTTTGTAAAAATAAATTCCGCCCCCCTGGGGGTTTTTGGGTATGGGGGCGGCCTTGCCGGCCTTTTGTAAGGCGGTGTAGCCTTTGCCGCCGCGCCGGATTCGGCCGCCCCCGCATAGGGAAACTGTATGAGGAGAACAAAAATGACCGCGCTGAAATATCCTGTCTTATGCGTTTCGCTGGCCGCCGTGTTCGGCCTGGCCGCCTGCGGGGGCGGGGAAAAGAAGGAGGCCGCCGCCTTCGAACGCGCCAATCATGACCGCGTGGTGGTCAGCAACAGTGTGGAACCCGGCTCGCTGGACCCGCAAAAAAGCGGCGATATGGCCGCCGGCGCGGTGATACGCCAGTTGATGGAGGGGCTGGCGGCTACGGATGCGGAGGGCAAAACCATTCCCGCGCTGGCCGAAAAATGGGAAAGTGATGCCGACGGCAAGGTGTGGACCTTTTATTTGCGCGATGCGAAATGGAGTAACGGCGACCCGGTTACGGCCGATGATTTTGTTTACAGTTTCAGAAGGCTGGCCGACCCGGCAACGGGCGCGCCCTTTGCCAGCTATCTGGCGGACGCGCAGGTGGAAAACGCCGATGAGGTGCTGCACGGCAAGGCCAAGCCCGAAATGCTGGGGGTGAAGGCGGTGGATGCGAAAACCCTGCAGTTTACCCTCACCGCGCCCGTGCCTTATTTCCCCGATATGATGATTCAGCAGTTTACTTATCCCGTCCACCGCGCCAGTGTGGAAAAATACGGCGACAAATGGACGCAGCCGGGCAATTATGTCTCCAGCGGGGCTTATGTGCTGAAGGAATGGCAGGTAAACAGCCATATCGCCATGACGCGCAATCCGGCTTATTACGATAAGGACAAGGTGGCCATCGCCGAGGTGGTCTTTTTGCCCGGCGGCAATGAGTACGACCGCTACCGCGCCAATGAGGTCGATGTTACTTACGGTGTGCCGGGCGACAGGATAGCGGCCGCCGAGGGGGAGTTCCCCGGGCAGTTGAGGCGCACGACGGTGTTGTGCAGTTGGTATCTTTCGCCCAACCATGCGGCCGCGCCCTTTGACAATCCCAAGGTGAGGCAGGCTTTGAGCCTGATTACGGACCGGGATATTGTGGCCAAGGTCAGCGGGCGGGGCGATATGCCCGCCTACCAGCTTACCCCGCCCGATATGCAGGGGGTGGGGCGCAGTGTTCCCGATTGGCAGTCTTGGAGCAAGGAAAGGCGTGTGGCCGAGGCCAAAAGGCTGTTGAACGAGGCCGGTTATGACGAGTCCAGGCCTTTGGAATTTGAGATTTTGTACAGTACCAGCGAGAGTGCGAAAAAGCAGACTACCGCGCTGCAGTCTTTGTGGAAGTCGGCCCTGCCCTTCGTCAAGGCCAAGTTGTCCAACCAGGAATGGAAGACTTATCTCGATACTTACCGCCAGGGCGCGTATTCGCTGGCCTTCGGCGGCTGGTGTTCGGATTATAACGACCCCTCGGGCATGCTCAATATCTTCCGTTCCAATAATGCCAATAACGGTTTCAAATATAAAAACGCGGAGTTCGACCGGATTTTGAACAGTACGCTCACGGCGGGCGCGTCCGCCGACGGCAGGGTTAAGGCCTATACCGATGCGGAGGCCCTGCTGCAGAAGGATGCGGCCTTTATCCCGCTTTACCATCAGGTCGCGGTGAGGCTGGTCAAGCCGGATATCCGGGGCTATGCCGATAAGGACCCGCTGTTGAATTACAGGGTCAGGGATTGGTCCTTCGCGCCCAAACAATAATAAAGCCGATAAAAACCTGCCGTTTCAGGCGGCCTGCGCGTTTTAGGCCGTCTGAAACCCCTTTTGCAACGGAGAAACCGATATGCTGAAATTCATCTGCAGGCGGATATTGGCGGCCATACCGACCATGCTGGTACTGATTACCGTCTCATTCTTCATGATGCGGCTTGCGCCGGGCAGCCCCTTCACCGGCGAGCGCAACAACCTTCCGCCCGCCGTATTGGCCAACATAGAGGCCAAATACCATTTGGACCAGCCCATGTACATGCAATATTTCCACTATGTCAAACAACTGGCGCAGGGGGATTTGGGGCCTTCGTTCAAATACAAAGACTTCACCGTAAACGAACTTCTGGCCCAATCCCTGCCCGTGTCGGTGGAACTGGGACTGTACGCCTTCATCATCTCGGCCGTGGCGGGCATCCTGATAGGCATGGCGGCGGCCCTAAAACAAAATACCTGGGTGGATTATTCCCTGATGACCCTGGCCATGACAGGCGTGGTCATTCCCAGCTTCGTCAAAGCGCCCATATTGGTGTTCGTCTTCGCCATCACCCTGAAATGGCTGCCGGCGGGCGGCTGGAACGGTGGCGCGCTGCCCAACCTGATTTTGCCCGTGGCGGCCCTGTCGGTGGGCTACATTTCCAGCATATCCCGCATCACGCGCGGGGCGATGATAGAAGTGCTCAACAGCCCCTTCATCCGCACCGCCGTGGCCAAAGGCCTGCCCATGCGCCGCGTGGTATTCCGCCATGCCCTGCGGCCGGCGCTGCTGCCCATAGTGTCCTATCTGGGCCCCGCCTTCCTGGGCATCATCACCGGCGCAATCGTAATAGAAAACATCTTCGGCCTGCCTGGCATAGGCCAACTCTTCGTCAATGGCGCGCTCAACCGCGACTACGGCCTGATTTTGGGGCTGACCATATTAGTGGGCGTACTGACCATAACCTTCAACGCCATACTCGACATCCTGTACGCCCTGATAGACCCGAAAATCCGCTACTGATTCCGGGCAAGGAAAAATAGAGGGAACAACATGTTATTAAACAAAAAACAAACCGCCGCCCTGGCCGGTGCGGCACAAAGGGCGCAAACGCAAGGCCGCAGCCTGTGGCAGGACGCATGGAGGCGTTTCTGCCGCAACAGGGCGGCGGTATACAGCGTGGCCATATTGATAATCATCACCCTGTTCGTCCTGGCCGTACCGTGGTTCGCCCCCTACGCCTACGACCACACCGACTGGGACCATACCGAAATCGCCCCCTCGGCCGCCACGCGCCACTATTTCGGCACAGATTCCCTGGGGCGCGACTTACTGGCGCGTTCCGCCGTGGGCGGGCGCATCTCCCTGCTGGTCGGCGTGGCCGGCGCACTGGTTGCCGTAGTCATAGGCACACTTTACGGCGCGGTGTCCGGATTTGCCGGCGGCAAACTCGATTCACTGATGATGCGTTTTTTGGAAATCCTAAACGCCTTCCCCTTCATGTTCTTCGTCATCCTGCTGACCACCTTTTTCGGCCGCAACCTGTTTTTGATTTTTGTCGCCGTGGGCATGGTGTCCTGGCTGGACGTGGCGCGTATCGTACGCGGCCAGACCTTGAGCCTGAAACACAAAGAATTTGTCGAAGCGGCGCGGGTGAGCGGCGTGTCCAAGCGCAACATCGTCATGCGCCACATCGTGCCCAACGTCTTGGGCGTGGTCATGGTTTATGCCTCCCTGCTCGTGCCGGCCATGATTATGTTCGAATCGTTTTTGAGCTTCTTGGGCTTGGGCGTGCAAGAACCCATGACCAGTTGGGGTTCTATGCTGCAGGAGGGCGCGTTGTCCATGGAAACCGCACCCTGGCAACTGCTTGTCCCCGGCTTCTTTTTAGTAGCCACACTGTTTTGCTTCAACTTTATCGGCGACGGCCTGCGCGATGCGCTGGACCCCAAAGACCGCTAAGGGCGGGGAGGACGAAAAAATGACGGAACAACTCTTGACAGTGGAAAACCTGCATGTCCGCTTCCAACTGCACGAAAAAAACGTCCATGCCGTACGCGGAGTGAGTTTCAAAGTCGCGCGCGGCGAAACGCTGGCACTGGTCGGCGAATCGGGTTCGGGAAAATCGGTAACGGCCATGTCGGTGATGCGGCTGCTGCCCGAAAAATCCACACATTACGGCGCGGAGTCAAAAATTACCTTTGACGGCATATCCATACTCGATGCGGGCGCAAAAACCCTGCAAAGCCTGCGCGGCGGCCGCATAGGCATGATATTCCAAGAACCCATGACCTCGCTCAACCCCTTTATGCGCATAGGCGACCAACTGGCCGAAGCCGCCCTGGCGCACAACAGGGGCATGAGCCGCAAACAGGCGGGGGAAAAAGCCCTGGACCTGCTCAAACGCGTGCGCGTGCGCGAACCCGAAAGGCGCATGAAACAGTATCCGCACGAATTCTCGGGCGGCCAACTGCAGCGCATCATGATAGCCATGGCCCTGATTAACGGGCCGGATTTGCTGATTGCGGACGAGCCGACCACCGCGCTGGACGTTACCATACAGGCCGAAATCTTAGACCTGCTGCACGAATTGCAGCAGCAGATGGGCATGGCCATCATCTTCATCACCCACGATTTGGGCCTGGCCGAACACTATTCCAAAACCGTCTGCGTCATGCGTAACGGCGAAATCGTGGAACGCGGGCAAATCAAAGAAGTGTTCGTCCGCCCCCGGCACGAATATACCGCCGAATTAATCCAATCCGTCCCTAAAGGCATGAAGGAGGCCGTGGCGGCCGATTCGGAAATACTGGTCGATGCCCGGGGCGTGCATGTGTCCTTTGTGCTGAAACAAAACTTTTTCGGCAAACCCCTGAAGGTGTTTGAGGCGGTAAAGGGCATAGACGTGCAAATCAGGCGGGGCGAAACACTGGGCGTGGTGGGCGAATCGGGTTCGGGCAAGTCCACTTTCGGCAAAGCGGTGATGCAGATGCTGCCCTATCGCGGTGAGATTGCGTTTGAAGGGCGCAATCCGGCCGGTTTGGACGCGGCCGAAACACGCCGTTTGCAGGCGCAACGCCAAATTGTGTTCCAAGACCCTTACGGCTCGCTGTCGCCGCGTTTCACCGTGGGCGAAATCATAGGCGAGGGGCTGACGGTGCACAGGCCGGAAATGGGCCGCAAGGAACGTGTGGAAAGGGTGTTGGAGACTATGGCGGAGGTTTCCCTGCCCGCAGACGCGCTCAACCGCTATCCGCATGAGTTTTCCGGCGGCCAGCGGCAGCGCATCGCCATAGCCCGCGCCATCATCCTGCGCCCCAAGTTTATCTTGCTGGACGAACCGACCTCCGCGCTGGACCGTTCGGTGCAGGTCAAAGTGGTGGAACTGTTGCGTGATTTGCAGCAGAAATACGGCTTAACCTATATGTTTATCAGCCACGATTTATCGGTGGTGCGCGCGGTCAGCGACAATGTGCTGGTGATGAGGTCGGGCGAGGTGGTGGAATATGGCAGCGCAAGCCGCATCTTCCACAACCCGCAACACGAGTACACGCAAAAGCTGATAGACGCGGCTTTTGATTTGTAGCGGGCAAGGCTGGCAACTACAAAAAACACTGCAGCAAATCATTTAAAAACAAGCGTCCCCGTTCGGTCGGGCGAAACACGGTCGGGTCGGTTTCCAACAGGCCTTTCTGCCTTGCTGTTTCGATTTGTGCCATGATTTTGGCACTGGGCACGCCCGTACGCTCCTGCAACAGGGCGGCGGGCACGCCGTCGCTCAGGCGCAGGACGTTCATCATGAATTCAAACGGCAAATCTTGGTCGGCGACGGTTTTGCGTTCGACGGCTTCATCCGGCCGGCTTTGCATTAAGGCGAGGTAGTCGTTGGGATGGCGGCGGCGGACGGTGCGCTCGATGCGGTCGGGGTAGGAAATCTTGCCGTGCGCGCCCGCGCCTATGCCCAGATAGTCGCCGAACTGCCAATAGTTCAGATTGTGGCGGCACTGCATGGCGGGTTTCGCGAAAGCCGATGTTTCATAGTGGACAAAGCCCGCGCCTTCCAACGCGCCGTGCACCGCATCTTCGATGTCCAACGCCGCTTCGTCCTGCGGCAGACCTTTGGGCGGCGTGTGGCCGAAGGGCGTGTTCGGCTCCATCGTCAGATGGTACGCGCTGATGTGGGTCGCGCCGGTGGCGATGGCGGTCTGTACGTCGTCTGAAGCTGTCCGAACGGTCTGCTTCGGCAGCGCGTACATCAAATCGATATTGACTTTTTCAAACAATTTCAAGGCGGTAGCTATGGCGGTCAGGGCTTCTTTGCCGTTGTGGACGCGCCCCAGCCGCGAGAGCATTTCATCGTTGAAACTCTGCACGCCGATGGAAAGCCGCGTGATGCCCGCATCTCTAAATCCTTGAAATTTTTCGATTTCAAACGTTCCCGGGTTGGCTTCCAAAGTGATTTCCGCTTCGGGCTGCAAACGCAGCAGCGAGCGCGCGCCGCTCAACAAGCGGTCTATAGATTCGGCTTGAAACAGGCTGGGCGTGCCGCCGCCGAAGAATATGGTTTCCACCGGCCTGCCCCAAATATTGGGCAACTCAAGCTGCAAATCGGTCAGTAGCGCGGCTATATAGGCTTCTTCGGGCAGCCCGCTTTTCAGGCTGTGGGAATTGAAGTCGCAATAGGGGCATTTTTTGATACACCACGGGATGTGGATGTAGAGCGATAAGGGCGGTAGGGCGGTGAGGCGGCCGGGTCGTTGGAAAGTGATTTGGGTCATGGGGTTAAAGGAATGGTATCATTAGATTTTTTTTAAAGCACTTCTGCTTACCGTATTCGTGGAAATACTGCTTGCTGCCTTCGCGGACTATATAAAACTGATGCCGGATTTGATGGAACGAATCATAAATCTTCAGACTGCGTTGGCAGTAAACCAACTCGTCAATCAGGGTCTGCCTTTCCTTATTGCGGGGCAGGGATTGCAGATGGCGTAGGCGTTGTCCGGCTTCAGTATCGGGATGTTTGCCGTCAATATTGCTGACGGATGCCTCGGGGCGGACGAGTGCCGTCCAGTTGCAGGCAAACGGCACATAATAGGCATACGGCAGTTCGTCCAATTCGTCCGTCAGTTTCAACCAAAAAAGGTCGTCTGCAACAATATCTTCATAAGCCGCCGCCTTGGCAAGCAGCAAATGCCGCTGCAAATCCGATCTTACACATTGTTTCCATCGGACATAGGCTTGGGCGATTTTGCGCTGCAGGGCGCGGTAGTCCTGCTCCAAACGCCGCCAGTCTTTGATTTTGTGATGCGGCGGAACGGGACGGCGGTCGCCCAAATCATCACACGGCCTGCCGCAGGTCGGGCAAGCAGGCGCGAGGGAGGCATATTTGCTATAACGCACCTGCCTGCGGCAATTAAAGCAGGCAAAACTTTTTCTGATATAGTTTCCCTTATATTTTAAGACTGTCATCATATATTCCCATTCAAAACGGACTGATGGAATATTCTTCCACCCCGTATTCCTTCACATCCGTCCGCGCAAAGCCGATAAAATCCAACAAAATATTAACTTCGGAAATCTTGCCCAGGCAGATATTGGCCGCCGGCAGCCATTTGGTTTTGCCGCCGGGTTTTATTTTGTAAACAGACAGGCGGCCGCTGCCGAGTTTGGGCTTATACTCATGCCAAGAAAAAAACTTCTGCCCGACAAAAATCCCGGTCTGGTTCAGCTTTACGCCCCCGAAATCCACAGTCCTGCCCCCTTCGAAATCCCCGCCCAGGCGCGGCAAAGTGTGGATGAACTGATATTGGCGGATGATGTTCAGCAGCCCGATATTGCAAAACGTGGCGGGCAGGACGAATTTGCCGCCATCGGGCAGATACAGCCTGATGCGCGCCCTGACGGCGGTTTTCCAAAGCGACAAAAAAAAGGCATAACGCCATTGCCGCACGAAAACGTGCATTTCGGGGTGGAAAAAGACGGTTTTCTGCCTGCCGAAAGGATAATGGCGGATGAAGCCGTTGTGGTAAAACGCTATGCGGCTTTGCAGCTTGTCGGCCAATAACCAAACCGTCCACACGGCCAACAGGGCCGACAGCAGCCATGCGTTGGGATGGGGATTGGGATTGGGTTTGGCAAACTCGGGCAGCAGAATATTGGCCAAAATCAGGGCGGCAAACAGGTAGATCCAAGTGTGCAGCGTAAAAATCCTGCGTCGCGCCGTGCCGTAATGCCTGCCTAATTCTTGATTCATCATAGTTCCTAAGTATAGCGGATTAAAATAAAAATAAGACAAGGCGGCAACGAGTGCCGTGCCATGTACGGATAGTACATAAGGGCGTTGGCAACGCTGTAGCCTTGTGATTTTAATCCACTATAATCCGCCCCGTCTGCCTTTGTGCTTATGCCGCGCGGCCTTTGCCCAAACCCGCCCCTTACCTTGGGCGGAATGATGTCAAGGCTTGGATTTTTTTCAGCAGTTCGCGCAAGGCCTGCGCCCGGTGGCTTTCGGCGTTTTTGACTTCGGGCGGCAGTTGGGCGGCGGTCAGGCCGTGTTCGGGCAGGTAGAAATGCGGGTCGTAGCCGAAGCCGTTTTCTCCGGCGGCTTCATTCTGCCACAGTCCGCGCCAGATGCCCTCGGCGATAAGGGGTTGCGGGTCGTCCTCGTGCCGCACCAACACCAGCAGGCAGACGTAGTAACAGCCCTTATCGGCCACGCCCGCCAGTTGCGCCGACAATTTCGCGTTGTTTGCGGCATCCGATTTCGGGCTGCTGCCGGCGAAACGTGCCGACAATACGCCCGGCGCGCCGCCCAGGGCGGAAGCGCAGATGCCGCTGTCGTCCGCAAGCGCGGGCAGGCCGCTGTGTTTGGCGGCGTTCCTGGCTTTGGCCAGCGCGTTTTCGACAAAGGTGTGATGGGGTTCGGGGCATTCGGGTACGCCGAATCGGGACTGCGGCAGGATTTCGCATTGCAACAAGGACGACAGGCCGGCAAATTCGCGCAATTTGCCCTCGTTGTTGCTGGCCAAAACAATGCGGTCAAACATGGCGGCCTCCTTGGGCGGGCGGGATGGGGCGGCCGGCCGCATGTTCGCGCAGCAATAACGCCAAACAGGCGAATTGGCCTATGGCGGCGGCAAAGGAAAACAAAAAGGCGGCCGTGGCGAATTGGCGGCTTTTGATGGAATAGAGATAAGCGCCTGCGGCAATCAGGGCGGCAAACAGCAGGGTGAATAATATGGTCAGCAACAGGAAGGCGCGTTTTTTGGTCATGGTCAGGGGACGGGTGTTGGGAAAGGGTAAAATTATGGCGGTTTGATTTCCAATCGGGACTGTGCAGCCTTGCCGTATGCCGTACTATAGCAAACATACTTAACTTTTTACGGCCTTCCCGCGCAGGCGGGAATCCATTTTTAAATTTCAGAAACTGTTTTT
>JAUMUU010000191.1 GCA_030530545.1 Neisseria sp. | reverse complement strand
TCCCTTTCCCGCATTTCCCGCCATTCGGTGGATTCCGCTCCCGTCTTATCTTTCGACTTCCCGATTGTTCAAATACTACAAAGGAATCCACCATGCCCCGTATCGCCATTCTCGGCGGCGGCCTCTGCGGCCGTCTGACTGCCTTACAACTTGCAGAACAAGGTTTATCGATTACCCTCTTTGACAAAGGGGGGCGCAAAGGCGAACACGCCGCCGCTTATGTTGCCGCCGCCATGCTGACGCCGGCCACCGAGGCCGTGGACGGCACGCCCGAAGTCGTCCGCATGGGTTGGCAGGGAATCCCGTTGTGGCGCAATATCATAGGCCGTCTGAAAACCCCCGTGATGATGCAGGAAAACGGCAGCCTGATTGTCTGGCACGGCCAGGACAAACCTTTGTCGGACGAATTCGTCCGGCTTCTTAAACGCGGCGGCGTGTCGGCACACGAAACCGTGCGGTGGGGCGCCGGCGAAATCACCGCCAACGAACCGCAGCTCGCAGGCCGTTTTTCAGACGGCATCTACCTGCCCGCAGAAGGCCAGCTTGACGGGCGGCAGGCACTGACCGCGCTGGCTGACACGTTGGAAGAATTAAACGTCCCTTGCCATTGGGAACACGAATGCGCCCCCGAAGACCTGCAAGCCCAATACGACTGGCTGATCGACTGCCGCGGCTACGGCGCAAAAACCGCGTGGAACCAAGCCCCCGGGCACACCAGCGCCTTGCGCGGCATACGCGGCGAAGTGGCGCGGGTTTACGCGCCCGAAATCACGCTCAACCGCCCCGTGCGACTGCTGCACCCGCGTTATCCGCTCTATATCGTGCCGAAGGAAAACCACCGTTTCGTCATCGGCGCGACCCAAATCGAAAGCGAAAGCCAAGCCCCCGCCAGCGTGCGTTCCGGGTTGGAACTTTTATCCGCACTCTATGCCGTCCACCCCGCCTTCGGAGAGGCGCAAATCCTCGAAATCGCCACCGGCCTGCGCCCCACGCTCAACCACCACAACCCCGAAATCCGTTACAGCCGCGCCCGACGCCTGATTGAAATCAACGGCCTTTTCCGCCACGGCTTCATGATTTCCCCCGCCGTAACCGCCGCCGCCGTCAGATTGGCAGTGGCACTGTTTGACGGAAAAGACGCGCCCGAACGTGATGAAGAAAGCGGTTTGGCGTATATCCAAAGACAAGATTAAGGCCGTCTGAAAGGACACCCCATGACCTTCCCGCCCCTAAACTCCCCGCTTAAATTCTACGCCGTCGTTCCCACTGCCGATTGGGTGGAGCGCATGGTCAAAGCAGGTGCCGACACGGTGCAACTGCGCTGCAAAACCTTGCACGGCGATGAATTGAAACGCGAAATCGCCCGCTGTGTTGCCGCCTGCCAAGGCAGCCGTACGCAGCTTTTCATCAACGACCACTGGCGCGAGGCGATAGAAGCGGGCGCATACGGCGTGCATCTCGGACAGGAAGACATGGACACCGCCGACCTTGCCGCCATCGCCGCCGCCGGTTTGCGTTTGGGTTTGAGTACGCACTCCGTCGCCGAACTCGACCGCGCCCTGTCCGTACATCCCAGCTACGTCGCCAGCGGCGCGATTTTCCCGACCACGACCAAGCAAATGTCCACCGCCCCGCAAGGCTTGGACAAACTGCGCGAATATGTGAAACAGGCAGGCGGCACGCCCGTCGTCGCCATCGGCGGCATCGATTTGAACAACGCCGAAGATGTGCTTGCCACCGGCGTTTCCTCACTCGCCGTAGTCCGCGCCGTGACCGAAGCGGAAAACCCCGAAGCGGTGGTTAAAGCGTTTCAGGCTTTGTGGGATGAATGAGGCCGTCTGAAAACCAAATTTCAGACGGCCTGAGAAAGCGAAAAAGATTCAATTTACCGTGTAGGCAAAACTTAGCCCGCTATAAATACAGAAACATCGAGAAACCATGAACATCATCTTAAACGGCGAACCCGCCGAACTTCACGGCAAAACCGTTGCCGACCTCATCGCCCAAACCGCGCCGCAAAAGCCCTTTGCCGTCGCCGTGAATACTGGATTTGTTGCCAAAGGCGCGTATGCGGAAACGGTTTTGAACGAAAACGACAAAGTCGATATCG
>JAUMUU010000190.1 GCA_030530545.1 Neisseria sp. | reverse complement strand
ATGCTCAAAGACCTGCTCACCGCCTACAAATACGGCGTAAAAACCCTGTACTACCACAACACCCGCGACGGTGCGGACGATACCCAGACCGATATTCAGGACGACGGCTGCGCGGGCGGGGCTTGTAAGATTTGATACTGAACAAAAACCGGCACAAAAAAATCCCGCCTGTCCAAGCGGGATTTTTTATTTATGCAGCCATCAGCCTTTTTTGCCGGTAACGGTTGCCACTGCCAAATTATCGTTGCGTTTCAAAGCAGTGCTGCTTACACCCTCGGGGTAGGCTATATCGGACAAATGCAGGATGTCGCCCGCCACCACATCGGCGCAATCCAATTCCAAGGCGGCCGGGATGTTTTTCGGGTTTACCATAACCTCTATGCTGCTGGTCAGCAGGGAAACGCGGCCGCTTTGCAGTTTGACGGCTTTGGATTTTTCCGCATTGACAATATGCAGCGGCAGGCGCATTTTCAAGGGTTTGTTCAAATCCACCACCTGAAAATCGATATGCTGAACCTGTTGGCGGAAAGGATGGATTTGGAAATCGCGGATGATGACTTCCTGGGTTTTGCCGTTCAGCGTCAGCTTAATCAGGGAAGTATGGAAAGATTCCTTTTCCAAAGCATAAAACATGGTTTTATGATCCACGGCAATGGCAACGGCATCCTGATTGTCGCCGTACAAAACGGCGGGAACTTGGCCTTCGCGACGCAGGCGGCGGCTCGCACCAGTGCCCTGATCTTCGCGGACAGTAGCTTGAATTTCATATGACATAGTAAAAATCCTTATTAAACAAGGGTACAAATAAAACCGCCCTCCGCCGCGACCAGCTTCGGACGGCCGAAATTACGGCAGCAGCATACCGCCGTTAATTAAAACATCTTCATTAAACAGATAAGAAACCGACTCCTCATTGCTGATGCGGCGCACGGTTTCCGCCAGCAGCCCGGCTATGCTGACCTGGCGGATGCGGTTGCAGGCCTGCGCCCGCGCCGGCAAGGGTATGGTATCGGTAACGACAACCTGGTCTATATCGGAAGAGGCTATCCTCTCAATTGCCTCGCCGGAAAACACCGGATGAGTGGCATAGGCCAAAACGCGGCTCGCCCCGCGCTCCTTCAGGGCGGAAGCGGCCTTGCACAGGGTGTTGGCCGTATCTATCATGTCGTCCACAATCAGGCAGGTGCGGTCCTCTATATCGCCTATGATGTTCATCACTTCGGCCACATTGGCCTTGGGGCGGCGTTTGTCTATAATGGCCAAGTCGGAATTCAATGATTTGGCCATGGCGCGGGCGCGTACCACGCCGCCTATGTCGGGGCTGACCACGGTCAGGTTGTCTATCTGCTGCCTTCGCACATCGTGAAACAGAATCGGCGTGGCGTAAATGTTGTCCACCGGAATGTCGAAAAAACCCTGAATTTGGTCGGCATGCAAATCCACGGTCAATAGCCGGTCTATACCGGCAGAATAAAGCATATTGGCGACCAGCTTGGCCGAAATCGGCACGCGGGCGGAACGCGGGCGGCGGTCTTGGCGGGCATAGCCGAAATAGGGGATGGCCGCCGTAATCCTGCCGGCCGAGGCGCGCTTCAAGGCATCGGCCATGGTCAGGATTTCCATCAGGTTGTCGTTGGTGGGCGCGCAGGTGGACTGCAGGATGAAGACATCGCGCCCGCGCACGTTTTCCAATAATTCTATGGCGATTTCGCCGTCTGAAAATTTGTTCACCGAGGCGTTGCCCAGGGAAATATCCAAGTGTTTGACCACATTGGCGGCCAATTGCGGGTTCGCATTGCCGGTAAACACCATCAAACTGTCGTATGCTGCCATTTCTTCCTCGCTAGGCATGGGATGGATAGGGTCGGTTTCGGGAAACATGGCGGTTTCCTTGGAGGGGTCGTCGCGGGCGGCATTATAGCGGATTAAACCGGCTTTTGATACGGCGGTATCGGTCGCCGCCTTGCGCCTGCCGTCCGCAAAATCCCATGTTTCAGACGGCCTGCAAAAATAAAGCGTGCATCTTTGCACGCTTTAATCTGGCTGGGGATGTAGGATTCGAACCTACGTATGTCGGATTCAGAATCCGATGCCTTAACCAACTTGGCGAATCCCCA
>JAUMUU010000071.1 GCA_030530545.1 Neisseria sp. | reverse complement strand
ATCCGCTATATCATGGCCATTTTAATTCACTATACCGCCCTAAATTAGGGCAAACCCCAACCATTAAGGAACAACGATGAAAACCAGCGCACGCAACCAATTGGTCGGCACCGTCAAAAACATCAAGCACGGCGCAGTAAACGACGAAGTCATGATTACCCTGAGCGGCGGGCAGGAACTTTCCGCCACCATTACCTGCGACAGCCGCGAATACTTGGATTTGAAAAACGGAGACCCCGTGGTCGCGCTCATCAAATCCACCAGCATCATCATCGCCACCGATGCCTCCCATATCAAATTGTCCGCCCGCAACCAGCTGACCGGAACCATCAGCAATATCAGCCGGGGCGCGGTTTATTCGCTGGTCGAAATCGATGTGGGCAATAATGTGTCCATCATTGCCGGCATCACCATAGAAAGTACGGACGGCCTGGACCTGCACCCCGGCCAAACCGCTACCGCCCTGTTCAAGGCGGGCAGCGTGATTTTGGGCGTGCCGGCCTAGGGGGAAATTCGGATTTCACACCCCCGCGATACAACGCCCGAAAACACTCAAATTGTGCTTTCGGGCGTTTTTTTTCAGGCGGCCTGCGGCCTACAGGCTGGCTATGGTGCAGGCCTTGCGCGGCCAGCCGGGAATATCCACCAGTTTCAAATCCACCCGATACAGTTCGCGCAGGTTTTCTTCGCAGACGATTTCCGCCGTATTGCCCGCCCTCAGGCGGCCTTCGCCGTCCAAAATGGCGGTTTGGCTGCCGGGATGGCGGCCGTGCAGCAGCAGCGGGTGTTCCGGATTATGCGTCGTCATAATGATGGTATAGCCTTGCGCCGACAAATCGGCAATCAGCCGCAGCGTGTTGGCCGCATTGCCGTAATCCAAAGCCGAAGTCGGCTCGTCAAACAAAATCAGCCTGGGTTCTTGCACCAGGGCCTTGGCGATATTCGCCAACTGTTTTTCGCCGCCGCTGGTTTCCATATAAACATGGTCGGCCAAACGGGCGATGCCCAAGGCATCCAGGGCGCGCATGGCGCAATCGTAATCCGCAGCCGAAGGCTTCTGCATCACCCCCAGGCGCGCCGCGCGGCCGAGCACCGTATAATCCAGCACCGTATAACGGTAGGTTTGCGGCGGATGCTGCGACACATAGGCCGCCACCGCCGCAATCTCGCGCGCGCCCATTTCCGCCAAAGGCCGCCCGGCCAGCAAAATCCGGCCGTCCTTGGGCTTTAGCAGCCCCGCGATACAGTTGAGCAGGGTGGATTTGCCCGCGCCGTTGCGGCCGAGCAGCGTGAGCAGCCCGCCCTCTTCCAGCTTCAAATCAATGCCGTTCAAAATCGGACGGCTGCGGTAGGCATAATGCAGGTTGCCGATATCCAACATAATCAATCCGCCACTTTCTGCCGCACCATCACCCAGGCGAAAAACGGTGCGCCGATAAAACCGGTGATAATCCCCAAGGGGATTTCCTGTTCGTAAAGGTTGCGCGCGAGTGTGTCGGTCAGCAGCAGGAACACCGCGCCGGTCAGCACCGCCAAAGGCAGCGCGCGCAAATTATTGTCGCCGCCCAACATACGCGCCAAATGGGGCACAATCAGCCCCAGCCAGCCTATAGTGCCGCTCAGGCACACGGCCGAAGCCGTCAGCAGCGTGGCGCACACTACGATAACCATTCGTTCGCGCACGATGTCCGCGCCCGCCAGCCTGGCTTCGCGGTCGCCCAGCGACAGCACGTTAATCCGCCAGCGCATGGCGAACAACACCGCCACGGTCAGCAGCATCAGCGGCGCGAGCATGGCCAGGTTGCCGTAATCGGACTTGGCCAGGCTGCCCAACTGCCAATAGACGATTTCCGCCAACTCCGTTTCCGGGTCGGCCAAATATTTGACCAGCCCCAAAACAGACGACATAAACCCCGACACCACTATGCCGGCCAACACCAGCACGATGGCCGAATCTCGCCCCACCAGTTTGGGCAGCATCAGGGTCGCGCCCACCGCCAGCAGCCCGCCGGCGAAGGCGGCCGCCTGTATGCCCCAAATGCCCCAGCCGGCCAGAATCGCCGCCGCCGCGCCTATGCACGCCCCGGCCGACACCCCGAGCAGGTCGGGCGACACCAGCGGGTTGCGGAAAATCCCCTGATAGGCCGTTCCCGCCGCCGACAGCGCACCCCCCACCAGCACAGCCGCCAACACGCGCGGCAGGCGCAGATTCATCACCACGTTTTGCTGCACGTCGTCGGGATTTTGCTGCAACAGGCTCAGCCACACCCCTTCCGGCGGGACGGCAAACCTCCCCCAAGACAAAGACAGGACGGCTGCGGCCAGCAGGAGCAGGGTCAGGGCCGCCAGCATCAGCCGGTAGGGCGAGTACAGGCGCGCAAACTTCGTTTTATTTATCATCTCAAAGCAAAAATCCCAATCAAAACAAAAAAGGCAGGCATTTTAACGGCGGGTGCGGGGCGGCGTTATCCGTCAAAAGGCGTAAAGAAACGTATCCTTCTTTTGACGCATACGGAACATGCGCCAACCGCAGCGGCCCAACCGCTTCAATTATGATTGATAATCAAACAAGAAAGCTTTCAAGGGCTTAATCCTTTCTGCTTAATCCTTAGGGTAACTTTTACTTTTGTTTACTTACTTTAATAATACTGCCGATTTTTTTCCACTCCAAACATATTGCATATTATTAAGGATACGTCCCATGACTCCCTCCGTCTTCAAACTAACCGCCATAAACGCCCTGTTGTTTGCCGCCCTGGCCGCCCATGCGCAAGATGACGCAAACAATACGGACGCCGCCTCGGACGGCGAACTCGAAACCGTGCACGTTACCGCCGAACGCCAGGTCAAGCAGCAGTTGGGCGCGTCCACCATCACCGCCCAAGACATTCAAAAGATGCCCGTTACCAATGATTTGTCGGAAATCGTCAGCAAGATGCCCGGCGTAAACATGAGTTCCAATTCCCCGGGCGGCGAACGCGGCAACAAACGCCAAATCGACATCCGCTCCATGGGGCCGGAAAATACTTTGATTCTGATAGACGGCAAGCCCGTTACCTCGCGCAACGCCGAACGCTACGGCCGCAGCGGCGTACGCAACACGCGCGGCGACAGCAACTGGGTGCCGGCCGAAATGGTGGAAAAAATCGAGGTGTTGCGCGGCCCTGCCGCCGCCCGCTACGGCTCGGGCGCGATGGGCGGCGTGGTAAACATCGTTACCAAGGGCATCAGCGACACGCCCTCCGGCAGCATAGGCATTTACGCCGACCACCCGCAAAGCGACAAGGAAGGCGCGACCCGCCGCGCCAACTTTATGTTTTCCACCCCGCTGATTAAAGATACTTTGGGTTTGCGCGTTTACGGCAACCTCAATAAAACCCGGGCTGATGCCTTCGATATCAACGACAGTGTGAAAAGTTCGCGCACCGCATTGAGCGCGGGGCGCGAGGGTGTTCGCAACAAGGATATAGCAGGCCGCCTGCAGTGGAACATCACCCCCGGCCAGAGGTTGATTTTGGACGCATCCTACAGCCGCCAGGGCAATATCTACAACGGCGATACCCAAAGCAGCAATGTTTTAGTCGCCGCCATCCAGCCCATAGCGCGGCAGCTCATAGGCCGCGAAACCGCCCGCCTCTACCGCCAAAGCTACACCCTGACCCACAAGGGCAGTTGGGAATGGGGCGATACCGAAACTTATGCGGCATACGATAAGACGGTAAACAGCCGCCTGCCCGAGGGTTTGCTGGGCAGTACGGAGGGGGCATACAATACGACTGAGGGCTTTGCCGACAGTGTGTTGAAAAACTACCGTTTCGGCAGCCGCGCCGATTTTTCCGTCAAAAACCACACTCTGACGGTGGGGGCGGAGGCCAGCCGCGCCGAATTGGACGATGCCGCATCCATGACCGCCAATATGCGCGCCTACGGCGTTATCCCCTGGCTGGCCAATTCGGGACGCAGCGGCAAGGGTTCGCAAAACGAATATGCCCTGTATGTGGAAGACAATATCGCCCTTAACAACGCCAGAACCTTCGTTACGCCCGCCCTGCGCTGGGACCATCACAGTGTGTCGGGCTCGGCATGGACACCCTCGCTCAATTTCTCCCATGCCCTAAGCCCGGCCTGGAAAATCAAGGGCGGTATCGCCCGCGCCTACAAAGCACCCAACCTCTATCAAAGCCAGCCCAATTATCTGCTGATTAATGCCAGCAACGGCTGCCCCATAGATGCCCAAAACCATTGGAACAATCCCAACGCGCTCAATAACAGCGGCGGCAGCGGCACTTCGGCCAATCCTTATACCAACGGCAGCGCGCTGGGCTTCGACTGGGGACGCGCCTGTTATTTCCTGGGCAGCGACAGTATCAAACCCGAAACCAGCCTGAACAAGGAAATCGGCTTTGAGTTTGCCAAGGGCGGTTATTTGGCATCGCTGGCCTATTTCCATAACGACTACCGCAACCGCATTGTGGACAACGGGCAGTTTATCGAAACGGTAAGCGGCAATTACAACCGCGAAATCCGCGCCGACAATACGCCGGACGGTACGGCCGTCTACCGCAATTATAAGGGTACGAATGTCTACCGCTGGGGAAACGGGGCGCGCGCCACCATCGCCGGCCTGGAAGGCAACCTCACGCTGCCGCTGCTCCAAAACCGCCTGACCTTCACCACCAATTTCACTTATATGCACAAAAACGAAGACCGTGCCACGCGCAATCCGGTTTCCATTGTGCCGAAATATACCGTCAATAGCGCGCTCAACTGGCGGATTCACGATTCTTGGGATGTGAACGCGCTATATACCCGCTACGGCCGCCAGGTTACGCGCAAATACCCCAACCGCTTTATGGATGTGATTTACAACAGCGGCGAGAGTATAGTCAAACACTACGAATTGGGCAGCTACGGCATATTCGGCCTGAACGCGGGTTATAATTGGCGGGACAAAATCAATGTGCGTGCAGGCGTGAATAATTTGTTCAACAAAAAAATCCTGCGTACCGCCGGTACGGCGCGAACCTACAACGAACGCGGCCGTTCCTATTATTTGAGTGCGCGTTATTCGTTTTGAAAATTAAAAAAACGGCGCAAGGCCGTCTGAAAACCCCCGCAAAGCGTTTCAGACGGCCCTCCCTTTCACCGACCAATCAATGACAGGAAACCCCCATCATGCATCCGACCTTGAAAAAACTCCTGGGCAGCGTCCTGCTTTCGGCCTTCGTCCTGACTGCCGCCCCCGTATCCGCCCGCCCCGTCCAAGACATCAAAGGCAGGAAAATCGAACTGGCCGAACAAGTAAACCGCATAGCCGACTTGTGGCACGCCAACAACCAAGTCGTACTGCTGTTGGGCGGGGCAGACAAACTGGTGGCCACCACGGACGTTATCCGCAGCAACCCGTGGTTTGCCGAAGTCTTCCCCAAAATCAAAACCGTCCCCGCCCTGACCAACGGCCAGAGCGTGCAAATGGAGGCACTGCTGGCCGTGCGCCCCGATGCCGTACTGATGTCCAACGCCACCATGCGGCAGCAAGTGGAAAAAGCCGGCATGAAGGCCGTGCTGGTCGGCTTTCAAGACTTTGAAGGCCTGAAGAAAACCGTCCGCATCACAGCGGCCGTCATAGGCGGCAACGCGCCCAAAACCGCCGAAACCTATATCGCCGAATTGGACGGCAACATCCGCTACGTTGCCGAGCGCGTCAAAAACATCCCCGAAAACCGCCGCCCCACCGTACTGCATATCACCGGCAGCACCAACCTGACCGAAGTGGACGGCGGCAGTTCCATGATAGGCGAATGGATACGCCTGGCCGGAGGGCGCAGCGTCCTAACCAACACCGGCAACAAAGCCACCGTCAGCCTGGAAGAAATCATCAAAGCCGACCCCGAAATCATCATAGTCGGCAGCGGCAGGACCAGCGGCGGCAAAGGCATAGAGGCGATTAAGAAAAACCCCGCCTGGCAAAGCCTGCGCGCCGTCAAAAACGGCCGCCTGTACGCCAACCCCTCAGGCACTTTCCCCTGGGACAGATACAGCACGGAAGAAGCCCTGCAGATTTTATGGGCGGCCAAACTGTTCCACCCCGAACAATTTAAAGACCTGGACATGGCGGCCAAAACCCAGGCCTTCTACAAAAAATACTACAACTACAACCTGAGCCGCGCCAACGCCGAACGCATACTGGCCGGACAGCCCCCGCTGGGGAAATAAACAACCCGCCAGCAAAGCCCGCCCGGCGTTTTTCCGGGCGGTTTTCCCTCAAACGCCCATCAAGGAACACCCATGCGCCCGCCTCCGGACGGCACGGACTTTGCCGAACAATACCGCCTCTATATGCGCCAAATCGGCCACACCGCCAAACCGCCCTCCCATTGGGACAAAAAAGCCCCGGCCATGAACCGCCCCGACCGCCATTCCCAAAGCGGCTACATCCAAAGCCTGCTCGAACACATACATTGGGACGAAACCGCCACCCTGCTCGATGTGGGCTGCGGCACGGGCGCGCTGGCACTGGCGGCGGCGGGGCGGCTCAAACACGCCTACTGTTTGGACTACAGCCCCGTCATGCTGGATTATCTGGCCCGAAATGCCGCCCGCGAAGGCATAGGCAACTACACCGCCATCTGCCTGGACAAAGAAAACGACTGGCAGGGGCGCGTCCCCGTCTGCGATGCCGCGGTCTGCTCGCGCGCCGGACTGGATGCCGACTTGGCCGCCCTGTTTGCCAAACTCAACGCCCATGCCCGATACCGCGTTTATTACACCCACCTGGTCGGCGGCCGTTTCGACATCCCCGAACTGTCCGCCATACTCGGACAAACGCGCGCGCCCTATCCCGATTACATCTTGGCCGTCAATATCCTGCACCAAATGGGCTTCCGCCCCGAATTGGGCTACATCCCGTCCTCAGGCCGCCTGAGCGGCTGCCAAAACTGGGAAGACTTCCAAACCGCCGTATGCGGCCAATACGGATGGTCCGATTTAAACCAACTGGACCGACAAACCCGGGCCGAACTGCGCCGCTGGCACACGGCCAACGCCCCCCTGTTCGACACCCCGCGATACGGCATGACCTGGGCCCTGCTTTCCTGGCAGCCCATCCCCCCGGTCTGAACAAAGACTGCCCGCGACTTTTGTGCTATCCTGCCCCCATCCAACCACAGGAAAAAACCGACAATGACACTCACCCATCTGGACGACCAAGGCAAAAGCCGCATGGTGGACGTAGGGGACAAAGCCGTTACCCGCCGCGTCGCCGCCGCATCCGGCCGGGTTGTCTTCCCGCCCGAGGCCTACGCCAAAATCCAACAGGCAAACGGAAAAACCGCCAAAGGCGCGATAACCGAAGTGGCGCGGATAGCGGGCATCATGGCCGCCAAAAACACCGCCTCCCTCATCCCCATGTGCCACCCCATGATGCTGGAAAGCTGCAAGCTGGAACTGGAATACGACGACGCGCAATACAGCCTGAACATCAGCGCCGAAGTGGCCGTAACCCACAAAACCGGCGTGGAAATGGAAGCCCTCACCGCCGTTTCCGTTGCCGCCCTCACCGCCTACGACATGACCAAGGCACTAAGCCACGACATCCGCATCCAAGACATACGCCTAAACCACAAATCGGGAGGCAAACATGACTTCGACCGCTGAAGCAGCCGAAATAAAAGTAAACGTCCTATATTTCGCCGCCCTGCGCGAACAGGCCGGACGCGACAGCGAAAACGCAACCGTCCTTCCGGGCTGCACCGCCGCGCAACTGTACGGCACACTGGCCGTCCTGCACCGCTTTACCCTGCAGCAGCAAAACCTGCGCTGCGCCATCAACCACCAATTTGCCGCATGGGATACCGAACTGGAAGACGGCGCAACCGTCGCCTTCATCCCGCCCGTGGCCGGAGGCTGACATGCAAGACCTGTTCGACCTGACCCAAAACCCCATAGACCCCTGCGCCCTGTACCGCCAAATGACGGGCAACGAGGCAGACGGGGGCTTGGTCTGCTTTGAAGGCCGCGTGCGCCGCAACAACGACGGCGAAACGGTGGATTACCTGGTCTACACCGCCTATGAGGAACTCGCCCTCACCACGGGGCAAGACATTATTGCCCAAGCCAAACGGCAATTCGCCATCAGCCGCGCCGTCTGCATACACCGCTTCGGCCGACTGAACGTGGGCGACACCGCCGTATGGGTGGGCGTATCGGCCGGACACCGCGATGCCGCCTTTGCCGCCTGCCGCTTCATCATAGACACGGTGAAGGCGCAAGTACCGATTTGGAAGCAGGAATTTTACCAAGGCAGGGACAGTGCCTGGCTGGCCAACCCCGAATCACATTAAACGCGGCCCAAGGATAAAAAAGCAAAACCGGCACAGGCGGCACAAACCAAACAACCCCAAAGGAGAAACACCATGCACATCCTCATCATGGGCGCGGGAGTCGTAGGCACGGCCACCGCATACTACCTCAACCAGGCAGGACACCAAGTCAGCGTGATAGACCGCGCATCCGGCGTGGCGGAAGAAACCAGCTACGGCAATGCGGGGCAACTCTCATTCGGCTACACCACCCCCTGGGCCGCCCCCAACATCCCCCTCAAAGCCCTAAAATGGCTGGGCAAGGCACATTCGCCCCTAAGCATCAAACCCGACGGCAGCCTGTTCCAACTGTGCTGGCTCGCACAAATGACCGCCAACTGCACCGCCTCGGCCTACGCCCGCAACCAGTCGCGCATGATGAGGATTTCCGAATACAGCCGCAGCCTGCTGCACCAATTCGAAGCAGAGGAACAACCCGCCTTCGAACAACGCCACCAAGGCACGCTGCACCTGTTCCGCGACAAAACGCTGTTTGAGCAGCATTGCAGGCAGATGGGCGTACTCGACAGCTTCAACGTCCCCTACGAACAGCTTGATGCCGACGGCGCATTGCAATACGAACCCGCACTGGCCCACATCCGCGACCAAATTGCCGGCGCATTCCACCTTCCCAACGACAGCACGGGCGACTGCCGCATCTTCACCCAAAAACTGGCCCGCCTGTGCGAAGAACGCGGCGTACAATTCCTATTCGGCCGCAATATCCACGGCTTCGACACCTCCGGCAACCGCATCACAGGCGTGCGTGCCGATGGCGGGGAATACCGCGCCGATGCCTTCGTTTGCGCGCTGGGCAGTTTCAGCCGCCCCGTGCTGCAGCAGCTGGGCTTAAACCTGCCCATCTATCCGGTAAAAGGCTACTCCCTGACCATCCCCATCACCGATGAGGACAAAGCACCGCGATCCACCGTACTGGACGAAACCTATAAAGTCGCACTCACCCGCTTTGACAGCCGCATCCGCGTCGGCGGCATGGCGGAACTGTCCGGCTACCGGCTCAAACTGCCCGCCGAACACCGGGAAACCCTGGCCCTGGTTACCCAAGAACTCTTCCCCGGCAGCGGCGACCTTTCCCGGGCCGAATACTGGAGCGGCCTGCGCCCCGTAACCCCCGACAGCACCCCGATTATAGGCGGCACGCGCTTCGACAACCTGTTTACCAATACCGGACACGGCACACTGGGCTGGACCATGGCCTTGGGTTCTGGCAAAATCACCGCCGACCTCATCACGCAGGGCAGGGCCGAAATACCGACTGATGATTTAAGCATGGCAAGATACCGCCATTAGGTTTACGCGCAACCAACCCCGATAAGGCCACCCGCACAGGACGGCCTTGCCGCCGCCGTCATGTGCAAAACCGCTATCCCCTACCCCATCCTGCTTTTCACAAACTCGATAAAGCACTTCACCTTCGCCGGCAACAGCCGCGTGGCGGTCAGGGCGTAAACGGGGACGGCCTGCCCCTGCCAGTCGGGCAGTATCCGTTTCAGACGGCCTTGCGCTTCATATTTTTCCGCCGACATTTTCGGCACGAAGGCAACACCCAGACCGTGCGCCGCCATACGCGTGAGCATGCCCATGCTGTTTGCCGCGTAAGGCGATTCGGCGGCGGTTTGCGCCGTTCCGCCCGCCGCGTCCGCCAGATGCCAAACAGGTTGTACGGGGAAGCGCAGGCAGTCGGCGGGGCGCAAATCCTGCGGCGCTTGCGGCTCGCCGTGTCCGGCCAGCCAGCCCGGCGCGGCGTAAAGGGCGCGTTCGGCGTGCGCCAAAACGGTGGCGATATAGCCCGAATCCGGCTGTTCGCCCGCGCGGATGACCAAATCAAACGGTTCGGCAATCAAATCCGCCTTGCGCGGGGTAACGTCCATTTCCAGCCCGATTTCAGGGTATTGGGCGGCAAATTCGGGCAGCAGCGGCGCAAGAAATTCATACGAAAAATCAACGGGCAATGACACGCGCAACACACCGTGCGGCCGCCGCAGCATCCCCCCGAGCTCGTCATGAATCCGCCGCGCTTCTTCCACAATCGGCCTCACCCGTTCCAAATAGCGCGCGCCCGCCTCGGTCAGCCCCACCCGCCGCGTGCTGCGGTTTAAAAGCCGCAAGCCCAGCGATTTTTCCAATTCGCCGATTTTGCGCGACAAGGTGGATTGCGGCATTCCCAATTTCTCCGCCGCCTTGGTAAAGCCTTGGGCTTCGGCCACTTCCACAAACAGCGTCATTTCCTTCCAATAATCCATTCTCTTCCCCTCATTCCGTCTTTCGG
>JAUMUU010000070.1 GCA_030530545.1 Neisseria sp. | reverse complement strand
CATTATGACCGAAACCCTGAAACAGGGGCGGCAGAATCCGAACCGCAATATTTTAATCATCAATTCCAACACCAACCAAAAGGCTTCGCGCTGCCGTCATTTGTTGGATCAGGCGAAAAAAAGCGGTTTCCAAACCGAAACCTACCGCCTGCACAATTTTTTCCCCAACCTGCACGGCGTGAGGGAGGGCGGTGTGTTTGCCGCCTATATCAAACTCAATGAGAACCGTGTGGCGGGCGAAATCCACATCGAGGCCGTGCGGCCGGCAACGGCGGAACAACTGGCGAAAATCGAGCAGATGCAGGCCATGGAACAACAGCCCCTGATTTTTGATGAAGCGCGGCAAACCTTTGTCAGCGAAGAATATCTGCAACACGGCGGCCGCAATTTCACCGCCAAAGCGTCCAGGCGTTATCCCGATTTGCGCGTGTTGAAATACGCCCGCAGCGTGTTCTACAACAACCGCTTTGATGACGCGCTGCTGGAAATGCGCGGCATGGTCATAGACGCGCACAATCAAATCATCGTGCGGCCGTTTAAGAAAGTGTTCAACTATTCGGAACGCATCGCCAAAGGCAGCCGCTACCCGATTGAGATTGATGATGAACGATTGGTTAATGCCGTGGTGAAAGTGAACGGCTTTCTCGGCTGCTGCACTTATGTGTCGCTGCCCGAAAACCACCCGTCCCACGGCGCGGCGTTTGACGGCAAAGTGCTGTATTCCACCACCGGCTCGCTGGACAGCGCGTTTGCCGATATGACCGCCGCACACTGCAAAAAATACGAAGCCCTGTTCCGCGCCTATCCCAACCACACTTTTTTGTTTGAAATCACAGATGAAAACGATGTACATATCATACGCGAAACATTGGGCGAAACCCTAATCGGCTGCATAGATGTGGCAACCGGCCGCCAGTTTACCGAAGCCGAATTGGACGCAATCGGCAAACAATACCATATCCGCCGCCCCGAAATCTTGAAAAATATCACTTTCGGCGACTTGAAAGGCCGTCTGAAAACCGTAGAACACGAAGGTTTTATGGTATTTGATGCCCAAAACGGCGAAATGCTGTTCAAACTCAAATCGCCCTATTACCTGATTTCCAAGTTTTTCGGCCGCAGCAACGAAGGCAACATAGGCCGCAAGCTGGACAAACGCCATGTGGACGAAGAGTTTTATCCCCTAATCGACCACATCCGCGACCACCGGGAAACCTTCAACGCCATGTCCGAACTGGATAAAATCGCGTTCATTCAAACATTCTTGCGGCAGATGTGAAACCATGGGGGAACAATGACGGAACACCGGCAAATCCTGGACAAACTCGCCGCCCGCTTCCTCGTACAGGCATTAGACGAAAACTTCGCCTATGCCGTATCGCGGGGCATGGGGCGTGCGGGCAAAATAGAGAGTCTTGAAGAACAAAAAATATGGCAAAAAATCCTCAACCGCTGGGATGCCGTACTGCAAAACGGCGGCCGGCCCAAAATAAACGGCCTGTACCGGCAAAAGGCCCTACTCGCCCTGGCACTGACCGCGCACAAATACGGCCTGAACATAGACAACATACGCCCGCAGGCACTGGCCGCCATAGATGCCCTAAACGCCCAAGTCGCGCTGTCTGACGATTTCGAGCGCAAATCGCCCGACATCAAAGCCTTTTTGCACACCCCGCCCCGGCCGCCCAAACGCCGGCCGCCCCTGCCCGAAAACATCACCTTCTACCGCCCGCAGGACATCATCGCCATCCGCCACAAACAACACTTTTACACCGCCTACATCCACGAAGACACCGGCATCAACGAAATCCCCGTCATAGAATTCTACGACCATGTGTCCGACACCCCGCCCACCCTGGCCGAAATACAAAAACACCCCGCGCGCGGCGCGCATTACCAAGACGGCACAACACGCATAGCACGCTACGCCGTGGCGCAAATGAAATACCACCCCGACCCGGCCGGTCAAATCAGCCTGATAGCCGCCGCCATACCCCAGCCGCCCTCCCATGAACATCTGGCCCCGGCCGTGGGGCTTTACCAATTGACGGATATTTTTACCCTGCAAAACGATATAGAATACCTGTTCCGGCCCGCCTGAAACCTTAAACCGCCTATAATATGGCGGTTTGATTTTCACCGGTGCAAACCCGGCCCGCCATACCGTGCGGCGGGCCACTCCGACATCACAGACAGAAAGGCGGCCCATGCTGCAAAGAACCCTTGCCCAACCCATCAGCGCAACCGGCGTAGGCCTGCATTCGGGCGAACGCGTCTCCCTAAGCCTGCTTCCCGCCCCCGAAAACAGCGGCATCACCTTCCGCCGCACCGACCTGGCCGGCAGCCAGGGCGAACCCGTCCAGCTGAACCCCGGCCTGATCAACGACACCCGGCTGTCATCCACCATAGTAACGGAACAGGGCGTGCGCATAGGCACGATAGAGCACATCATGTCCGCCCTGGCCGCCTACGGCGTGGACAATGTGCAAATAGAGCTCAACGCGCCGGAAATCCCCATCATGGACGGTTCCAGCCTGCCCTTCCTCTATCTCCTGCTGGATGCCGGCATTATCGAGCAAAAGGCACAAAAACGTTTTTTGCGGGTACTCAAAACCGTGGAAATCCGACAAGACGGCAAATGGGTGAAATTCACCCCCCACGAAGGCTTCAAAATCACCCTGACCATAGACTTCGACCACCCCGTCTTCAACCGCAGCAACCCCACCTTCACCATGGACTTCTCACGCCAATCCTATGTGGAGGAAATTTCCCGCGCCCGCACCTTCGGCTTCATGCAGGAAGTCGAAATGATGCGTTCGCACAACCTGGGCCTGGGCGGCAACCTGTCCAACGCCATAGTCATTGACGATGCCGGCATCCTGAACCCCGAGGGGCTGCGTTATCCCGATGAATTTGTCCGCCACAAAATTTTGGACGCAATCGGCGACTTATACACATTGGGACACCAGATTATCGGCGCTTTCGAAGGCCATAAGTCCGGACACGCCATCAACAACGCCCTGCTGCGCGCCCTGTTGGCGGACCAAACCGCCTATGAATGGGTGGAATTTGAAAATGACGAAGAACTGCCGCCGTCGTTTTTCCACATTGACGGCCAAGCCGCCTGAGCCTGTGTATAACTATTGGGAAAACCTGTGGGAAAATGGTGAATTACCCACCGCGTATTCCACAGGGCTTAAATTTATCCACAAAAAATCCACAGTCCATCCACAACGTTTGCACAGACTTATCAACAACATAATTTATTGTTATTAAAAATAAAATCAGCGTTATCCACAGAATTGCGCCCCCTTCATCAACAACATCTTATAAATATTATATATATTTATTATTGGGTAAAGTTTTCAACAGGGGGTTTTGACGGATTTTCCCAGTATGGGGGCATAGGTCGGGCAGGAACATAGCCTATTCCCTGCCAATAAGGTAAAGTTACGCCGTTTCCAATCCCACGCATCAAAGGACATCCCCAATGAAAGGCGATATAGGCGTAATCGGTTTGGCCGTAATGGGTCAGAACCTGATACTCAATATGAACGACAAAGGCTTCAAGGTAGTGGCCTACAACCGCACGGTTTCCAAAGTGGACGATTTTCTCAACGGTGCGGCAAAAAATACGAATATCATCGGTGCATACAGTATTTCCGATTTGGTTGCAAAACTGGAGAAGCCGCGCAAGGTTATGCTGATGGTCAGGGCGGGAACGGTGGTGGACGACTTTATCGCCCAACTGCTGCCCCATTTGGAAGCAGGCGACATCATCATAGACGGCGGCAATGCCAATTTTACCGATTCCACCCGCCGCACGCGCGAATTGGCCGCCCTAGGCATACGCTTCATCGGCGCGGGTGTGTCCGGCGGCGAAGAAGGCGCGCGCAACGGCCCGTCCATCATGCCCGGCGGCAACGAGGAAGCCTGGCCCTTTGTCCGCCCCGTTTTGCAGGCCATAGCCGCCAAAACGCCGCAGGGCGAACCCTGTTGCGACTGGGTGGGCCGCGACGGCGCGGGGCATTTCGTCAAGATGGTGCACAACGGCATAGAATACGGCGATATGCAGCTGATTTGCGAAGCCTATCAGTTTATGAAGGACGGCTTGGGCATGGGTGCGGACGAGATGCAGCAGACTTTCGCCGCCTGGAATAAGACGGAGCTGAACAGTTATTTGATTGAGATTACCGCCGACATCCTCGCCTACAAGGACGGGGACGGCCTGCCGCTGGTGGACAAGATTCTCGATACCGCCGGGCAAAAGGGTACGGGCAAATGGACGGGCATCAATGCTTTGGATTTGGGCATCCCGCTGACTTTGATTTCGGAAGCGGTGTTCGCCCGCTGCGTTTCCGCCTTCAAGCAGCAGCGCGAAACCGCCGCCGCGCTGTTCGGCCATACCGCAGAAACGGTGGCGGGCGACCGTGCGGAATGGTTGGAAGCCCTGCGCCTGGCCCTGCTGGCATCCAAGATTATTTCTTACGCCCAAGGCTTTATGCTGATACGCGAAGCGGGCGAGGCTAACGGCTGGGGGCTGAATTACGGCAACACCGCCCTGCTTTGGCGCGAAGGCTGCATTATCCGCAGTGCGTTTTTGGGCAATATCCGCGATGCGTATGAGGCCGATCCGGATTTGGTTTTCTTGGGCAGCGATCCGTATTTCAGGAATATTTTGCAAACCGCGCTGCCGTCTTGGCGCAAGGTGGCGGCCAAGGCCGTAGAATGCGGCCTGCCCATGCCCTGTATGACTTCCGCGCTGACTTTTTTGGACGGCTACACCACGGCGCGCCTGCCGGCCAATCTGCTGCAGGCGCAGCGCGATTATTTCGGCGCGCACACTTACGAGCGTACCGACAGGCCGCGCGGCGAGTTTTTCCACACCAATTGGACGGGCAAGGGCGGCGATACGGCTTCCACGGCTTATGATGTTTGAGAAGGACGGCAGTGATGCCCCATGACCAAGACCCCCGCCTGCCTTTTCTCAACCGGTTGCTTTGCGTGGTGCAAAGGCTGCCCGAAGCCGCCGTGCTGTCGCATGATTTTGCCGAATATGCGCCCCTGCCCGGCATCAGTCTGTTGCTGATGCATCCCGATTGCGATGGGCCTTTGGCGGTGTCCGCCGTTTCTCTGCGGGACGGCGATGTGGTTTTCCAGCCTTTTCCCGCCGGGGGTGTGCCGCATTGGCGTTTGGATTGCGAAGGCGGCGAGGTTTTGTATACCTGCGATGTGGATAAGGCAGTGGGTTATGTGGAAAACTGGCTGGGCTTTTGCCAAAACTTGTGTTTGGCCGGCGGGGATTTGCCTTTGCGGACAGCGGCGGCCGATTTGCCCGCGCCGTCCGCCGTTTTGCCGCAGCAGGTTGTCTGGCAGGAAGTAGGTCCGCCCTGTGCGGCGGATTGGCCGGGCGAAGATAAGGCTGCCTTGGCCGCCGATGGCGCGGCGGCGGACAGGGGGCGGATAGCGGCGGGTTTCCCCCGCGACAGGCGCGGCAATGCGGCCAGGGGAAGCGCGGTTGTTTTGGCGTGGTATGGCGGGGCTGTCGGCTATATGCGGCGGCGGCCGGCCTTGGTGGCGAAGGCGGTGGCGAAAAATACGCTGGTTTTGGCGGCGGACAGGCTGATTGTGGAAAATCAGGAGCATTGTTGGGCGGACGAACGCTGGCGTTGGCACGGCGGGGAGGCATGGCCGCCTGAAAGTGTCCGCAACGGTACGGCAGGCGACGAGGAACGTGCCGCCCAAGCATCTGCCGCTTTGGCGGAAGGCCGCTTTGATGAGGCGCTGGCTTTGTACGGCATAGGCTGGGACCGGTATTTGGCGCAGGTGTTGTACGGCCTGCCGCTGAATGTGCACGATGCGGCTCATTGCGCCGACTGGCGGCAGGAGTTGATAGGGCTGCTGGCCAAGCTCGCGCCCTGGCGTTTGGCCAGGGTTGCCCCGCCGGGGAAACGCCGCCCGCGCCTGTTGTTGTTTTCCGGCCAGCGGCATCAGAGGAAGGCCGCCGTGCTGTTGGAACGGCATAAGGGCGGTTTGCGTTTGGCGGTGGATTACAGCGGGGGCAACGAGCGTTTGCCCGAAAGCGCGTTTTTGCGCGGAAGATGATGGTTATGGCTGTTTTCAAAGATTATTTTTCGTCGTCGTCCGACAGTTATGCGGCCTACCGCCCCGATTATCCCGCCGAACTGGCGCAATGGCTGGCGGATTGCGCCCCGTCCCGCCGTACGGCGCTGGATTGCGCCTGCGGCACGGGGCAGTTGGGCGTTTTGCTGGCGGAATATTTCCAAACCGTTTATGCCGCCGATGCCAGTGCGGCGCAAATCGCCAATGCGGCGGCGCGGCCTAATGTGGCCTACCGTGTCGCGCCTGCCGAACGGTCGGGTTTGGCGGATGGGAGTGTGGATTTGATTACCGTGGCGCAGGCGGCGCATTGGCTGGATTTGCCCGCCTTTTATGCGGAAGCGCGCAGGGTGGCGCGTCCGAATGCGCTGCTGGCCTTAATCAGCTATGGTGTCCTGCATGTGGATAACGCCGTTATAGACGGCATCATAGGCCGTTTTTATCGGCAGACCATAGCCCCGTATTGGCCGCCCGAACGCCGCCATGTGGAAAACGGTTATGCGGATTTGCCCTTTCCGTTTGCAAGGGTGGACGCGCCGCCGTTTGCCATGTGCAAACGGTGGAATCTGGCGCAATTGTCCGGCTATTTATCAACCTGGTCGGCCGTGGCCGCCGCCCGCAAGGTGCTGCCTGCCGACCCTTGGGCGCGACTGGAGGCCGAATTGGCTGCCGTGTGGGGCGGGGCGGAAACGGAATATGCCGTGTCTTGGCCGCTGACGGTGAGGGCGGGGCGGATAAAGGTTTGAAACGCGCGAAAAACAAAAAAAGGCCGTCTGAAAACCCGGCAATGCGCTTTCAGACGGCCTTTTTCCGCTTCAAACCGCCATCCCGTTCATGAATGATAATATTTGTGGACGATTAAAACCCTATTGCCGTTTCGGACGAACTCCGTATCGGCGGAAACGCCCGACCCGCAATCCACTTCGCGGTATTTCATTCCGACCCGGTTGGCGTTTTTGTAACGCAGCACTAACGACCATTCCAAAGTTTCGGGCTGCTCGTTCACCATATTGCCGCAGTCTTCCGTATTTGTCCCGCGCAGGGTCAGACTTTTGGGCGGCAGTTTGGCCGGAACCGTCTTCGGATAGGGTGCTTTACCGTCATAACCCTGCTTCATAAAGGCGGCATAGGCCTGCTGCAGCGAACCGGCGTAGCGGCATTCGTAGCGGACAACGAGGGGGTCGATTTCGGGATTGCCCGTAGGTTTCGGGCTTTCGCGGCAGGACAGGCCGCCGGCGAAGGCGGCGGGGGCGGCGGCGAACAGGCAGAGCATCAGGATTTTGGACATAGTTGCAGTTCCTTGAAATAAAAGTTCTGATTGATTATATTGCATTATCCGCATCAAAAATTCAAGAAAAAACAGAAAATCCCTACCCTTGCGCCAACAGGCGCAACACCTCCTTGCGCCACCTTCCGGTCAGGCCGGACAGATTTTCGCGCAGCACATCCAAAGGACGGCAACAATAATCGCCCAACAACTGCAAAATATCTTCCCTGACATCCGGCGAAGGTTCGCTGAGGAAACACCGCTGCAGCAAAACAAACAGCCCGTCCGGGCCGGGCATAGTGGATTAAAATAAAAATGAGACAAGGCGGCAACGAGAGCCGTGTACGGATAGTACATAAGGGCGTTGGCAACGCCGTATCATTGCCATTTTAATACACTATAATAATCCAGGCACAACAGCAGCGAACGCCTTTCCTCCTCGCTGCCGCCGCGCAAAACCGCCTCCACCGCCGCCGTGCCGCCTTCCACAATATCCCTTTGTTCTTGGCCGTAACAAATAAAGCCCTTCCCCATCACACGCCCCCGTCGGCCAACCGCTTCAAACGGTACAGCGCGTCCAAAGCTTCGCGCGGCGACAACTCGTCCGGGCGAATGCCGTCCAACTCGGCAAACAGCGCGGCCGCCCGTCCGGATGATGCCGCATCATCGTCCTCATCCCGTTCGAAAGGCGCGGAATCGAAAAAATCCAACTGCGGCCTTTGCTCGGCGGCCTGCGTTTCCAATCCGGCCAAATGCCTTTGCGCCGCCTTCAAGGCCCATGCCGGCAGCCCGGCCAGCCTGGCCACCGCGATACCGTAACTCTTGCTGGCCGGCCCTGCTTCGATATGGTGCAGGAAAACAATATCCCGCCCCTGCTCCAACGCGCTCAAATGCATATTCACCGCCGCCGGATAACGTTCGGGCAGCGCGGTCAGCTCGAAATAATGCGTGGCGAACAGGCCGAACGAACCGTTTTTCTGCAACAAATGCTCGGCAACGGCCTGCGCCAGCGCAAGGCCGTCGAAAGTGGACGTGCCGCGCCCGATTTCGTCCAGCAAAACCAGAGACTGCGGCGTGGCATGATTCAAAATATAAGCCGTCTCACTCATCTCCACCATAAAGGTCGAACGGTTGGATGCCAAATCGTCCGATGCCCCGATGCGGGTGAAAATCTGATCGATAGGGCCGATTTTCGCCGCCGAAGCCGGAACGAAACTGCCGGTATGCGCCATCAGCACAATCAGCGCGACCTGCCGCATATAAGTCGATTTGCCGCCCATATTCGGCCCCGTCAGCAGCATCAGGCGGTGCTTGCCGTCCAAGCGCGTATGATTGGCGGTAAAACGCCGCACCTGCCGCTCCACCACCGGATGCCTCCCGTCCGAAATCTCAATCACCGGATAATCCGCAAACTCGGGGCAGGCATAACGCTGCTCTTCGGCCAGGGCGGCAAAACCGCACAACACATCCAGCGTCGCGGCGGCCTTGGCCGTCTTCTGCAACAGCGGCAGCACGTCCTGCAACTCCCGTATCAGCCCGTCATACAGCCTTTTTTCCAAAGACAAAGCCTGTTCCTGCGCCGTCAGCACCTTGTCT
The DNA here is from genome assembly GCA_030530545.1 of Neisseria sp. Classification (GTDB taxonomy): domain Bacteria; phylum Pseudomonadota; class Gammaproteobacteria; order Burkholderiales; family Neisseriaceae; genus Neisseria. The sequence continues at coordinate 1,671 of JAUMUU010000070.1, read as the reverse complement.
TCGAAAACCTTCAATTCGGGCGTGATGAAACGCTCGACATTTTTCAGCGTCTGGCGGCGTTGGTAATCGGCGGGGGCGTGTTCGGCCTGCACCTTGGACAACTCAATATAAAAACCGTGCACGCGGTTGAACTCCACCTTCAAAGTGGACAAACCCGTGCGCTCCCGTTCGCGCGCTTCCAAAGCCAGCAAAAACTCGTCGCCGTGATTCTGAATATGTCGCAACTCGTCCAATTCGGCCGAAAAACCGTCATTAATCACCCCGCCGTCGCGCAGCCAAACCGAAGGCTCGGGCAAAACCGCCGCCGCCAGCCGTCGGGCAACCGCCACGCCCTCAGGAAAAACCCCCCGCAGCGTATCCAGCAAGGGCGAAGAAGGCGGCTCAATCCGTGCCAGGGCAAACAAACTGTCGCGCAGTCCCGACAAATCGCGCGGCCGCGCCGAACCGACCGCGATCCGCGCCGCAATCCGCTCAATGTCGGCAAGGCCTTTCAGACGGCCCGCGACTTCCCCGCCGCCGTTTTGCAGCGCGGCCACCGCCTGCTGGCGGGCGCGGATATGGTCGCGGTTGCGCAAAGGATGATGCAGCCACAAAGCCAGCAGGCGGCTGCCCATATGCGTGGCGCAGCGGTCGAGTACCGAAAACAAAGTGGGCGACTTCTTGCCGCCCAGAGTCTGCGTAATTTCCAAATTGCGTCGCGTGGCCGCATCCATGCCTATATACAGCCCTTCATTTTCCAAACTCAACCCGTCCAAATGGCGCGGCAGCTGCGACTGGGTCAATTTAATATAATTCAACAGCGCGCCGGCCGCCCCTATGGCGGGGGCATGTTCATCCCTATCCAAACCGAACCCGCGCAAATCCTGACAACCGAAATAGCGCGTAATCAAATCAAAACCGCTGTCCGCATCAAACTGCCAATCGTGCAGCCGCGTAACATGAGCCTGCGCCGGCACTATACCCGGGGCGGATTTATCGTCCGGCACCAGGATTTCCGCCGCCTGCAAACGCGCCAACTCGTCGGCCAGCTTGTCGGGCGTGGTCATCCTGACCTTAAACTCGCCGCTTTGCAGCGAAGCCCAGGCAATCCCCAGCCGCTTCTTATCCGCGCAAACCGCCGCAATCCGGTTCGCCTCCTTATCCTCCAGCAAAGCCGAATCCGTCAGCGTGCCCGGCGTAACAATCCGCACCACCTTGCGCTCCACCGGCCCCTTGCCCGCCCCGACCTCGCCCACCTGCTCGCAAATCGCCACACTCTTGCCCAGCTTCACCAAACGCGCCAAATACTGCTCCACCGCATGATAAGGCACACCCGCCATCTTAATGGCCTCGCCGTCCATCTGGCCGCGCGTGGTCAAAGTAATGTCTAGCAGCCCGGCTGCTTCCACCGCATCGTCAAAAAACAACTCATAAAAATCGCCCATGCGGTAAAAAACCAACTTGTCCGAATGCTCGGCTTTAATGCCCAAATACTGCTGCATCATAGGGGAGACGGCGGATTTACTCATATCCAGACGGCCTTTCCAAAAAAAATAAACCAGACGGAAAACATTTTAACAATATTGCCTAGCCTAAGAGAAAAAACTTTCCCTCCCCATCCAAACACAAAACCCTCAAAACAAAATCCCAATAAAAAACAAAGCTGATATAAAAATTAGTAAAATTTTTGCG
>JAUMUU010000189.1 GCA_030530545.1 Neisseria sp. | reverse complement strand
GGGAAGGTCGGAATTTGATGATATTCCGTATTTAAAGTTAAGTATGTTTGCTATATGCGGCGGCAGATGATAGCCATATTCCAAGAGAAATTTAGAGAATTTAAATAGTAAATTGTTTTTTATTACAAAAAAAGACGGTAGAGCAACACCAGCGCGGCAGCGGCCAGGCATACCTTGGCCGCCAGTTGGAAAAAGCCGTGCAGCCGGCGGCGGTGTTCTTTGCGCCATAAAACACCCAAGAACAAGAGTAGGGCGCAAAACAACAACAATGATTTGAACAGGGAGGAAAACATAAAGCGCAAACCGTCCGAAACGGCCGTGTACAAACACAATCCAGCCGCTATAATACGGCCTTTTCCCACCGTCCGCACAAAGTTAATCGCCATGTCCGACAATATCTGGCTGGTTTCGCCCGAAAAAATCCCGTTCGAACAAACCCTCCCCCTTCAAAGCGGCAAAATGCTGCCGCGCTTTGACCTGATGGTGGAAACCTACGGCCGCCTGAACGAAGCCCGCACCAACGCCATACTTGTCTGCCATGCCTTATCGGGCAACCACCATGTGGCCGGACGGCACAGCCGCCACGACAAACACCCCGGCTGGTGGGACAACATGGTAGGCCCGGGCAAACCCATAGACACAACCCGCTTCTTCGTCGTCGGCCTAAACAACCTGGGCGGCTGCCACGGCAGCACCGGCCCCCTGTCGGAAAACCCCGAACACGGCGGCGAATACGGCGCGGATTTCCCCTTGGTTACCGTAAAGGACTGGGTAAACAGCCAGGCCATGCTGGCCGATTATTTGGGCATAGGGCGTTGGGCAGCCGTGGTAGGCGGCAGCCTGGGCGGCATGCAGGCACTGCAATGGGCCATAGACCACCCCGACCGCGTGGCCCACGCCCTGGTTATCGCCTCGGCCACCCGCCTGTCGGCGCAAAACATCGCCTTCAACGACGTTGCCCGCCAAGCCATCCTTACCGACCCCGACTTTCATGACGGCCACTACCGCCGCTACCACACCATCCCGCGCCGGGGTTTGCGGATTGCCCGCATGATGGGGCACATCACCTACCTGGCCGAGGAGGGCATGGGCAGGAAATTCGGCCGCACCCTGCATGACGGCATACAATACGGCTACGGCGTGGAATTTGAAATCGAATCCTACCTGCGCTATCAGGGCGACAAATTCGCCGAACACTTCGATGCCAACACCTATCTGCTGATGACCAAGGCACTGGATTATTTCAGCCCGGCCGCCGATTTCGGCAACGACCTGGATGCCGCACTCAAACAAACCCGGGCCAAATTCTTCATCGCCAGCTTCACCACCGACTGGCGTTTCGCCCCGGAACGCTCACGCGCCCTGGTAAAACACCTGGTCCGCGCCGGCAAGGACGTACAATATATAGAAGTCGAATCCAACCACGGCCACGATGCCTTTCTAATGACGGACGAAGCCTATATGCAGGCCGTCGCAGCCTATATGGACAACATTCACAAAAACATAACGGAAAATACAAAAGACGGAGGCGAAGATGGACAGCCTTAGGGACGATTTGCAATTGATTTACGGCTGGATACCCGAGGGCAGCCGCGTTTTGGATTTGGGTTGCGGGCGCGGCGAACTCTTGTCCGCACTGGTATCGGGCAAACAATGCACGGGCTACGGCGTGGAAATCGACACCGAGGGCGTGCTGGCCTCCATGCGGCGCGGCATCAACGTCATACAGGCCGACCTGGAACAGGGATTGCAGGATTTTGCCGATGCCAGCTTCGACATCATCGTATTGAGCCAAACCATACAGTCCATGCAGAATACCGAAACCATATTGCGCGACCTGACCCGCGTGGCCAAACAGGCCATAGTATCCTTCCCCAATTTCGGCTACTGGCGCAACCGGGTGCAAATCGCATTGGGCGGGCATATGCCCGTCAGCGAGCGCATGCCCTACCAATGGTACAACACACCCAACATCCACTGGTGCACCCTGCACGATTTCGATACCCTGTGCGCGAAAAACCATATCCGCATATTGGAAAGGGCGGTCATGACCGCCGGAAAAAGAATAGGCATACTGCCCAACCTTTTGGGCAGCCTGGCCTTTTACCGCGTGGGATAAGCAATCATA
>JAUMUU010000069.1 GCA_030530545.1 Neisseria sp. | reverse complement strand
TTGAGAACTGGCGCGTCGGCGTGCGCACGCCGCTCATAATCGGGGTCGGCAGCGATACTTTGAACGTGGAAACCGCGTCGTAAAAACGTTTGACGTAGCCCAGGCGCGTCTCTTTCGGGTATTTGCTGAACAGGCACATCGCCACCAAAACGTATAAAAACTGCGGTGTTTCATAAATTTGGCGGGTAACGCGGTTCTGCACCAGATATTTGCCTTCGAGCTGCTTCACGGCGGCATAGGAGAAGGTCATGTCGCGGCTGTGGTCGATATAGGCGTTCAGCTCGTCGAATTCTTCGCGGCTGTAATCTTCAATGATGTGGCGGTCGTATTTGCCCGCGTCGGTGAGTTTTTTAACGTGGTCGAACAGGTGCGGCGGTTCGAATTCGCCGTAGGCGATTTTGCGCAGGTGGAAAATCGCCAGACGCGCGGCGAGATATTGATAGTCGGGCGTATCCTGCGAAATCAGGTCGGCAGCCGCCTTGATGATGGTTTCGTGGATGTCGTCGGTGCGGATGCCGTTGTAAAACTGGATGTGCGATTTGAGTTCGACCTGCGAAATGGAGACATTATTCAAACCCTGTGCCGCCCAATCGAGTACGCGGTGGATTTTATCTAAGTCTATAGGCTCGAGACGGCCGTCGCGTTTGGTTACTTTCAGAGAGGCAGCATTCATCATAGTTCCTTAATGGTTGGAAGCCCGTTCTTAGGGATGGTGGGGCAGGGTTTGTTTGGGAAGGGCGGACAGGCCTTTTCGGCAGGGCCGTGCTTTATGTGCGTCAGCGGATTTAACATTTCCTTAACGGTGCAGCATACCCTTGGCCTCAGGCACGGCTTGGTTTTAACGGGGCGGGCTGCGCTGGTAAAACGGGGAAACGGAAACTGCCGCCATCCGGTAAGGAAAACGGCAGGAATACTAGATATAGTATGTTTTGTTGTTGCGGACTACAATATATCGTATTTGTGGGCCGAATGGCACGGGCTTGACAAAGGGCGGTTAGGCGTTTTGGAAGGGTTGGGGAAGGGACTGCCTGAAATGATAGGGACTTATCCCCGGCCTTGCTGAAAAAGTAGGCATGTTAAAAAATGTAAGCAATAAATCGGCGCTTGAAAACGGGGGCGGCCGGGGGCTTGTGTGGGTTTGCCGCCACCCCAAACAGGGCTTGGGGCGGTCCGGCTTAAAATTCATAAGGGCGTCGGCAATGCCGTATCACTGCAATTTTAATCAACTATTACAAGCGGAAATCGGGTCTCCAGCCCAATACGGCTTTGGCCTTTTCGCTGCTCAAACGCGCGTCGTCGTCGGCGATGTTGAACACGTCGTTTTGATTGTGTGCCAGCGCAAGGATAATGGCGTGTACGGCGGCATAGACGTGTACGGGCGGAACGAAATCGACGGGTGCGTCAATTCCGGAATCTGCGCCGTAAAACCAGCCGTTGCGCAACACGATGCCGGTAAAGTTGCCGTTGAGCACTTGGGTTTCGAGGCTGTGGACGGCGCGTGCGGTTTCGCCGTAGGCCGGGTCTGCAAAGTTGAGCAGGGGGGAAGATTCGGTGTGTTGCGCATCGCTTGGTTCGTACACAAAGGCGATGCTTTGCGCGATGATTTTTTCCACGCCTGCTTTTTCGGCGGCACGAACCAGATTGCGCGTGCCTTCGTCTCGGATGCGCGCGTTGCGTACCAGCGCGGCTTCCATTTCGTCGGGATTCAGGCCGTCGGGCAGGTCGGTCAGCTGGTGCAGCACGACGGCCGGTTTGATGTCGGCAAGGATGCGCTCCAGCTTGTCGGCATCGAACACATCGACCACGACGGGTTTCACGCCGGTTTTTTCCAATTCGGCGGCTTTGGCTTCGCTGCGCGTTGAGCCGTAAACGGTGTAGCCCTGTTCCATCAGGAGTTTGCTCAAAGGCTTGCCGACAACGCCGCTTGCGCCGGCGAGGAAGATGGTTTTAGCGTTGCTCATGGGGATTCCTTTTAAGACAAGGATATTTCTGTCTTATGTATTTGATTAAGAAATATAGCTGATAACTGCATTTCCCTTTTCGGCTTGGCGGGCATAGAATTTTTGCAAATCCCTAAAAAACTGCAGCAGCCATTGGCGGTTGTCTTCCTCATTTTCATCCCAGCAGCAGGGATAAATGTCTTCCATTTTTTGGGGATCATAACGGGTAAACAGCGTATCTTCATCGACTGCGGCCAGTTCGCGCGCCATGCGGGCGGTTTCTTCGGCATTCAGGTAGAAGGCGGGGGTCATACCGACTTCATAGGCTTCATCCACCGCATTTTCACTGATGACGGCCTGGCTGATAAAACTGTCGGCATCGGGAAAGCCGGTTTCATCGCCGCCCAAAAGATAAGTCAATCCGCCCCAAGCCTTGTCCGAATCGAAAAAATCGGGGTCGGCATCGGGGTTTTCGGGATAACCCAAAGCATCCAGACGGCTGCTGTCATTCAGGCATTCTTGTAAAAACTGCGGCGTAACGCCGTGCATCATGGCAAACATACTCATTTTTGCTTCCTTTCATTAAGGGCGTTGGCAAGGACTTAGCCTTGCGATTTTAATCCACTATATCAACTCAGCTTCACCGAATGTTCGCGCGTTTCGTGGAACACGATGTCCGGCCAGCGTTCTTCGGTCAGATTCAAATTCACGCGGTTGGGCGCGAGGTAGGCGAGGTTGCCGCCTGCGTCGATGGCCAAATTGCCCGCGTTGGCTTTTTCAAATTCCGCCAGCTTTTTCTTGTCGTCGCACGACACCCAGCGCGCCGACCAGATGGACGCGCTGTCGAACACGGCTTCCACGCCGTATTCGTTGGCAAGGCGCGAGGTAACGACTTCAAACTGCAACACGCCGACCGCGCCCAAAATCAAATCCGCGCCGCTCATCGGTTTGAACACCTGTACCGCGCCTTCTTCGCCCAGCTGTTGCAAACCTTTTTGCAGTTGCTTGATTTTCAGCGGGTTTTTGATGCGGACGCTGCGGAACAGTTCGGGTGCGAAGAAGGGGATACCGGTAAACGCCAGCTGTTCGCCTTCGGAGAAGCTGTCGCCGATTTGGATGTTGCCGTGGTTGGGGATGCCGATGATGTCGCCCGCGTAGGCTTCTTCCACCAGCTCGCGGTCGTGCGACATGAACGTAACCACGCTGGAGGCGGCGATTTCGCGGTTGATGCGCAGGTGTTTCATCTTCATGCCGCGCTCGAATTTGCCGGAGCAGACGCGCAAAAAGGCGATGCGGTCGCGGTGTTTCGGGTCCATATTGGCTTGGATTTTAAAGATAAATCCGGAAAACTTCGGCTCGTCCGGCTCGACCATGCGCACGGTCGCGTCGCGCGGTTTCGGCGCGGGCGCCCAGTCAATCAATGAATTGAGGATTTCCTGAATACCGAAGTTGTTAATCGCCGAGCCGAAGAATACAGGCGTGAGTTCGCCGGCGAGAAATTCGTCGAGATTGAACTCGTTGGAAGCAGCCTGCACCAATTCGATTTCGTCGCGCAGCTGCTGGATTTCCAGCGGAAAGCGTTGTTCCAGTTCGGGATTGTCGATGCCTTTGATGATGTCGAACTCGTGCGGCAGGCGTTCGCCGCCCGCTTCAAAGAGATAGATTTCGTCGTTCAGGATGTGGTACACGCCCTTGAAGTTTTTGCCCATGCCGATCGGCCAAGTGACGGGCGCGCAGCGGATTTTTAAAATATTTTCCACTTCGTCCAGCAATTCCAAAGAATCGCGCACTTCGCGGTCGTATTTGTTCATGAACGTGACAATCGGCGTATTGCGCAGGCGGCAGACGTTCAAGAGTTTGATGGTTTGCGCTTCCACGCCTTTTGCCGCGTCGATGACCATCAACGCGCTGTCCACGGCGGTCAAAACGCGGTAGGTGTCTTCGGAGAAGTCTTGGTGTCCCGGCGTGTCCAAAAGGTTGACGGTGTGGTCTTTGTAGTCGAACTGCATCACGCTTGATGCCACGGAAATGCCGCGCTGCTTCTCGATTTCCATCCAGTCGGAAGTGGCGAATTTGCCGGTTTTCTTGCCCTTCACCGTGCCCGCGCTCTGAATCGCGCCTGAAAACAGCAACAGCTTTTCAGTCAGCGTGGTTTTACCCGCGTCGGGGTGGGAGATGATGGCAAACGTGCGGCGGCGGCGCACTTGGTTTGATAATTCTTGGGACATGGGGTTCTCGTGTGCTTGGGCTGAATTGAAGTCAAACCGCGCATTTTAACAGGCTTGGGGCTGTGTGGCCGAATTTCCAAACATTCCAAGCCTGCGGGTGGGGGCGTTGTGTATCCGCATCATTTCATCATAGTTCCTTAACGGTTGAAACCCCGCCCTTAGCGGCAGTAGGATTCGGGTTTGTTTGGGAGGGGCGCAATCCCTTCCAAATCAGGGCAATACATGGGGCTGCGCCTTATGTGCGGCTCTGTTTGAAACATCCTTTATAATTGCGGCTTTTTGATGCGGGCGAATCCCGATTTGGTGTTTGTGTAAATTATTGTTTTTATTTATTATTAAATTTAATGGGGGAGGGAGTTTTGTGAGGTTGGCTTTTTCTGCATGGTCGGGGGAATTCGGGCGCGGCATACGCGACTGTCTGCCGGTGATTATCGGGCTTTTGCCTTTCGCGCTGATTTTGGGGGTGCAGGGGGCGCAGAAGGGCATGAGTGTGTTGGAAATGGCCATGATGACGGGGCTGAATTTCGCCGGCGGCTCGGAGTTTGCCGCCGTGGGTTTGTGGACCCGTCCTTTGCCCGTGCTGCTGATAGTCGGGGTTACTTTTATGATTAATACCCGCCATATTTTGATGGGCGCGGCATTGACGCCTTATTTGAAACATCTGCCGCTTGGGCAGGTTATGCCGGTTTTGTTTTTTATGACCGATGAAAGCTGGGCGATGGCGATGGCCGATATTCAAAGAAGGCGCGCATTGGGGCTGCCTTTGTTCAGTATGTCTTATTATTTCGGCATCTGTATGACGCTTTATGTCATATGGGTGGCCGCTTCGGCCCTGGGGGCGGCGATAGGCCCGCGTTTGGGCAATGTGGAGGCTTGGGGCTTCGGTATGGCGTTTCCGGCGGTGTTTTTGGTTTTGTTGCGCGGGATGTGGCGGGGGGCGGTGGCGGCCTTGCCGTGGCTGGCCAGCCTTGCGGCGGCGGTTTTGGCCTATAAGTCGGCCGGCGGGGCCTGGTATGTGCCCGCCGGTACTGCCGCAGGCCTGTTGGCGGCCTATTGGCTGTCGGGGAGGGGCGAGGCATGATTTCGGCTGATGCCCTGCTGACGGTTTCGGGGATGTTGGCGGTTACTTACAGTACCCGGTTAATCGGTTTTTTCGCCTTGCGAAACCGGACTTTGGGCAGGCGGGCGGCCAAGGTGATGGAGGCCGCCCCGGGCTGTGTGCTGGTTTCGGTGATTGCGCCGCATTTTGTTTCCGACCGGCCGCATGAGTTGGCGGCCCTCGCCCTGACGGTGTTGGCCGCCTGCCGCCTGTCTATGTTGTACACGGTGTTGATTGCGGTGTCGTCTGCCGGGATTTTGGGCTTGGTTTGGCGGACATGGGCCGTGTAGCGCAGGTGCGGCTATATGCCGCCTAAGGCCAAACCGCCCAGCCCTTGGACTGCGGCGGGCAGTTCTTCCTGCAGGGGGTGTACCCCCGCCCGCTGTTTGACTGCGGTGATGCCGTAAATCATGGCCACGGCGGGCCAGCCTGTGGTGGGGCGGCCGTTTTCCACCGCCGGCCAGCAGGCCAGCCATTCGGTCGCGGCAAGGTCGAAGCCGGCCTCGGATACGGCGGATTTCAATTCGTGAAAGGTAATGTGGCCGCTTTGCCCGGGCAGCGATTTGCCTTCCGCGCGGTATAAAATCCTCCAGACGGAATGCGGGTTGAAGCCGGTCAGGACCATAAGGCCTTCGTCTTGCAAAACCCTGTAGGCCTCTTTTAGGGTTTCCCGGTATGCCCCGGTTTCTTCCAGGGTGTGAGGCAGCAAAAGCATGCCCATGCTGCAGGCGGGGAAGGGCAGGGCGGCGGCATCCGCAAACAGGTCGCGGCCGTTGCAAAGGGCCTGTCCGGAAAGCAGCCATTGCGGCAGGCTTGTTTGCAAGGCCGTCTGAAAAGGCGTTTCGGCCGTCTGCCGCTGGAAAAAATCCAATTCGCACGCGGCGGCATACCTGCCGGTGCTGCTGTTTTCAAACCATTCGCCATATTCCATAGCGGCCTCCTGTCGGTCGTTTAAACGGACAAACGGTCATTATGTGCCAAAAAATCTTTTGATGCACATCAATGTGCCGTTTGAATATAAAACTTAACATATTGGGCGGTTTTACATTTGCAAAACCTTGACGCGGCATGTGCGGGCAAGTTACCATCAAAAAATTGGTTTTTATAAACATCTGAAAATTAACTATTATGTCTGTAAAGATTTTGACAGTGGCCATTACGGGTTTGTCGCTGACATCGTTCGGGGCATACGGCCAAACCTACAACCGGGAACAAATCGGCATGGCCATGATGCGTGCCAACACCATTTCGCTGGACCACAAGCACAATCCGCGCGCCAAGGGCGGCGGTATTTTGGACAGCCTGCGCCGCCGCTTCCGCATGGCGGAGGTCAATCCGGAATTGGTGAGGCGGCACGAGGGCAAGTTTGCCTCCGCCCAGGCTTATTTCAACCGCACCATAGAGCGCAGCAAGCCTTATATGTACCACATCAGCAACGAGGTCGCCAAACGCAATATGCCGGCCGAGGTCGCCCTGCTGCCGTTTATTGAAAGCGCGTATGTTACCAAGGCCAAATCGCATGTGGGCGCGTCCGGCCTGTGGCAGTTTATGCCGGCGACCGGCCGCCATTACGGTTTGGAGCAGACACCCATGTATGACGGCCGCCATGATGTTTATGCCGCGACCGATGCCGCTTTGAATTATTTGGAATACCTGCACGGGCTGTTCGGCGACTGGTCTTTGGCCCTGGCCGCCTACAACTGGGGCGAGGGCAATGTGGGCCGCGCGGTGAACCGCGCCCGCGCGCAGGGTTTGGCGCCGGTATACGAAAATCTGAAAATGCCGGCCGAAACCCGCAACTATGTCCCCAAGCTGCTGGCGGTACGCAATATTATCAACGACCCGCAATATTTCGGCATGAGTTTTTCCGAAATCGAGGACAAGCCTTTTTTCAAACCCGTCAATATAGACCGGCCCATAGACATCAGCGCGGCCGTCCGTCTGGCCGGTATTTCGCAGGCGGAATTCGATATGCTCAACCCGGCCTTCAAATCCGCCGTCTATATCCCGAAAATGGGGCGCAAGATGCTGCTGCCCGTAGAGGCGGCCGAGAGGTTCGAGCGCAATTACAAGCTGGCCGACAAGGGCAGCCTGCTTTCCTGGGATGTTTATACGCCTTATGCTTCGGTATCCTTGGGCAGCATTGCGGCCGAGACGGGTATGAGTGTGGCCGAATTGAAGCGTTTGAACGGCATCAGCGGCAATAATGTTTCGGCCGGACGCAGTATTTTGGTGGCGAAAAACAGCACCGCAGGCAATGCGGGCGCGGCCAAACCGCGCACGGCGGCCGATTTTGCCGCCCTGGACGCGGATACCAATCCGGGCGACAACAGGCTGCAGTCCGTGCCGGAACTGAATGCGCCATCCGCCCCGGCCACGGCGCAGATGCAGTTGATGCCGCCTACCCGCAATTTTATTCAACCTTCGGTGAAGACGGCCGCCATACAGATTCAGGCCGCGCCCACGGATTTTACCGCCATGACCCGCCAGGCTAAGGCCGATGCCCCGCCGGCGGCCAAGCTGTCCGATGATGTGGCGGTGGTCCGGTCGGAGGCCGTGCAGCAACAGCCCGCACAGGCGGCTGCCGCACAACCCGCCGCCCAACCCGACCCGGCCGCGATTTTGAATGCCACGGTGAAAATCCCCGCCGATTTGCCGCAACAGCAGCAGTCTGCGGAGGCGGCACCGGAGGCGCGGCCTGCCGCGCCGCAGGAACAACAGGCGCGGCAGCAGGAGGCGGCCGCCGGTGAGGATTCGGGCGGTTTGCCGCAGCAGCAGCCCCGGGCGAATGTGCGTCTGAGCGCGGAGGAGGCGGTGCGCAATGCCGTGGCACAGGCCGATGAGGAAGAGGCGGCCGAGAAGGCGCGCCAGGCCAGGGCGGCCGCCAAGGCCAAACAGGCCGAAGCCCGCGCATTGGCCGCCAAGGCGGAATTGGAAAACGCGGTCAGCCACAAGGTCGAGGGCGGCGATACTTTGTTCAATATCGCCCAGCGTTATAATATGAAGGTGGCCGATTTGGTGGCGGCCAACAATATCAAGGGCAATAATATCCAACGCGGCCAGGTGTTGAAGGTGGGCGCGGCCGCACAGGCGCAACTGCGTTCGCAGGCCAAGGCCTCCGTGCGGCATGTTTCCTATACCGTCCGCAAGGGGGACACTTTGGCCGATATCGCCCGCCGCTTCAATGTGGATGTCAAGGAAGTGCGCCGCTGGAACAACGGCAGCAGCATAATCAGGCCGGGACAGAGTATCCGGGGGACTGTCAGCTGATTGTCGGTTGTTTTTTCAGACGGCTTTGCGCGCAAGTGCAGGCCGTCTGAAAATTTCCCCCTCCGCAACCTTACCCTTACCCTGCCGAAAGTATAGCGGATTAAAATAAAAATGAGGCAAGGCGTGCCAACGCCGTATCATTGCAATTTTAATTCTATAGTTTTTTGCCGGTGGGGATATTTTCGATTGATACACAAAACGGCAGGACTGCCGACCGAGGAAACACCATGACCAACCCGATTGCTCCCGAAATCTTCAAAGCCTACGACATACGCGGCATAGTGGGCGCAACCCTCACCGAAGAAGCCGCCTATCTGATAGGCCGCGCGATAGGCACGCGGGCGGCCGCTTTGGGCGTGGGGCGGGTTGCCGTGGGGCGGGACGGACGTTTGAGCGGCCCGGCCTTGTCCCGGCAGCTGATAGGCGGGCTTGCCGACAGCGGCGTTTCGGTATTGGATGTGGGCATGGTGGCAACGCCCATGCTGTATTTTGCCGCCGTGAAAGAATGTAGCGGCAGCGGCGTGATGATTACCGGCAGCCACAACCCGCCCGACTACAACGGCTTCAAAATGATGCTGGCGGGCGCAACCCTGGCGGGGGAGGCCGTGCAAGACCTGTTGGAAATCATCAGGCGGGGCGAATTTGCCTCGGGCGCGGGCGATGTGCGGGCAAAAGACATCTATCCGGCCTACAAGGAGGCGATTGCAGGCCACATCAAATTGGCGCGGCCCATGAAAATCGCCATAGACGCGGGCAACGGCGTGGCCGGCGCATATGCGGGCAACCTGTACCGCGCCTTGGGCTGCGAAGTGCAAGAATTGTTTTGCGATGTGGACGGCCGTTTCCCCAACCACCACCCCGACCCGGCCAAACCCGAAAACCTGCGCGACTTGGCCGCCGCCATGCAGCAGGGCGGGGCGGAAATCGGCTTGGCCTTTGACGGCGACGGCGACCGCTTGGGCGTGGTAACCCCGCAGGGCGGCATCATCTATCCCGACAGGCAGCTGATGCTGTTTGCCCAAGACGTATTGGGCAGAAACCCGGGCGCGAAAATTATCTTCGACGTGAAATCGACCCGCCTGCTTGCCCCTTGGATACGGCGGCACGGCGGCGAACCGCTGATGGAAAAAACCGGCCACAGCTTTATCAAGGCGGCCATGAAGGAGAAGGGCGCGCTTTTGGCGGGGGAATTGAGCGGGCATACCTTTTTCCAAGAACGCTGGCTGGGTTTCGATGACGGCATGTATGCCGGCTGCCGCCTGTTGGAAATCTTATCGCGCAGCCCCTCCCCTTCCGCCGTGCTGGACAGCCTGCCGCACAGCCTTTCCACCCCCGAACTGAACATCTCCCTGCCTCAGGGCTGCCAAGGCGGCGAACTGATAGCCCGTTTGGCGGACAAGGCTGATTTCAGCGATGCGCTGCAAGTCATAACCATAGACGGCCTGAGGGTGGAATATGCGGACGGCTTCGGCCTGATTCGCGCCTCCAATACCACGCCCGTGCTGGTGCTGCGCTTTGAGGCGGACGATGATAGTGCCATAGCGCGCATACAGGCAAGGTTTAAGGCCGTTTTGGCGGAACAATATCCCGAATTGCCCTGGCCGCTGCCCTGATGCGGGGAAAGGCGGCAACTTGGCGGCGGTGTAAAAAGCAGCCTGCACTTTGAAAACCGAAGTGCAGGCTGTTTTTCCCATTTCGGCCAACCCGCTTCAACGGTACTGCGCCGTTTTCTCCAACAAAAACTCAATCACCGCCTGCACCTTTTTCGCCCGCTGGCTGTGTTGCAGGTAATAAAGATACAGCGGCGGATACGGCCGCCAATGCTTTTGCAGCACGGGGATAAAATCCGCGCAATCGGGCTGCTGCTGCATATTGCAGGTAAAAACCCGCCCTATGCCCAAGCCTTGGCGGGCGGCATCCAGCAGGATTTCGGGGTCGTTGCAGATGAGCGGCGTGTCCATTTCCACGGCGGTTTCCTGTCCGTTTTGCGCAATCACCAGCGGCTCGATTTTGTTGGACGAGATAAAGCGGTAGCCGATGAGTTTGTGGGCGGGCAAATCCTTGGGCGTTTTCGGCGTGCCGTGCTGCGCGGCGTAGCTCGGACTGACATATAGCCCTTCCCGCGTTTCGTTCATCAGCTTGCGCGCGACCATGCCTTCGTCCAACCGGTTGCCGAAGCGTATGCCTAAATCCATGCCGTCTTCAATCAGGTGCGAAAGCCCGTCGTTCAGCGAAATTTCCAGTTGGATTTGCGGATAGCGTCGGTGAAATTCCGCCAAATGCGCCCGCAAGACAAGCTGATACGCCACCCGCGCCATGGTAATCCGCACCGTGCCGCTGGCTTCTCCGCCGAAATTCTGCACTTCTTCAAAGGCTTGGTGCAGCGT
>JAUMUU010000188.1 GCA_030530545.1 Neisseria sp. | reverse complement strand
GTTTGGTTTTGGCTTTGCCTTTTTTGTCGGTTTTGGGCTTGCCGTCTTTGTCGGTTTCCACTTCTTCAAAGACCACGCTCAGGTTGGCGGCTTCATTGCTTTCTTTGGTGATTTCCGCCAAGTTTTTGACCGCCTGCCAGCCGTCTTGGGCAATCAAATAAACATCGTCTTGCAGGGTTTCCGCCCAATAATCCATCAGGATTTGATAGAAATCGTATTCTTCTATTAAGCCGCCGGGTTTGAATGCGTCCAGCAGGCTTTCGCTCCATTGGTGGATAAGCGCGCTCGGGCGGCTGCCTTGCTGAATGTCGGCAAGCTTGTTTTGGGTGTGCCATGCGGCAAATTTTGCCAAATGCTCGGCTTTGAAGGCGGCATAATCGGGGTGCGCCAAGATGTGGGCTTTGATTTGGCGGCTGTCGATTTTGGCGGTAAAGCGTCCGTTTTGTTCGGCAAAGAGTTCGTTTTTCAGACGGCCTAAGACTTGCCAATAAGGGGCGAGCGCGTCCATATCGTGCGCGGGAATGCCGCCGTAAAGGTGGGCGGCAAGGTCTTGGATGTCTTCGGCTTCGCCGCTGTCGATATAGCGCGGCAGGTTGAGATTGTAGTCTTGGGCGGCGATTTCGCTTAAATGCACCATGCGGCTGTAATGGGGGATTTCTGCCTGCTTGGTGAAGGTGTCGATGATTTTGTGGATGTCTTGCTCGCGCAGGCGGTTTTTGTTGCCGTCTTTGATAAAGCCGCGCGATGCGTCAATCATAAACACGCTGCCGCCACTGATGACTTGGTGGCTGCCGTCTTCGGCAAATTGGGCGGTTTGGGCGTGTTCTTTGTCGATGACGATGATGCAGGCGGGTATGCCTGTGCCGTAAAACAGGTTGGCAGGCAGCCCGATAATGCCTTTGATGATGCCAAGGTTGAGCAGTTCGGTGCGGATGCGGGCTTCGGCATTGCCGCGAAACAGTACGCCGTGCGGCAGAATAATCGCGCCTTTGCCGCTGGGTTTCAGGCTTTTGAGCAGGTGCAGCAAAAAGGCGTAATCGCCGTTTTTCTCGGGCGGTATGCCGTAGCTGAAACGCTCAAAAGGGTCGTTTGCCGGCGTGATGCCGCTCGTCCAGTTTTTGCTGGAAAAGGGCGGATTGGCAACGGCGAAATCAAAGGTTTTGAGTTTGCCGTTTTCAGTGAAAGACGGATCGGAAAGCGTGTTGCCGGTGTGGATGTCGGCGGTTTCGTTGTTGTGCAAAATCATGTTCATACGGGCAAGGGACGCGGTCGCCACGTCTTTTTCCTGTCCGTAAACGCTGATTTGGTTGCTGGCTTGGGCGGCGGCTTTGAGCAGCAGCGAACCGGAGCCGCAGGTGGGGTCATAAACGCTGGTGCTGGCCGGGCAATCGGGGCGGATGCCGATAATCTTCGCCATGATGCGCGAGACTTCGGCAGGCGTGTAAAACTGCCCTTTGGATTTGCCCGATTCGGTGGCGAAATGGCGCATCAGGTATTCGTAGGCATCGCCCAGCAAATCGTCGTCTTCGGCTTGGTTGGCGGAAAGGTTGAGCTTTTCAAAAATGCCGACCAGCCTGCTTAAGCGGTCGATCATTTCTTTGCCTTTGCCCAATTTGTCTTCGTCGTTAAAGTCGGCAACATCGATCACGCCTTTCAAATCGTTGGCTTCGGCGATTTGGGCGATGATTTTGTTTAGATGGTCGCCAATGTCGGCGGTGTTTTTGAGTTTGACGATGTCGTCAAAAGTCGTGCCGGCGGGCAGCTCTATCATGCCGCCGCCGGTTTTGTGTTTGTCGGAAACGTATTTTAAAAACAATAGGGTAAGGACGTAGTCTTTATAAAGGCTGGCATCCATGCCGCCGCGCAACTCGTCGCAGCCCGCCCAAAGGGAAGCGTAAAGCTGTGTTTTTTTGATTGCCATAAGAGTTTGGTCGGTATCGTGAAAATTGCGGGGATTTTAGCATGGGGTATCAGGGCGGTTAAGCCCAGCTATTGCTGTGAATCTTTCCTTCGTCATTCCCGTGAACACGGGAATCCGGAATCTCCAGATTTTCAGACGACCTTCAATGCTTCTTCCGCCTTTTGCATGGCGGCGACTTCGTCCGCTTCGACGATGTAGTTCACGCCCAATGCGGGGGCGAGTTTGGACGATTGTTCGCGGAAGAACG
>JAUMUU010000187.1 GCA_030530545.1 Neisseria sp. | reverse complement strand
GCTCCGGCATGTTCACCGCCAACTCCATGAACTGCCTGACCGAAGCACTCGGCCTGTCCCTGCCCGGCAACGGTTCCTACCTTGCCACCCATGCCGGCCGCAAAGAATTGTTCCTCGAAGCGGGCCGTATGATTGTCGAAATCACCAAACGCTATTACGAACAAAACGACGAAACCGTATTGCCGCGCAGCATCGCCACCAAAAAAGCGTTTGAAAACGCCATGACCATGGACATCGCCATGGGCGGCTCCACCAACACCATCCTGCATTTGCTCGCCGTCGCCAACGAAGCGGGCGTGGATTTCAAAATGGCCGACATCGACCGCTTAAGCCGCGTCGTGCCCTGCATCTGCAAAACCGCGCCCAACAACCACGACTACTACATGGAAGACGTGCACCGCGCCGGCGGCATCTTCGCCATCCTGAAAGAACTGGACAAAGCGGGCAAACTGCACACCGACGTGTACACCATCCACGCGCCGACGCTGAAAGACGCGATTGAAAAATGGGACGTCACCAATCCCGAAAACACCCACGCCATCGAACGCTTCAAAGCCGCACCAGGCGGCGTGCGTACAACACAAGCGTTCTCGCAAAACCGCATGTGGAAAACCCTCGACCTCGACCGCGAAAAAGGCTGCATCCGCAACGTCGAACACGCCTACTCGCAAGACGGCGGTTTGGCGGTTTTGTTCGGCAACATCGCCGAACGCGGCTGCGTGGTGAAAACCGCAGGCGTGGACGAGAGCATCCTCAAATTCACCGGCCGCGCCCGCGTGTTTGAAAGCCAAGAAGCCGCAGTAGAAGGCATTTTGGGCAACCAAATCGTCGCCGGCGACATCGTCATCATCCGCTACGAAGGCCCCAAAGGCGGCCCGGGCATGCAGGAAATGCTGTATCCCACCAGCTACCTCAAATCCAAAGGCTTGGGCAAAGAATGCGCCCTCCTCACCGACGGCCGCTTCTCCGGCGGCACATCCGGTTTGAGTATCGGCCACGTATCGCCCGAAGCCGCAGAGGGCGGCGCCATCGGCTTGGTGCGCGAGTTCGACACCATCGAAATCGACATCCCAAACCGCAGCATTAACCTGAAAATCTCCGACGAAGAACTCGCCGCACGCCGCGCCGAAATGCAAGCACGCGGCAGCAAAGCGTGGAAACCCGAAAACCGCGACCGCTACGTCTCCGCCGCATTAAGGGCTTACGGCGCGATGGCGACTTCCGCCGACAAAGGCGCGGTGCGGGATGTGAGCCAAATCGAACGGTAAAACATTGCGGCAATAACGGTTTCAGACGCCCTACGGTATCGTAGGCCGTCTGAAAATCTATTATCGTTCCAACAATACCTAGAAAGGACGCTGAAATGATTGACACTCTAATTATCAATGCACATCCTGATCCACATTCCACCGCTTCCGCCACCAACCGCATGGTTGCCCACCTGCTGACCAAACTGCCTGCAGGCAGCGTGCAAACGGTCAATTTGGCAGAAGCAGATATTCAGCCTTTGGATAAGGCAGTGCTGGAAATGTTTACCGTTACCCTGTTTCAAGGGCAACAACCGAACGAGGAACAAGCTGCGCTACAGGCTAGGCTGATGTCGGTCGTGAACCAAGTCAAATCCGTCCGCCGTCTCGTTATCGCCTACCCCATGTATAACTTCGGCATTCCCGCCCTACTGAAAAACTGGCTGGACAATCTGGTTATACCCAGCGAAACCTTCCGCTACGGCGAAGACGGTACACCGAAAGGTTTGATGGGCGAGCATAAAGTACTGCTGTTGCAGGCCAGCGGCAGCGTTTATAGCGAAGGCCCGATGGCGCAAATGGATTTCGCCTCAAGCTATTTGAAAACATTGCTTGGCGGCTTCTTGGGCTTTGCCTCCGTGGATACTGTTTACGCCGAAGGTACGGCAGGCGACTGGGAAGCCGCAGTCCAACGTGCTTGTGCAAAAATTGATGACGTATACGACCATTTTGCAGCTTGACGGTTTCAAGCAAGCAGAGGCCGTCTGAAAACTTAAATACAATTCGGATTGATGAATCTGCAAACCGCAAGTCTAACCGGAACGTCAAGACACGGCCGAATGCGGGTCAAGGTTTCCCAACCGAACGTTAAAAGGCCGTCTGAAACTTTTCAGACGGCCGCAAAAGCAAAACACCGAACACGGAAG
>JAUMUU010000068.1 GCA_030530545.1 Neisseria sp. | reverse complement strand
GTTTTCTTATAAGCAAAACCATATTGGGCGAAGAAACCGGCATTTTCATAGTTCAAACCGGCATAGTAGGACGAAGTGTCGTTTGCAGGATCATCACGACCAGTAGTATAACCTACGCCGCGAACATTGGTGGTTGCATTATCACGCGGGCTGAACTGGGCGTTGAAGCTGAAGCCTGCGAAGATGGGGCTGTCGTAGCGCACGGAGAGGATTTTCTCACCGGTACGGGTAAACATGCCCAGACCCAATGCGTTATTGCTGTATTCCCATTGGTCGGTTTTGTCCATGTTGTCCAACTGGGTGCTCATTTTACCGGCGCGGATAGTACCAGCGGTGGTTTCCAAACCGATGTAGGCCTGGCGCGTACCCCATCCTTTGCTGCTACCGTCCAAAGAGGTTTTGGATTCGATTTTCCAAATGGCGTTCATGCCGTTGCTCAGGTTTTCATGACCTTTGAAACCTATGCGCGAACCAAAGTCGGCAATACCAGTCAAAGTGTTACTTTTATCGGTGGTGCTGGCACCACTGGAGTTGTAGCGTTTTACTTTAACCTGTCCAGTTTCGATACCGGCTTTCATGATGCCGTACAGGGTTACATCCGCCATAGCGGCGGTAGAGAATGATGCAAGTGCCAAAGCAATAATTTTTGCTTTCATATGTGTTCCTTTCATAGTCAGGAAATTAACAAACCGAGTTTCGGTTTAGATTGTTAAGTCATCGCATCATGCGACTACATGGTGTGAACTATAATGGCTTATCGGCAAAAAAACAAACTTTATTGCCCCTTAGCTGCCAAAAACTGTATGATTTAGCCAACATTTTTTCTTTTTTCAATTAATTTTCAATGAATTATATATCAAAAACAATCCTGTCCGACTAAAGGCCGCTGTTGTTTTTCCGCATCTATGGGCAGGGGGTTGTGTGAAGTCTGCTTTCGGACATCCGCGTAATTCCAAGGAACAAATGCCCGATATCGTCAATAGGGCGGCCTCCCGCAGGGGTCAGCGGCAGCGGTTGCGGTGCAGGCTGCCGTAACGGCCGACTATGCCTTGAATGGATTGCGCCGCCTTGTCGTCCACGTTCATAAAGGTTACCTGCATTTTGGCAACGCTTTGCCCGCCTATGCCGCCGCCTTCCAATTCGCGCAACTGGCCGCTGAAACCCGCACCCTGCAGGCGGGAAAGCAGTGCCTGTGCCTGCGCCCTGTCGGGACGGGAACCCACGCTGATGCCGCCGTCCATCAGGGAGGCGGAAAAACCTTTGGCTTTGAGTGCCTGAATCTGACTGCCTGCATCAACCTGTATAGGCGTCCATACGATAAAGCCCCCCTTGCCGCGCCCCTTCGCCGCTTCGCGCCGTTCGATTTGGCGGCTGGCGGCATGAGGCCATTGGTTGAGCAGGCCTTTGATGCGGTGATAGTCGTCTTCGGGCAGGGTAACGCTGGCGGTGGAGAAGCACTGTTTGCCGCCGCCCCTGATGCCGTTGTCGAAATCAACCGCGCCGCCGTTGCCGCCGTTGGCGGAGCGGCGGGCGGCTTCTTCGCGTTTGCGCGTCCTTTCTTTTTCCGCCAACTGCCATTTTTCGCGTTCCTGTATGCGGCGGGCGGCCTCTTCTTCGGTGTCTTCAGGTTCGATATAGACATCTTGCGCGCCGCCGTTGTCGCTAATCCAGCCGTCCGGGCCGGCGGCCGATGAGGCGGCCTGCGCGCCCGAGGCGGTTTTTTCAGCCGGTTCGGCGGTTTGTGCGTCTTTGGGCTTTACCATGGGCTGGGGGGAGTGTACCTCCAGTTTGGTATCGGCCTGATTGCGCCGCGCGATCATTTCCGCCTCCTGCCTGGCCAAAAGCTGAGGGGCGACCATGCCGCCGAATATGGCGATATTGAGTGCGACCAGCACGAAAAACAACCACTTCATTAAAACTTCCTTAATGGTCGAAACCCCGCCTTTTGGGGCGGTAGGGCAACACTGGGGGAGGCGGTTTGTGCTATCCCTATGTGTTGAAACATCGAGGTTCTTCTTTGATAGTGCCTGTACCGGGGCGGCACGCAGACCCTGCCTTACGGTTGCGGCAAAGTGGTCGGGGGCGCATCCCCCGATACCCGGCCCACCCAGCCCAATAAGCCGTACAGTACCAAATTATCTACGATTTTTATGTCATTGTCTAAGGTAAAGGAGGCGGGCATGGCCTCCCCTACTTTTTTCGCGCCGCCGCCCGTTATGATGATGTCTACGGGTTTCCCGCAGCCGATTTTTTCTTTCAGGCGGTCGTGCATCAGTATGACGGCTCCGCATACGGCATCGGTGATGCCGCTGGCAATGGCGTTGGGGGTGGTGGTGGCAAAGGGGTAGGCTTTGCCCAAGGGTCTGTCGAGGTTGGCGGTTTTGGCCGCCAGGGCTTCCTTCATGAGGTGGAAGCCGGGCATGATGCTGCCGCCCAGGTAATGGCCGTCGTCGGTCAGTGCGTCTATGGTTACGGCTGTGCCGCAGCTGACGACGATACAGGCGTTCGGGCTGAACCGCCTGCTGCCCAGGAGGTTGAACCAGCGGTCGGCACCGTGTTCGGCCGGGTTTCGGTAGTGGTTGCGGATGCCCATGCCCTGAGGCATGGACGGCAGCCAGGTGATTTTTGCGTCAATCTGCGCCTGCGCCAGTTGTTTTTTTTCTTCGCCGCATACGGCGCAGCCGACGACGGCGGCATCTGTGTTTGCAAATTGCCGCCATGCTTTGCCCAGTGCGTCCAGGCGGCGGTATGGGGCATGGGATACCGCGCCCAGCCGGCCGTTTTCCACCCAGGCCCATTTGAGCTGGCTGTTGCCGCCGTCCAACAGCAGGTGGCGGCGGACGGCGGGCGGACGGTGCGCCTGCCCCGGCCTCAGGCTGATTTCGCCGCTGACGATTTGTTTTTCGCCCGCGTCTGTTTGCAGGCGCAATGCGCCCTGTGCGGTAAAGCCCGCCACCCGACCTTCGCCTATGGTGAGGCCGTCATGCAGCAGGTGGACGGTTTGGCCGGTGTCGCGGTTGGCCTCTTGATAGGCATCCAGCAGGGGGGCGAAGCCGGTGTCGGCAAATTCGGCCAGCAGTTTTTCGGCCTCGCCCAAAACTGCTGACAAGACGGCGGCCGCCGAAGGGGCGGCATGGCCGCAGACGGTTTGTACGGATGTCGCGGTATCCAGGTTTTTCGGTTGGACGTAGTTGATGCCTATGCCGATGACGGCGGCGGTCAGCCCCCCGCTGCGGACGGTCTCTATCAGTATGCCGCCCAATTTGGCGTTGCCGACAACCAGGTCGTTAGGCCATTTTATTTGTGCGGGAATGCCCAGCCGGCACAGGCCGCGCCGGCATGCCAGGGCGGTTGCGGGTGCAAGTGCGCCCAATTGGGCCTGCGGTTTGTCGAATACCCAGCCCAGGCTGAACATCAGGCATTCGCCCAAACGGTTTTGCCAACTCCTGCCCTGCCGCCCCCTGCCCTGTGTTTGTTCGTATACCAGGCACAACAGGCGGTGCGCGGCGGCGGGGTTTTGTCTGGCGGCCGCCAGGATGAAGTCGTTGCTGGAGCTGTGCTGGTGCAGGATTTCGGTGCGGAAACCCGGGGCGGCGGCATTTAATGCGGCCGGGGTCGGCACGGCCTGAGGGCGAACCAGCCGCCAATAGCCGTCATGTTGGCGCAACAGGCCGCGTATGTGGGGCGGCATGCCCTGCCAAATGCCGTTGAGCTGCTGCGGTTTGACCGCCGCCTGCCTGGCCAGGACGGAAATGTGCTGGGGCAGGCCGTCCGAGAGTGCGGCCAGCAGTTTCCAATGGGCATCTTGCATTCAGTTTTGCCCCGCTGCGCGGATTTTCGCCAAGGTTTGTGTGGTGGAGGTTTGATGCAGGAAGGGGATGGAGAATACTTGTCCGCCCCGCGCCAGTGTTTCCGCCGCGCCGACGATTTTTTCTATAGGCCAGTCGCCGCCTTTAACCAGGATGTCCGGCCGGACGAGCCGTATCAAGTCTTCGGGTGTGTCTTGGTCGAACCAGGTAACCAAATCCACCGATGCTAAGGCCGCAACTACGGCGGCGCGGTCGGCCAAGGTATTAACCGGCCTGTCTTTACCTTTGCCCTGCCGTTTGACGGAATCATCGGTGTTGAGTGCCAAAACCAGGGCTTTGCCCGCCGAACGCGCCTGCGCCAGATAGCTGACATGCCCCCTGTGCAGGATGTCGAAGCAGCCGTTGGTGAAAACCAGCGGGCGGGGCAGGTGCGGCAGGTGTTGCGCCAGTTGGGCGGGCGGGCAGATTTTTTGTTCGAAATCGGGCTGCGGCCAAGTTTGCATAGGGTCCTCGTTTGGTTGGTTTTGCGGCGGGCCGGTTTTGCCTGCGCCCGGGCGAACCGCCGTTTAGTATAGTGGATTAAAATTACAAAGCTATGGCGTTGCCAACGCCCTTATGTGCTATCCGTACACGGCACTCGTTGCCGCCTTGTCTCATTTTTATTTTAATCCGCTATAATATAATCTATTACTATACTATGGTATGCCTATCCGCTATAGCAAAACCCGCTTCGCAGGGAAGCGGGTTTTTAATGTGGGGTGGCTGATGGGGCTCGAACCCACGACAACCGGAATCACAATCCGGGGCTCTACCAACTGAGCTACAGCCACCACAAGAAAACTTGCCGTTTTGGCACGCCCGACAGGAATCGAACCTGTAACCGCCCGCTTAGAAGGCGGGTGCTCTATCCGGTTGAGCTACGGATGCTCTACCTTAAAGGGCTGTCGGCAGTGTCTCGGGCGTTTGTTTGGTCGGGGCGGTGGGATTCGAACTCACGACCCTCTGCTCCCAAAGCAGATGCGCTAACCGGGCTGCGCTACGCCCCGACGTAAAACGCTACTATACGGTTTTGCCGATGTCTTGTCAAGTTTTTATGGCAAATTTGCCGCAATCCGCAGCCGCACGACCCTTTGCGCCGCCCCAAAGGGCCGGGTTTGGCTATAATGTTTCTTTTGGCTTGAAGGAGGATTCGGTTATGGCGGCTTTGTTGATGGACGGACGGGCGGTGTCGCAGCAGCGTCTCGCCCTGTTGGCGGGCAAGGTGGCCGAGCGGAGGCGGCTGGGAAAACGCACGCCCTGTTTGGCCGTGATTTTGGTGGGCGACGAT
Source organism: Neisseria sp. (assembly GCA_030530545.1). Classification (GTDB taxonomy): domain Bacteria; phylum Pseudomonadota; class Gammaproteobacteria; order Burkholderiales; family Neisseriaceae; genus Neisseria. The sequence continues at coordinate 5,959 of JAUMUU010000068.1, read as the reverse complement.
GCGGCCAGTGCGGTTTATGTCCGCAATAAGAAATCCGCCTGTAAAAAGGCCGGGTTTGAGTCGCTGTCTTATGAGTTGCCCGCCGAAACTCCGCAGGAGGAGTTGTTGGCACTGGTGGACAAGTTAAACGGCGACCCTTCGGTAGACGGGATTTTGGTGCAGTTGCCGCTGCCGCCCCAAATCAACGGCCAGGCGGTGTTGGAAAGGATTTTGCCGCATAAGGATGTGGACGGTTTCCATCCTTATAATGTCGGCCGCCTGGCAGTCAAGATGCCGCTGATGAGGCCGTGTACGCCCAAAGGGGTGATGACGCTGCTGGAGGCTTACGGTGTGGAAATTGCGGGTAAGAAGGCGGTGGTGGTCGGTGCGTCCAATATCGTCGGCCGGCCGCAAATGTTGGAATTGCTGCTGGCGCGCGCCACTGTTACTATTTGCCACAGTAAGACGCGGAATCTGGCCGAAGAGGTGGGTGCGGCGGATATTGTGGTGGCCGGTGTGGGCATACCGGGCTTTGTGAAAGGCGGTTGGATCAAACCCGGCGCGGTGGTGGTCGATGTGGGCATCAACCGCCTGCCCGACGGGGGGTTGTGCGGCGATGTGGAATTTGCCGCCGCCCAGGAACGCGCCTCTATGATTACGCCCGTGCCCGGCGGGGTCGGTCCGATGACGATTGCTTCTTTGCTGGAAAATACGCTGCTGGCGGCGGAATTGCGCGAACAGGCCGTCTGAAACGCCCTCGGGCGGTATCTTAAATGGTGTTTTCCAACCGGAAACGCCGTCTGAAAGCAGGTTTTCAGGCGGCGTTTTGCGTTACAATCGGCATTTTGGCAAACATGATTCATAATCGGCCGCCAAGGCACGCGGAGTTGCCCGGCCGGACGACAAGGGGAACGACATGCTGGAACTTGCCGACTTAAACAACACCGGCCTTGCCGCCGCAGGCGGGGGGGGCGATAGCGGCCGGCCGCCGTTACGCACCGCCATAGCGCGCGGCTACATCAACTTCGGCCCGGCCGTACTGGCCATACTGGACGACCCCGCGCAAACCGCCGACATACTGGCCGTTGCCCGCGTCAGCGCCATCCAAAACACCAAGCAAACCGGCTACTGCTTTCCGCTGCGCCAGCCCGCCCCGCTGAAACAAATCCGCATCGAATTCGACATAGACCGCAAACTGAGCCGCATCCAGGCCACCGCCACAGTATCGGCCGAACACGGCGGCAGCGTGGAAACCGAGGCCGTTTATGGTGCGGGCATGGCACTGATGACGATTTACGACATACTGAAAAACACGGACCGCACCATGACCCTGACCCAAATCCACCTGGTCGAAGAACACGGCGGGCAACAAGGCACATTCATCTTTGCCGACGAATACGAGAACCTGAACCTATAATGGACGACCGCGACCTGCTGCGTTACAGCCGCCACATCCTATTGGACGAAATCGGCATAGAGGGACAGCAAAGGCTGGCGGCCGCCACCGTATTGGTTGTCGGCTGCGGCGGCTTGGGGGCGGCGGCCCTGCCCTTCCTGGCCGCCTCGGGCGTGGGGCGGCTGATTCTTGCCGACGATGACGACATAGACGAAACCAACCTGCAGCGACAAACCGCATTTTGCGAGGCGGATATAGGCCGAAACAAGGCCCAAACCCTGGCAAACCGCCTGAACGGCATCAACGGCCGCTGCCGCACCCTTGCCCTGCCCTACCGTTTGCAGGCCGCCGACCTGGCCGGATGGGCGGCCCGGGCCCATGCCGTATTGGACTGCAGCGACAATTTCGCCACCCGCCGCGCCCTCAACCGGGCCTGCGTTCAAACGCGCACCCCGTTTGTTTCGGGGGCGGCCGCACGTTTCAGCGGCCAATTGGCGGTATACCGGCCGGACCTGGCCCATGCCCCCTGTTACAACTGCCTGTTTGACGAAGGCGTGGGCGATGCGGGCGAGGGGGAATGCGCCCTATTCGGCGTATTTTCGCCTTTAGTCGGCATCATAGGCGCGATGCAGGCGGCCGAAGCCCTGAAAATACTGGCCGAAATCGGCCGCCCCGCCCACGGCGTGCTGCACACCTATGACGCACTGACCGGGCGGTGGCAGGCCTTCGGCTTTGCCAAAAACCCCGGCTGCGCCGTATGCGGCGGCGCGACATCCCACACCGACACTTGAGGAAACCGCCGTGCGCGCCGTATTGCAAAAAGTTACCCACGCCCAAGTAGACATCGCAGACGGGCAAAACAGCCTTACCGCCGGAAAGATTTCGGGCGGACTGCTGGTGCTGTTGGGCATAGGGCGGGAAGACACCGAAGCCGATGCCCGCTACATTGCCGACAAAACCGCCGCCCTGAGGATATTTGAAGACGGGGCGGGCAAACTCAACCTTTCGCTGCAAGACACCGGCGGCGCGGTTTTGCTGGTTTCCCAATTCACCCTTTATGCCGATGCCCGCAACGGACGGCGGCCGTCATTTTCCGCCGCCGCACCCCCGGAGCAGGCACAACCCCTGTATCAGGCCGTGGCATCAATATTGCGCGGACACGGCCTGCATGTGGAAACCGGCCGCTTCCAAAGCCATATGCGGGTCAATTTGTGCAATGACGGGCCGGTAACGCTGTTATTGGATTCGAAAAAACAATTTTAAAGCCTCTTGCGCCGCAACCGCAGGCCGGGAACGCCCGAAAAGGAAAAATACCCATGTCCACGAAAAACCGCCCCGAGCTGCCCGTGGGCCTGTTGCTGCTGTTCGTCATCCTATTGTCGTCCAACCTGCGCGCGCCCTTGGCGGCCTTGGGGCCGGTGGTCGGCATCATTCAACAGGATTTGAACGCGGGAAACCACTTTATGGGCTGGGTGGCCGCCATACCCATGTTGGCATTTTCCCTGTTTTCCCTGCCCAGCGCCCGCCTGTCGCAACGCTTCGGCATAGAAAAGGTGCTGACCTGGGCCATAGTCCTGATGACGGCCGGACTGGCCCTGCGTTCGGCACTGCCGTCCGCCCCCCTGCTGATGGCTGGCACTTTGGTTTTATCGGCCGCCATCGCCGCCGCCAATGTGCTGCTGCCCGCACTGGCCAAACGCAACCTGCCAAACCGCGTCGGCCTGATAGTCGGCACTTTGTCGGTTACAATGGCGTTGTCTTCTTCGCTGGCGGCGGCCACGGCCATACCCCTGGTCGGATATGGCGGCTGGCGGCTGCCTTTGGGCATCTGGCTTCCGGTTTGCGCGGCCGCGCTGCTTTTATGGCTGCCGCTCAAAAACCGCCTGAACACCGCCTGCGAACCGGCCGCCGAAACGCCCTCGGACGGCCTGCAGGTTTGGCGGCTGCGTCCGGCCTGGTGCATCAGCCTGTTTATGGGGCTGCAATCCATGCTGTTTTACGCGCTGGTAAACTTCCTGCCCCTTATATTGCAAGAGAAAGGTTGGCCGCAAGCCGCCGCCAGCGAGGCCATGGTATTGTTCCAATTCGGCTCTCTGTCCGGCAGCCTGGCGGTATCGGCCTGTTTTGCCCGCGTCCGGCACAAGCGGCTGCTGACCCTTGCCGCCGCCGCCATGATGCCGGCAGGGGCTGCGGGCTTGTGGCTGGGGCAGCCCGATGGCGTAGGGCTGTGGATTTTTCTGTCCGGTGCGGGTTCGTCCGGCTGTTTTTCCGCCGCGTTGATATTATTTGCCCTGAGGACGGACAACAGCCGCGATGCCGCCGCTTTGTCGGGTATGGCGCAAACCGTAGGCTACGCCGTCGCCATGGCCGGGCCTGCGGGCATGGGGATATTGGCCGACCGTTTGGGTTCGTGGTCGGCATCGCTGCCTATATTGTCGGGATTGATGTTGGTCGGCTGCATACTGGCCTGGTTTGCCGCCGCCCCGGAAATCATCCGCCCTGAGGGGCGGTGTGTGTCTTAACCAGTTAAGGAACTATGATGAAAAATCTGTTTGCCGGTCTGATTTTGCTGTATGCGGTACAAAGCCATGCCGATATCCGCCTGTACGGCGACATAGGCGGCGGTCTGGAGGTTTCGCAAACCCGCAAAGGCAGCCAACGCGCCACCCAAACCCAAATACGGGATTTGGACTCGCGTATCGGTTTGGAAGGACGACACGCCCTGGGCGGGCAAAACAATATGGTTTGGCATGTGGGGCAGGACGGCCGTGCCGGTTCTCGAAACAGCGGGACGGTGTGGCAACGCCCCTACGGCGGCCGGGCGGCCGGTCCTGTGGAAATGCGGGAAGGACAATACCGGCAACCCGATTGAGGGGCAAAAAACAGCCGGTATTTTGCGGATATTTCCTGTCGGTTTAGAAAGGGCAGGCGGGCAAAATCAGATGTTCAGGCGGCCGGCCGCCAAATAATCCGCCGCCTTTTGCGCATTGCCCGCCAAATGCGGCACCAGTCCCAACAAGGGCGCGTCCAAACGCTCATACAGTGCGTTTACATAATCATCCAGGCGGTAAGGCTGCCCGTTCGCGCAATTGGCTATCCACCCCGCCAGGGTCAAACCCGCCGAACGCACGGCCGCCGCAGTCAGCAGGGCATGGTTGATGCAGCCCTCCCCCATGCCCGCCACCATAATGACCGGCAGATTCTGCCCCGCCACCCAATCGGCAAGGCTGTGATGCTTATTTAAAGGCGCGAACCAGCCGCCTGCCCCTTCCACCAATACAAATTCGCCATGCCAGCGGGCAAAATCCAAACCGTTGCTCAAACGCCCCAAATCAATCTCACGTCCTTCGGCAGCCGCCGCCAAATGGGGTTCGGCCGCCCGGCGGAAAGTATAACAATTGTGTTTGGTGTAACCCAAAGCCCGGCTGGACGCATCCATCAATATGCGGACATCGGCGTTTTCACCCGATTCGTCCGCACCGCAGGCCACCGGCTTAAACCCCAAGGCCCGGCGTCCCCGTTTTTGGGCCGCATACAGCAAGGCGGCCGTGCAAAAAGTCTTACCTACGCCGGTATCCGTACCGGCAACAAAATAAACCGCCATCATCCATCCCCTTATCCGCCGTATGAGGCGGAATATTTGGTTCGTAGCAAATCAATCGGCAAAATGGTCGAAACCGCCCTCATGCAAAAAAAACGGCATACCGTCCGCATCCACGATTTCCAAACCGCAGCCGGATACCACGCTGCCTATGCGGCTGACCGGCGTTGCCGATTGCCGGGCGGCCTCGGCAACCTGGGCGCGCCTGTGCGCCGGCGCGGTAAACACCAACTCATAATCGTCGCCGCCCGCAAGCATATAGCGTGCCAGGACATCCGGCGGCAAAAATCGCCTCAAAGCGGGAAGTGTGGGCAAATCCTGCAGAAAAATCCTTGCGCCTACACCGGAAGCATGCAAAATATGGCCCAAATCCTGCGCCAGGCCGTCTGAAACATCCTGCGCCGCATGAGCCACCTCCAACAAAGCACGCCCCAAAGCCACGCGCGGCTGCGGGCGCAACAAACAAGGCAGGCAATCTTGCGCCGTTTCGGGCGGCAGCACACACCCGCCCGACAAATGCCGCAAAGCCGCCGCCGCCAAACCGACCAAGCCCGACACCCACACATCGTCCCCTACAGACGCGCCGCTGCGGCGCAGCCCCAAACCGGCGGGTACTTCGCCGATAACCGTAACATTAAAAACCAAATCCCCCCTAACCGTATCGCCGCCGACAAGCGACACCCCATATTCGTTACACAAAGAAAAAAAGGCATCGCAAAACGACTGCAGCCAAACCTCGTCCAATTTCGGCAGGGCCGCGCTTAGCAGCACCCACCTCGGCACCGCACCCATTGCCGCCATATCCGACAAATTCACCGCCAAAACCTTATGGGCGATATCGGCAGCGGAGGCATGGGCGAAAAAATGCCGCCCCGCCAGCAGCATATCGCTGCTGACACACCAATCCGCCGCAGGATGGGGGCGGATGATTGCCGCATCGTCGCCTATGCCGAGCAATACCGCGCCATCACTTTTGCCGCCGT
>JAUMUU010000186.1 GCA_030530545.1 Neisseria sp. | reverse complement strand
AGCCTGATACGCCAAGGCGGCGACACCGACACCACGGCGGCCATCTTCGGCGGCATAGCGGGCGTGCGGCACGGCCAAAACCTGTTTGCCGCCGTATCGGGAACATGGTGCGAACCCCTGCTCACACCCGGCTTCTTCGCCGCACTGGCCGAACAGGCAGAACAAGCCCGCAGCGGCCGCCCGCAAAAGGCGCGGCGTTTCGGCGGTATCGCCACCTTCGCCCGCAACCTAGTTATGATGCTTATCGTACTCGCGCACGGATTCAGGCGTTTGCTGCCGCCGTATTGACGCAGGCCGCCTGATTTTTAACCTTATAAATTAAAAAGGAACAGTATGTCTAAAAACAAAATCAGCTTTAACGTTGCCGAAGAAAAATCCGCGCGGCTGGCGGTTTTGATTGATGCCGATAACGCTTCCGCGCAAACCATAACCGCCATTCTGGAAGAAACGGCCAAATTCGGCGAAGCCGTAGCCAAACGCATCTACGGCAACTTTGTCGGCAACGGCGGCACATGGAAAGCCGTCATCAATGAACACGCCATCAAACCCATGCAGCAGTTTGCCTATACCACGGGCAAAAACGCCACAGACGGCTTTATGATTATCGATGCGATGGATTTGCTTTACACAGGCCGCTTTGACGGCTTCTGCCTGGTATCCAGCGACAGCGACTTCACCGCATTGGCCATACGCCTGAAAGAACAAGGCGTAACCGTTTACGGCTTTGGCAAAAAACAAACGCCCGAAGCCTTCCGCAACGCGTGCAGCAGGTTTATCTATGTGGAAAACCTATTGCCCGAAATGACAGAAACTGCTGCGGAAACGCCCAATGTGCAAAAAACGCCGCCGCAAAAGGCAGCCGCAAAGGCAGAACCGCAAACCCCGGCCAAACAGCCTGACAATGCCCTGCCCTTAGACATCATACGCAAAGTTTTCGAACAATCCGATGACGAGTGGATGGCAATGACCGCATTCGGTTCGACTTGGAAACGCCTGCAAAACGATTTCGACCCGCGCAATTACGGCTGCAAAAAATTTACCGACCTGGTCAAAAAATATACCGATATATTTTGATTACAAAATGCAGAAAACCGCCGACGACACACAAGAACGTATGTATGTGAAACTTAAAACCTAGCCCGTCCCGTCCGCAACCCAAGGCCGCCCCCGTGAAACCCGAAAAAATACTGCAAAAAATCCTTGCCGAAAACGAATATCCCGCCCTGCTGCCATCGGCTGCCCAAAACGAAACCCTGCGCGAAGCCCTGTACCAAAACCGCATCTTCCTTTTTTTGGACTGGAAGGGCGAAGACGAACAGGGGCAGCTTTATGAATTTGCCAATGCCCGTTTGGCAGCCTTCGGTAAAGAAGCACTGAAAGTCAAAACGGACGATTTATATAAAAAATTCAACAAAGAATTTGGCGAAGTCTGGGAAAGCGGCGACTTCATGCCCTTTGCCTTGGACTATTTCGACAACAAACTCAAACGGCAAAAAATGCGGCTGATGCTGCTGGACTGCGGCAGCGACGATTACACCGTACTGATTGTTCCGAGCAGCGCATGCAAAAGCCTGGAAAAAATACAGTCCGATTTTTGGAACTTCCAAAGCCTGCACAAAGCGGCGAATTACATTTTATACACGGCAGACTGCCCCGCCTGCGGCCAGCCTTTTGCATGGGATTTGGCCATAGGCGAGCCGCCGCCCTATGCCAATCACGAAGCGGCATACTGCGATGCCTGCCGCCAGCCCTTATGGGATGCCGACGGCAAACTGTTTGTTGCCGCCGTGGAAGAAACACCGCACTATGTTTCCGAACGCCATCAACCATAATCCCCCGACTTTGCCGAATGCCGTCAAAAGCAGCCTGCACCATTACAACCGACAGATAAGGAAACCCCCAAATGAGCAACATCCATTCCAACGAAATCCTGGAAACCATCCGCATGGTGTCCGACCAAAACTTCGACGTACGCACCATCACCATAGGCATAGACCTGCACGACTGCATTTCGCCGAACATCGACACACTGAACCAAAACATCTACAACAAAATCACCCGCATAGGCAAAGACCTTGTCGCCACCGCGCGGCATCTGTCCGCCAAATACGGCGTGCCGATAGTGAACCAGCGCATTTCCGTAACGCCCATCGCCCAAATCGCCGCCGCCACGGGCGCGGAGAGCTACGTTTCCATCGCGCAGAC
>JAUMUU010000067.1 GCA_030530545.1 Neisseria sp. | reverse complement strand
ACCTTCCCGCCCCCGCCGATTCAGGTTTCCGCCCAGCCGCAGCAAACGCCGTCCGAACAGGCCGCGCCTGCCGCCAAGCCCGAACCGCAGCCCGTTGCCGCGTGGAAAAAACTCGCACCCGCCGTCGTCGCCGCCGTGTTGGTTTTGTGGGTCGGTGCGGTCGCCCCCGCCGAGTTTCTGAACCACTTTATCGTGTTCGTCCTTTCCTGCGTCATCGGCTACTACGTCGTCTGGAACGTCAGCCACTCGCTGCACACGCCGCTGATGTCCGTTACCAACGCCATTTCCGGCATCATCGTCGTCGGCGCGCTGCTGCAAATCGGCCAGGATGACGGGCTGGTGTCTTTCCTGGCCTTTGTTGCCATCCTGATTGCCAGCATCAACATCTTCGGCGGTTTCTTCGTAACGCGCAGGATGTTGAATATGTTTAGAAGGGGCTGATTTTCGGGCTGCCTGCGGGTTAAAAAGGAAACCTGCAAGGCAGCCCGAATGCTTTTCAGACGGCCTGCCGTTTTCAAACCGCCTTTGCATAGAAACAGATTGCGGCAACAGCGGGCTGCCCGGCTAAGGCGGATTACCCGCCGTACGATGCCGCCGACATCCGCCGCCCAAGTACAAGTATGCAAAAAGGAGGCAAAATGGATAACCGTCCCGATTACCGACTGCCCGGCGACGACACCTTCCCAAACCGCGAACTGCTAAACCCGGCCCGCATGGGCGATGCGGAAGCCCAATACCAAGTCGGATGGCATTACGAGCGCGACGGCGGCTTCGCCCGTTCCAACCCCTATTATCTGGCCGCCATATGCAACGGCCAACCGGGCAACTACGCCCCAGCCGCACAAACCCACCGCACCGCAGACGATGCGGCAACCTTCAAACAAATGCGCGTGGAAGAAATCACCCGCAGACCGATTTCCTACATACCGCCCGAATTGCACAAACAACTGCCCGAACTGGAAGCCACACCAAAAACCCTGCCGCCCGAACAAATTTTGGCAGCCATAGACCAATACATCCCCTAAGGAGAACACCATGTCCTTCACCACCCTGATATACGCCCACCCCTACGAACAAAGCTTCAACCACGCCGTCTTCCAACGCGTGCGCGAAATATTGGCAGCCAAAGGCGAAACCTGCAAAACCATAGATTTATATGCCGACGGCTTCAACCCCGCCTACACCCGGGAAGAACTCGCCCTGTTCAACCAAGGCCGCGCCCTGGACCCCTTGGTACTGCACTATCAGGAAACACTCAAAGAAACCGACCGCCTGATATTCGTCTTCCCGATTTGGTGGGCGGACATGCCCGCCATAGTCAAAGGCTTTGAAGACAAAGTATTTTTAAAAACACTGGCCTACAACCCCACCCCTACCGGCATCAAAGGCTGCCTGACCAACATCCGCGAAGCCGTCGTCATCACCACATCCACCGCCCCGACCTGGTATCTCAAATACTTCTGCGGCAACGTCATAGGCAAAGCCATGATAGGCCACACCCTGAAAGGCATAGGCGCGGGCAGAGGCCGCTGGATAAACTTCGGCAACATGGACAAATCCACGGCCGAAAAGCGGCAGGCCTTTTTGGACGGCTTGGGCGGCAGAATCTGACACATGAACACCCCGCGCCCCCCCGGCGGACGGCTTCACACTCTACGACAACCGTCCCGACCCCCTGGACAACCGCCGCATCAGCCGCATACGCTTTGCGGCGGCCAACCTGCCCGTCCTAACCGGCCTGTCCGCGCTTGCCGCCCTGACACTTTGGTTATCCCAACCCTGTTCGGGCGAACCCTGCGGCAACATCGCGTCCGGCCTGCGCATAGGCGGCGCGATAAGCGTATCCGTATTGGCAACCTACACCCTGCTCCTCTACCAAAACACCCTGCTGGAAAAACGCTGCAACGATGCCGGAAGGGGCAACTACATCGCATACTGCCTGTCGCGGGCCAACATGGCACTTGCCGTCCTAAACCTCCTACTGCCCATATTGCCGTCTCTCCTCATATTCGGCGGACTGCTGCAATTCGCCCTGGGGCTGGCACTGCCTGCCAACCCCCTCCCCAACCTGATGGGCTGCCCCAAACCCGACACGGCGGCACAAAAGGCCGCAGCCGCCCTATCCTGCGCGGCAGCCTCCCTAATGCCTATAGTGCTGATTATCCAGATGCGGGCATAACAGACATAAGGAACAATAATGGACATCAACAACCCTCCCGGTCCCTGCATCCGTATCCGGCTGAACCGCCAAAGCGTCTGTATGGGCGACGACATCATGCCCCATGACAAAATCCTGAATATCCCCGCAAGCCGCACACCGGCCCAAATATTGGAGGAACTGATGCAAGAGGGTTATTTCCCCCTTATGCCCGACGCGCACTGGAAACTCATTGCCACCACCGCCGGCCATATTTGGGACCTTGCCCTAATTGACCAATACGGCAGGACAAACTGGTTTGCCGCCCCCCATACCCCCATCGCCGCATTGGCAAAACATGGCGGCTTGCAACTGGATTTCCAGTATCTTACCCAAGACAGGCAGCACCTCATTGCCGCCAGGCAACCCAACCCCCAAACGCGCAACAAACAACCCTAACACCAGCATCAAGGAGACCCGTCATGACCCCGCCCCCTACCGACAACGTGTCCCCCCGGCAGATCTACCGCACCGTCATAAACGCAGCGGGAGAACACGCGCCCGCACTCAAACGCAGCCTGCTGCTGATGACCGCCACCGCCGCCCTGCAGGGCGCGGCCTTCGCCCTGTTCGTCCCCCTGTTCCGCGCCGTGGCGGACGGCGGGGCGCATAAGGCCTACGGCCTGTTGGCGGCCATTACCCTGATTTTCCTGATTACCACCGTAACGCGCTGGTATTCCTACGACTTCGAATACCAAGGCCACGCGGCGGGCGCGGGCGACGGCCTGAGGCGGCGGCTGGGGCTGCAACTGCGGCAAATCCCCCTGCAAACCCTGTACCGCAGCCGCAGCGGCGAAACCGGCGTATTGCTGGCCGCCACCGTGGACGACGCAGTGAACTACACCGCCACCGTCAGCAGCATGTTGATTGCCGCCATCATTACCCCCGCCGCCTTCGCCCTGGCCGTCCTGTTTTACGACTGGCGGTTCGGCGCGCTGCTGGCCGCCCTGTACGCCCTGATTTTTTGGCAGGCCGCCCGCGCCCGCCCCGTGCTGGCCGAAGGCAGACAGGCCATAGCCGCCGCGCAACGGCGTTTGGGCGGCGAGCTTTTGGAATACATGCAGGGGCTGCCCGTATTGCGTTCCGCCCTATGCACGGGACAGCGCGCACTCAGGCTGGAACAGGCCGCGACGGAAATGCGCCGCGTACAGGAAAAGGCCGCCGAACGCGAAGGCCGCCCCACCCTGATTATCGGCTCGGCCGTGGAGGCGGCGGTGTTGGCCGTCATAGTCCTGGGCCTGTGGCAGCTGGCCGCCGGACGCGCCGATTGGGCCCTGGCCGCCGCACTCACCGCCGGCGTGGTGCGCTTTGCCGAGCCGCTGGGCTATTTGATTGCCTATGCCGCCGTTTACGAAACCGTGGTGCAGGGTTATGGCAAACTGCGCGAATTTGAAGCCATACAACCCCTGCCCGTGTCCGACCCCCGACCCGCCCCGTCCGAATATGACATCCGTTTTGACAACGTGAGCTTCGCCTACGAAGGGCGCGGCGAAAACGCGCTAAACGGCGTTACCCTGAACATCCCCGCCCGCGCCATGACCGCGCTGGCCGGTTCGTCCGGCAGCGGCAAAACCACGCTGGCCCGCCTGATTATGCGCTACGCCGACCCGCAGCAGGGCCGCATAACCATAGGCGGCACAGACATCCGCAGCCTGCCCGAGGGCGAACTGATGAAGCTGGTTTCCGCCGTCTTCCAAGACGTGTATCTGTTTGACGACACCATAGCCGAAAATATCCGCATGGGGCGGGCGGGCGCAACGGACGAAGAAGTGGAACAGGCCGCCCGCGCCGCGCACTGCCACGACTTTATCAGCCGCCTGCCGCAGGGTTATCAAAGCCGCGCCGGCGACATAGGCGGAATGTTGTCCGGCGGCGAGAAGCAGCGCATCAGCATAGCCCGCGCCCTGTTGAAAAACGCCCCCATCGTAATTTTGGACGAACCCACCGCCGCACTGGACGCGCAAAGCGAAACCGCCGTGCAGCAGGCGGTGGACGCGCTGATTCGCGACAAAACCGTCATCGTCATCGCCCACCGCCTGTCCACGATTTCCGGCGCGGACAATATTGTCGTCATGGAACACGGCCGCATAGCCGAACAGGGCAGGCACGAAGAACTTTTGGCGCAAAACGGCCGCTATGCCGAGCTGTGGCGGTATCAGAACGGCGGCGGGCTAAGCACCTCCCCCGATAATCCGCATTAAAGGAGTCATACCATCCCATGGGCAAACAGCATACCTACCGCGCCGCTGTAGAATGGACGGGCAATTTGGGCAGCGGCACATCGTCCTACACCGCCTATTCGCGCGATTACACCGTCCAAATCGCCGGCAAACCCGACCTTTTCGGCTCGTCCGACCCCGCCTTTCGCGGCGACGAACACCGCCACAACCCCGAAGACCTGCTGCTGGCCGCCGTTTCCGCCTGCCACAAGCTCTGGTATCTGCACCTGTGCAGCGAGGCGGGCATCACCGTAACCGCCTACGCCGACCACGCCGAAGCGGTGATGGACGAGGGCGACGGCACGCACCCGGGCAGGTTGGTCCAAGCCACGCTGCGCCCGCAGGTTACCATCACCCAGGCGCGGCACATCGAACAGGCACAGGCCCTGAACCACGAGGCACACCGCCTGTGCTTTATCGCCAATTCCGTAAATTTTGAAGTGGAATGCGAATGTGAAATTAGGGTGGAATAAAAACGGCTAGAACAGTCCCTATGATTTCATCATCCTCATTACCTTGGGTCGGATATGTTTAAAGACATTTTATTGCCGGCCGTGCAGGAAGACTTTTTACGGCTGGCGGCCTTGACAAAAGGGCGGGAGATTTACGGTTGCGCCTTGGTTACGGGGAGCGGCTTCGGCAATGTCGCCGTGAAAATCGCCGCCCATACCAAACGCGGCAAAGCCCCCGACCCGTTTTTCTATGTTTCAACACACAAGGCCGCCCATAAGGCGCAGCCCCGTGTGCCGCCCCGATTGGGAAGGGGTTGCGCCCCTCCCGAATAAACCCGACTTCTACCGCCACTAAGGGCGGGGTTTCAACCGTTAAGGAAATTTTGATGAAAAACATCCCTGTTCACTGGCGTATCGTCCGCCCGGTAAAAGATAAGATTGCCCGCGCCATGGCCCGTTCTTCCGCCGCCGCGCTGTTGTCGGTGCTGTCGTTGGCGGCCGCCGCCGTCTTGTTCGCACGGGTGGCGGAGGGCAAATCTTACGGTATCCTGCTGTTTGTATTGATATTGATGGCGGCAGCGTCCTATTTGCTGCGGATGCGCGCCTTCAAAATTTCGCACTTTGCCGCCTTTGAGTTGGAGCGTGTGTTGCGCCTGCAGCTGGCCGACCGCCTTGCCCGCGCCCCCCTGGGTTTGGCCGCGGACAACGGTGCGGCCGCCCTGGCCAAGGTGGCGCAGGACGATGTGGCCGCCCTGCACGCCTTCACGGCCGACAGTACCCCGCTGTACGCCCGCGCCTTTGTCGCGCCTTTGGCCGCCTTTGCCGTGCTGCTGTGCTTCGACTGGCGGCTGGCTCTGGCGGCGGCGGGCGTGCTGGCGGCGGGTATGGCCGCCATGGGGCTGGTGATGGCCAACGGCAAGGAGGAGATGCAAAACTACGCCGCCGCCCGCGAACAGGTCAGCCGCGCCGTGGTGGAATTTGTGCAGGGTATGAGTGTGGTGAGGACCTTTGACGGCGGGGCGGCATCCTTCGGCCGCTACGGCCGCGCGCTGGACGGTTATCTGGCCTATTTGAAGGGCTGGTATAAAAGGAACGGCCTGCCCGCCCGCGTCAGTATGACCGTGCTTACCCCGCTGCCCACTTTGGTGGTGCTGCTCTGGTGCGGCACATACTGGCATTTCCAAGGCACGTTGGATTTCGCCCCCTGGCTGGCCGCGCTGTTGGTCGGGACGGGCATGGCCGAGGCACTGATGCCCTATATGGCTTTGTTTCACTCGGTGGAGGCGGCCAAAATGAGTGCGGCGCGGATTGCCGGTTTGTTGGATGCGCCCGCCGCCGCCGCACGCGGCACGCCGCAAACCCCGCAGGACGGCACGGTGGTGTTCGAGCATGTGGATTTCAGCTATCCCGGCCGCAGCGGCAAGGCCTTAGACGATGTCTGCTTCACCGCGCAATCGGGCACTTGGACGGCACTGGTGGGCGCAAGCGGTTCGGGCAAAAGCACGGTTGCCAAACTCATCCCCCGCTTTTGGGACGCGGACGGCGGCAGCATTAAAATCGGCGGCGCGGACGTGCGCGATATAGACCCCGATACGCTGATGGCGCAGATATCCTTCGTCTTCCAAGATAATTTCCTGTTCTCAGGCAGCATAGCCGACAATATCAGGCTGGGCATCCCCCATGCGGCTCAATCCGACATAGAAAACGCCGCCCGTGCCGCCAACGCCCACGATTTCATTATGAGCCTGCCGCAGGGCTATGAAACGCAGGCGGGCGAACGCGGCGCAAACCTGTCGGGCGGCCAACGCCAGCGCATCACCATCGCCCGCGCCATCCTGCAAAACCGCCCCATCCTGATATTGGACGAGGCCACCGCCTACACGGACGCGCAAAACGAAGCCCTGATTATGGACGCGCTGAAAAGGCTGATGCAAGGCAAAACCGTGCTGATGGCCGCCCACCGCCTAAGCAGTGTGATGCAGGCCGACAACATACTCGTTTTCGAGCAAGGCCGTCTGAAAGAACAAGGCACACACGCCCAACTCATCGCGCAAAACGGCGTTTACGCCCGACTCTGGCGCGCCCACGAACAAAGCAAGGCCTGGCGTTACGGGCGCGGCACGGCGCAAACCGCAACCGCACCATGCTAAAATCTGCACACAAAAAAACACAAACCGCCGCCATCCGTTATCCGTTTCCCCGCCAAACAAGGAAGATGCAATGAGCAGTGAAAAACCCACCCCGAATAACGAAACCGCGCCCAAGGCCTTGTCCAAGGCCGCATTCAATCCCGCACTGATGATGCTGGCAATCGCCTTTGCCGCCCTGGTGCTGACCTATGTCCTGCCTTCCGGCGAATACCGGCGGCAGGGCAAAATGGTCGTACCCGGCACTTACCGCGTGCTGGAAAAAGACTTCTCCCTGCCCGGGCTGCTCACCGCCGGCGGCGAAAAGGCCGAAGCGGCGCGCGCGGCGGCAGACACGGCCGCGCCGGCGGGCATCTTCGATTTCTTCGTGGCCGTGCCGGAAGGCATCATCAAAGATTCCGCCCTGGTCATCATGGTGCTGTTTGTCGGCGGCATGTTCGGCATCCTGAACCGCAGCGGCGCAGTGCAGGCTGCTTTGGAGCGGGTGCTGGCACTGACGCGGCACAACGTCCGCATCCTGATTCCCGTGCTGATGCTGGTGTTTGCGGCCGGAACGACCTTTTTGGGCTTTTCCAAAGAATACCTGCTGATGATTCCGCTCACCGTCGCGCTGGCCAACCGCATGGGGCTGCCCAACATCATAGGGCTGGCGGTGGTCGCACTGGGCAACATGGTCGGGCATATGGCTTCCATCACCAACCCCTATGTGCTGACCATCGCCCAGCCCATGCTGGGCCTGCCTATATTCAGCGGCATGTGGCTGCGCGTGCTGACCTTCGTGCTGATGCTGTCGGCGGCGGTGGTTTTCGTGCTGTGGCGCATACGCGGCATGGAAACCGCCTCACCCGCCGTACCGCCGCAAACGGCGCGCCTAAGCCTGCGCCAGTCGGTCATGCTGTCGGTGTTGGGGCTGGGCGTGGCCTTTATGGTTTACGCTTCGCACAGCCTGCATTGGAAAGCGCCGCAGCTTGCGGGCTATTACCTGTTCCTGTCCATGCTGATAGGCGCGGTGAGCGGGCTGGGCGCAAACGAAGCGGCCGATGCCTTCATAGGCGGCGTAAAGAAAATGGTGGTGGCCGCGCTGCTCATCGGGCTGGCCGTGGCGGTGGAACTGATTTTGGCGCAGGGCAAGGTGCTGGACACCATTATCTACTACCTGGTCGAAGCCGTCGGCACGCACGGCCCCTATGTGTCGGCCTATGCCGTATTCGCATCCGAACTGATGCTGGACGTGGTCATCCCGTCCGCAGTCGGCAAGGCCGCCGTCAGTATGCCGATATTGGGGCCCATAGGCGAACTCTCGGGCCTGTCGCCGCAAACCACCGTTTTCGCCTTTCTGATGGGCAACGGCCTGAGCAATATGTTCGTCCCCACTTCCGCCGCGCTGCTGATTTTCCTGTCCGCCGCCGAAGTGGGCTGGACGAAATGGGTTAAGTTTGTCTGGCCGCTGGTGGCGGTATTCCTGCTGATGATCATCGTGCTGCTGGCCTGGGCGGTGTCCATGGGCTACTGAAACACGGCCTTGCCTATCCGCCGTCCGCCGCCGCATAGGCAAGGCGGCTGCGGCGGCGGACGTAAAGGCCGCGCAAAAAGGGAAAGGTGCGCCACGCCAGCAGTATCGCGCCCTTGAAGGTGTAGTAATACCGCCCGTCTATACCGGCTCCGGCCTGCACCCAGCCCAGCCGCGTCAGGTATTCGCGCTGCCTGCCCAGCCAAGGCAGCAGTATATCGGCGTAATCTTCATCTTCGGGCGGCACGACGGGGCTGGACAATTTGGTTTTGCGGCGTATGGCCTGATGCAGGCGGCACAGTTCCGCCACCGTGCGGGCGGACGGCACGCTGTAAACCGCCAGTTGCGGGATGAAGGGGATGGCGGCATAGGGCATATTGTTCACGGTCAGGGTATCGCCGTCTGCATATTCTTGAAACAAATCGACAAAATAAAGCACTTCCCCCATATCCCCCGAACGGGCGCGGTTTGCCGAAGCAATCAGGCCGGGATGGCGGCTGCTGCGGTAAAGCATGGTTTGCACTTCCAGTTTGGGATTATGGGAAACCCCGCGCACCGCCTGCCGCAGGGCAAAGCCGTCGGCTTCCATATCTTGATGCAGTTTCACCAGCTTTTCATCGGCCAAAAATTCTTCGGGCGCGAGTCGGTCGAAACGCAGATAGCCGAGGTAGGCGGTGGTGTATTTGACGGCGGCGGCAATCATGGCCAGGAAAAACAAGGCAATCCCCGCGCCATAGCCCAGCAGTTGCAGGACCAGGAGGATTTCCCCGTTGTGGTTTTGCCAAAAAGTCATCACGGCCTACTCCCTTGCGACAGGCCTTTTTTACGCTGCCGCCGTTTTTTTTCTATGCGGTTCAGGGTGATATGCCCCATCAGTGTTTGGCAGGCGATGGCGGGCAGTGCGGCAAAGGATAAGGCGCGGTAAAACTCGTCTTGCATGATTTGATGCCATGCGTTGCCGGGGAAGAGTCGTGCCGATAAGATGTTCAATGCGAGCAAGCCCAAGGACAAACCTGTGAACAGTGCGAAATACGGCAGGGCGCACAGCCAGCCGCCGCTGCTTTTTTCCAAGGCCAGCGCGGCAATCTGCCGCCGGCGGTAGATTTTGCGGTCCGTCCAGCCCATGCGGCGCAACAGGAGGACGGGGGCTTGGAAATACAGCCACAGCCCCGCAAACGACAGGGCGCAATAGCCGGCCCAATCCCATACCTCCCGCCAACCGCCGTCCCGCCCTTTGGGCGTGGGCGTGTATATCCCCGAGGCCACCAATAACAGCAGTATCAGTGTGCAGGCCAGAAAAGCAAGCAGCCGCGCGGCATTTAACCATTTGGCGGCGGTGTAGCGGTGCATGGTTATCCCCCCCCTTTTTATAGCAGATTGAAATCGCAAGGCTAAGTCGTTGCCAACGACCTTATGTACCATCCGTACACGGCTCTCGTTGCCGCCTTGTCTCATTTTTATTTTAATCCACTATAATTGTATGTAAGTTGGTAATATTTACTTTTAGCTTTGCATTCGCGGCAAATATGCCGTTTAAAATCGGCGGTTCGGTACAATTATTTATCATTAATTCTATCAGAATAATAGGATATGCGCCTGTTTTTCCCAATTTGCGCCCCAAGGCCGCCTGAACCGTCCCTTTCAGGCAAGGAGATTCTCATGGACGGATTGAACCACCCCGCACTCGCCCCCTACCGCGCCGCCATTTTGGCCGCCTTGCGCCCCACCGCCGAATTTACCTTAGAACCCTGCGCCCAAACCGCGCCTCGGCAAAGCAAAATCGGCGGCCTGCCCTATCTGCCGCGCGATACCGCATACCCGCTCAACCGATACGGCCGCCCGCTCACCCTGCTTGTGCAAATCAACTTTGCCGAAATGCCGCCCCTGCCCGATTTCCCCGACAGCGGCATCCTGCAATGGTTTATAGATACTCACGGCTTTTTCAACCTGTGGGGTGCGGATTTGCAAAACCCGCTCAACCAAGACGGTTTCCGCGTGCTGTATCACGCCGAAGTTTCGGCCGACGATGCCGCCCTGGTGCAGGATTTTTCTTTTTTGGACGGTATCCCGCCCGTGCCGCCGCCCAAACTCAGCCTGTGGCAGCGCATCAAAGGCCGGGTCATGGACGGCGAAAGCCGCCCGCCCTTCAAGCGGCCCTGCGCCATCCGTTTCCGCCCCGGCAGCCAACTGCCGGGTTATCAGGACTGCACCCTGCACCTGTGCGGCGAAGGCGTACCTGATATTACTTATGACAATTATGAGTTTGATGACGGCGCGGCCTGCGATGCCTATGCCGAACTGACAGACTGTTATGATGACGGCGATTGTTACAACGGCGGCCACCGCATAGGCGGCTATCCCTTTTTCACCCAAGAAGACCCGCGCACCCTTGCGCCCGAATACCGCGAATATGTGCAGTTGATACAATTGGACAGCGACAGTCATGTTATGTGGGGCGATGCGGGTGCGGGGCATTTGTTTATCCGCCCCCAAGACCTGCGCCGCCGCGATTTTTCGCGCACTATGTATACTTGGGATTGCGCCTGATTGTTTGGGCTGCTTGGTTGGGATGGTTGGTTTTATTTAAAATAAAAAAGGAAAAGGTTGA
>JAUMUU010000066.1 GCA_030530545.1 Neisseria sp. | reverse complement strand
CCTGCGCGCGCCGTTCGATTTCGGGGTTGCCGCGCTGCACGGAGTTGAAGTCCAAGGCGGCATCGTTCGCGCCGGTGTCCATGGACGAAGCCGCGCCGCCGCCCAGGCCGATGAGCATGCCCGGCCCGCCCAGTTGTACCAATAATGCGCCTGCGGGGATTTCGTGTTTGTGGGTTTGTTCTGCCTGAATATTACCCAAACCACCGGCAATCATAATCGGTTTGTGATAGCCGCGCATTTGGCCGTCAAATTCGGCTTCGAAGGTGCGGAAATAGCCCAATAGGTTGGGGCGGCCGAATTCGTTGTTGAACGCCGCGCCGCCTATAGGGCCTTCAATCATGATGTCCAGCGGGGACGCAATGTGCGCCGGTTTGCCGTAGCCGTGTTCCCAGGGTTGGGCAAAGCCGGGGATGTTCAGGT
Source organism: Neisseria sp. (assembly GCA_030530545.1). Classification (GTDB taxonomy): domain Bacteria; phylum Pseudomonadota; class Gammaproteobacteria; order Burkholderiales; family Neisseriaceae; genus Neisseria. Next base: position 10,715 of record JAUMUU010000066.1, on the reverse strand, counting down.
TGGATACGGTGAAGCCGGCCAGCCCCGCTTTGGGGCGCGCGCCGCGTCCGGTTGCGCCTTCGTCGCGGATTTCGCCGCCCGCGCCCGTGGCCGCGCCCGCAAAGGGGGCGATGGCGGTGGGGTGGTTGTGCGTTTCCACTTTCATGATGATGTGGGTGTTTTCCTGGTGGAATCCGTAGGCTTGGTTTTGCGCCGCATTCGGATAAAACCGCTCGATTGTCGCGCCTTCTATGATGGACGAGTTGTCCTTATACGCCACTATCGTGCCTTCGGGGTGCGCGTTGTGTGTGTCGCGTATCATGCCGAACAGGGATTTGGCCTGTTTTTCGCCGTCTAAAATGAAATCGGCGTTGAAGATTTTGTGGCGGCAGTGTTCGCTGTTGGCCTGCGCGAACATCATCAGTTCCACGTCGGACGGGTTGCGGTTTAATTGGCGATAGTTTTCAAGCAGATAGTCAATCTCGTCCGCCGACAGGGCCAGCCCCATGTTTTTGTCCGCCGCTTCCAGCGCGGCACGCCCGCCCGATAATATGTCCACTGTGCCGAATGTTTGGTTTTGGTGCGCGGCAAACAGTTTTTCGGCGGATTGGAAATCGGGCAGCACGGATTCGGTCATGCGGTCGTGCAGCAAAGATGCCCATTGGCGTTTTTCATCGTTGTTCAGACGGCCTGAAACATACACCGCCATACCGCGCTCTATACGCCTGATTTGGGTAAAACCGCAGTTTTTCGCAATTTCCGTGGCCTTGGAAGCCCAAGGCGAGATTGTGCCTATGCGCGGCGTGATTAAAAACAAATGCCGCCCGTCTGCGGACTGCGGCAGCTCCGATGCCGCCCGCGCGCCCAACAAAGCTTCCAGCCTGGCCGCGTCCGCCGCATCCAAACCTTCGGCGCAATCGGCGAAATACCAAAACCCACTGCGGATTTCCGCCGGCGGCAAACCCGTGGCGGCAGCCTTGTGCAGCAATTTTTCGATACGGAAATCAGACAGGGCGCGTTCGCCGCGCAGAAAGATAGTCGGCATGATTCGGACTCGCAGAAGAAGGTTGGGAAAACGCGCGATTATACGCCGAAAGCCTCCCTGCCGCTTGGCCTTTTCCCGCTGGGGGCGCATCGGTTGAGTATGGGGCGAAACTATGTTAATTTCAGGCCGTCCCCTTTATTTATTAATGTTAATATCATGAAAAAAATCGAAGCCATCATCAAACCCTTCAAACTGGACGACGTGCGCGAGGCACTCACAGACATAGGCATCACCGGCATGACCGTAACCGAAGTCAAAGGCTTCGGCCGCCAAAAAGGCCATACCGAAGTCTATCGCGGCGCGGAATACGCAGTGGACTTCCTGCCCAAAATCAAAATGGAACTGGTCGTGCGCGACGACCAAGTCGAACAAGTGGTGGATGTCATCGTAGAAACCGCCCGTTCGGGCAAAATCGGCGACGGCAAAATCTTTGTCCTCCCCGTGGAGGAAGCCGTCCGCATCCGCACGGGCGAACGTTCCGATGCCGCCGTCTGACCCGGCGGGGCGGCAAATTTTCAGACGCATTTGCTTCAACGGAATTTGATACAAGCAATACCGCCTTAAAAAGGCCGCCCCAACACGCTACAATACCGCCCTTCCACACGCCTTATTCAGGACACAACATATCATGCAACAGACATCACGGCTGCCCTTTTTTGCCGCCATACGCGCCAGCGGCGACGACCGCGCCACCTTCCTGCACGGCCAACTGTCCAACCACATAGAAGGACTGGCTTGCGGGCAGGCCTGCTATGCCACCTACAACACCCCCAAAGGCCGCGTGATTGCCAACATGCTGGTGTTCGACCGGGGCGATGACATCCTGCTGCTTTTGGCCGCAGACCTTGCCGAAGCAGTATGCAAACGCCTGCGTATGTTCGTCCTGCGCGCCAAAGTGGAATTTGAAATCTTGGCCGATTACGCCGTCGCCGGCCGTCTGGACGAAGGCCTGCTGCCCAAACCCGCCGAAGAATCCGCCCTGTCCTTCCCCTTTACCCATAAAGACGGCGTTATAGAATGCCCCCTGCCCCACGGCGGCACCATACTCGCGGGCGAGGCCGGCCGCCTGCCCGACTACCACCCCGGCGGCGAAAACGCATGGAAGCTGCACGAAATCCTCAGCGGCTACCCGTGGATATGCGCCGCCACCAAAGAAACCTGCGTCGCCCAAATGCTCAACCAGCACACCATAGGCGGCATACACTTCAAAAAAGGCTGCTACCCCGGGCAGGAAGTCATAGCCCGCGCCCAATATCGCGGACAAGTCAAGCGCGGACTGGCCGCCTTGTCCTGCGGCGGCATGGAGGCCGAGGGCATAACCGTCAAACAAGACGGCGCGGAGGCGGGCATCATCATCAACACCGCCGACACCGCCGAAGGCAGCATGAACCTGGCCGTCATCAAACATAGCGCGGCACAAGCCGCCCTGACCGATGCGGACGGCACGCCCATGCAGCAAAGATGGCTGTTTTTTGACCTTCCTGCGGCGCAATAAGGCCGGAAACGACAACCCGAACAAACGAGCGACAACCATGCTGACAACCACCCAACTCCTGCACAAACTGACCGAAACAGTAGGCGCGCGCCACATCATCACCGACCCCGCCAAAACCGAACCCTACCGCCAAGGCTACCGCTTCGGCGAAGGCAAGGCGTTGGCCGTCGTCCGCCCGGGCAGCCTGCTCGAACAATGGCGGATTTTGCAGGCCTGCGTAGAGGCCGGCGTCATCGTCATCACCCAGGCGGCCAACACCGGCCTGACCGGCGGCTCTACCCCGGACGGCAACGACTACGACCGCGACATCGTCATCGTCAATACCATGCGGCTGAACATCATCCAGCCCATCTTGGACAACGAACAAGTCGTCTGCCTGCCCGGCGCGACCCTGAACCAGCTCGAACTGCTGCTCAAACCGCTGGGGCGCGAACCCCATTCCGTCATAGGTTCGTCCTGCATAGGCGCGTCCGTCTTGGGCGGCGTGTGCAACAACTCCGGCGGCGCATTGGTCCAGCGCGGGCCGGCCTATACCGAAATGTCCCTGTTTGCCCGGCTTGACGAAGGGGGAAACCTGCACCTGGTCAATCACTTGGGCATAGACTTGGGCGACACGCCCGAGGAAATCCTAACCAACCTGCAAGGCTGGCACTACCAGCGCAAAGACATAGACCGCCATGCCGGCAAAGGCCACGACCACGACTACTGCGAACACGTCCGCCAAGTCGATGCGCCCACCGCCGCCCGCTTTAACGCCGACCCCTCCCGCCATTATGAGGCATCCGGCTGCGCGGGCAAACTCATGGTATTCGCCGTGCGCGTGGACACCTTCCCGCAAGAGGCCGAAACCGCCGTTTTCTACATAGGCACCAACGACATCAACGAACTGACCGACATCCGCCGCGCCGCGCTGGCCGATTTCCAAAACCTGCCCATATCGGGCGAATACATCCACCGCGATGCCTTCGACATAGCCGACACCTATGGCAAAGACACCTTTTACATCATCAAAAAACTCGGCACGCACCGGCTGCCCCGCCTGTTCGACATCAAGGCCAAAATCGACCGCCTGGGCAAAAAAGCCGGCTTCCTGCCGCAAAACCTCGCCGACCGCACCCTGCAGTTTTTAAGCAAACTGCTGCCCGACCACCTGCCGCGCCGGATGCGCGATTACCGCAACGGCTACGAACACCACCTCATTTTGAAAATGGGCGGCGGCGGCGTGGCCGAGGCCAGGGATTTCCTGCAAAACCATTTGGGCGGCAGTCAAACCGGCGCGTTTTTCGAATGCACCCCGCAAGAAGCGCAGGCGGCCATGCTGCACCGTTTCGCGGTCGCATCCGCCGCCGTCCGCTACCGCGCCGTGCACGGGGGCGAAGTCGAGGATATTGTCGCGCTGGACATCGCCCTGCGCCGCGACGACCGCGACTGGTTCGAACGGCTGCCGCCGGAAATCGACAATCAAATCATCCGCAAACTCTACTACGGGCATTTTATGTGCCATGTGTTCCATCAGGACTATATCGTTAAAAAAGGCAACGACTGCATGGCTTTGGAACACGAAATGCTTCATCTTTTAGACCGGCGCGGCGCGCAATATCCCGCCGAACACAATGTCGGCCATTTATACGAAGCCAAACCCGCGCTCAAACAGTTTTACCGCAAACTGGACCCGACCAACAGCTTCAATCCGGGCATAGGCAAGACATCCAAAAAGAAAAATTGGGCATGATTTAGTAGAGTAGACTATAGTGGATTAAAATAAAAATGATACAAGGCGGCAGGCCGCAGGCAGTGCGGCAAGGCGCACGACTTAGCATTGCAATTTTAATCCGCTATAAAACGGGCCGCCCCGGCTTGGGCGGCCCGTTTTGGCAAATCCAACCATCTTCCCCGCCCCTTGCATCCGCCCGCAGGTGCGCGATGCCGTATCGGGGCAATTTTGGCTATAGTGGATTATAGTGAGTTAAATTTAAACCAGTACGGATGCCAACGCCGTAGCATTGCAATTTTAATTCACTATATAATCGGGGTTTGTTCCGACAATTACGGCAAAATCCAACCATGACCCCCGCCCAACTCAAACACACGGCCGAGTTATTGGCCGACATCCTCGCTTTCAAGCAGCCCGCAGATACCCTGACTTCGGCTTATTTCCGCCGCCACCCCAAACTCGGCCGCCAAGACCGCGCCGAAATTGCCGAAACCGCCTTTGCCGCCATCCGCCATTATCAAAAAACCGCCGCCGTCCTGCACCGTCCCGCCGCCCAGCCGCGCAAGGCCGCGCTGGCCGCCCTTGTTTTGGGCAGGGGCTTCAATATCAGCCGCCTGGACGGTTTGGCCGATGATGAGGAGAAGGCTTTTCTGGCTTCGCTAAAGGCGCGCAAAAGTGAGTTTGCCGATAATTTGAATACCGCTGCCGAACTGCCGCAATGGCTGACAGACGCTTTGCGCGCCCATTGGACGGACGGGCATATCCTCCGTTTCGGCCGCAGTTGCGCCCAACCCGCCCCCTTGGATTTGCGCGTGAATACGCTGTCCGGCAGGCGGGACAGGGTTTTGCCCATTTTGAAGGCGGAGGGGTTGGATGCGGAAATCACGCCTTACTCCCCTTGGGGCATACGCCTTGCGGATAAGGCCGCTTTGGCGCGGCACCCGCTGTTTCTGGACGGTACGTTGGAGGTTCAAGACGAGGGCAGCCAATTGCTCGCCCTGCTGACGGGGGCCAAACGTGGTGAAATCGTTGTTGATTTTTGCGCCGGGGCGGGCGGCAAAACTCTGGCCTTGGGCGCGATGATGGCCAATAAGGGACGCATCTATGCCCTGGACCCCGCCGAAAGGCGGCTGGCCAACCTCAAGCCCCGCATGGTCCGCGCCGGCCTGACCAATATCTGCCCCGAACGCATAGACGGCGAACACGACCCGCGCATAGGCCGCCTAAGGGGCAAGGCCGACCGTGTGTTGGTCGATGCGCCCTGTTCCGGCTTGGGCACGCTCAGGCGCAACCCCGACCTCAAATACCGCCAATCCCCCGATACGGTCGCGCAATTGTGCCTGCGCCAGCAAAGCATACTCGATGCGGCCGCCGAATTGGTCAAACCGCAGGGCCGACTGGTTTACGCCACCTGCAGTGTTTTGCCGCAGGAAAATCAGGAGCAAATAACGCGGTTTTTGAACGCGCACCCCGAGTTTCGCCTGTTGGATGCCGCCGGCCTCCTGCAAGGATCAAACATCCCGCTCGATACCGGGGAATATCTGCAGCTTGATACGGCAGAACACCGGACAGACGGTTTTTTCGCCGCCGTCCTGCAAAAGGCCGCCTGAAAACCCCGGCCCCGCAATATACGGATTCAATATGGAATTGATTAAAAAACTGCTGGCCTGGCTGACCGATCAGGCACTTTGCCTGTTTGTCTCCTTCATTACCGGAGTAAAGCCCAAAAGCACCCGCGAACTGCCCTTCGACCCCGGGCAGAAAGTTTATTATGCCAACCACGGCAGCCACGGCGATTTTTTATTGGTTTGGATATCGCTGCCCCGCCGCTGGCGCATCCACACCCGCCCCGTTGCCGGTTCGGACTATTGGCTGACCAACCGCGTCAAACGCTTCATCATCCAAAACGTTTTCAACGCCCTGCTCATTCCTCGCCACAGCGACGACCCGCAAAGCATCACCCGGCAAATGCGCCGGGCACTGGATGAGGGCGATTCGCTGATTATTTTTCCCGAAGGTACGCGCAATACGGACGACAACACCGTCCTGCTGCCCTTCAAAAGCGGCATTTACCATTTGGCCAAAAGCAAACCCGATACCGAATTCGTCCCCCTGTGGATAGAAAACATCAACCGCGTCCTGCCCAAAGGCACTATCCTGCCCGTCCCCCTCCTGTGCAACGTCCACATCGGCCTGCCCCTGAAAATACGGGAGGGCGAAGACAAAGACAGTTTTCTGCAGCGCAGCCGCCAAGCCCTGCTGGCACTGTCGCCGCAGGCGCAGGAAAAATAAAGCGCGCGGGTTCAAGCCGGCGGGACGTTGCCCGGCCGCACCCTCAGTATCGGAAAACAAACCCATCCGCTATAATGGCCGGACACTACACCCGACTACATAAGGAAGAAGACCATGTACGACAACACCCTCCCCCGCCCCGACACCGACCCGGACGGCCTGCTCGAATACTCCGTAGTCTATACCGACCGCGCACTCAACCATATGTCGCAAAAGTTTCAAACAGCCTTGCGCGAAATTTCATCCATCTTAAAAAACACCTACCAAGCCGACCATGTGGCCATTATCCCCGGCACGGGGACGGCGGGCATGGAGGCCGTTGCCCGCCAATTCGCACGCGGAAAAAAATGCCTGATACTGCGTAACGGCTTTTTCAGCTACCGCTGGACACAGATATTGGAACAAGGCGGCATAGCCTCCGAAGCCCAAGTCATGGCCGCCACACAGGCAGACCATGCCCAAGGGCCGGTTTCCCCCGCCGCCATAGAAGACGTTTGCGCCCAAATCGCCACCTGCCGCCCCGACATCGTATTCGCCCCCCATGTCGAAACCGCATCCGGCATCATGCTGCCGGACGACTACATCGCCCGACTCGCCCAAGCCGTCCACGCTTACGGCGGCCTGCTGGTTATAGACTGCATCGCATCGGGCTGCATCTGGCTGGACATGAAGCGTTTGGGTATAGACATCCTGATTTCCGCCCCGCAAAAAGGCTGGAGCGGCACACCCTGCGGCGGCCTGATTATGCTCAACCAAACCGCCTACGGCCGCGCACAGCAAACCCAGTCCGACAGCTTTGCCCTGGATTTGAAAAAATGGCTGCAGATTATGGAGGCTTTTGAAAACGGCGGCCACGCCTACCACGCCACCATGCCCACAGACGCACTGATGCGCCTGCACGGCGTAATGAAAGAGGCACATGCCTTTGGTTTGGAAAAACTGCGCGAAAAACAAATCGAACTGGGCGCGAAAATCCGCCGCCTGCTGGCCGAACAAGGCTTCCCCGGCGTGGCGGCGGCAGGGTTCGAAGCCCCGGGCGTGGTCGTGGCCTACACCGACAACCCCGACATCCAAAGCGGCAAAGCCTTTGCCGCCCAAGGCGTGCAAACCGCATCCGGCGTTCCCCTGCAAATCGGCGAACGCGCCGATTTCCGCACCTTCCGCCTGGGCCTGTTCGGCTTGGACAAACTGCAAAACACAGAACGCACCGTCCAAAACTTTGCCGCCGCGTTGGCCAAAGTCAAACAGAGCCTCTGAAAACAAAAAAAAAAGCCGTCCGAACATCTTTCAGACGGCTTTTTTTCTGCCCCTCAATGATGCGTATGCCCTATTTCAAAAGTCAGCGTACTGTATGAAGCCTGTTTTTGGCAGATTTTTTGGTCGGCAAAATCGGTTTTATATTCCACACTGGCCTTCCAAAAACCCTGCCGCAGCGGAATAATGTCCACCGTTCCGTCATTACCCGTTACATCATAAAACGCCTGCGCCTCCACCTTGTGCGACTTCTTGCGGTCGGTCAGGTCAAACCCCTCAAAGGTTGCCGTAACCGGCACGCCGGCCAAAGGCTCGCCCTTATACAGCACCTTCACCTTAAACAACTCGCCCACGCGCACATTGGCCGGATTATCCAGCGGCACGATTTCCAAAAGCTGATCCACCGGCCGCGTAATCACCGCCGTGTCCGCGCTTTCGTGGCCCACATTCACAATATTCTTGCCATACATCCGCGTCTGCTCGCAATAATCCGCATCGGGCATACCCTTCAGATCCGTCTTTTTCCAACCGGCCTTGTTTTTAGACCAAAAAGTCGGCTGATATTCCGCCGTTACCAAAAAACTGCCCTCATGCACCGGCTTTTTACTTTCATATTGATAATTAAATTCGCCCTTTTGCACCAAATCCTCGCGCCCCTTATCGGTATAAAGCCGCATGGGCTGGCTGAAAATATGCAGCCTTTCCTTGGCAATAGGCTCAAAATCGGGGAACTCGCCATAGCCCAGCTCCGCCTTCAAAACCTCGCCGCCGTGGGTATGCCCCGTTTTCACCCACACACGGTGGGCATAAGAAGGGGCGGCCGCCAGCAATACCGCCGCAGCCAACACAGCCGATTTTTTTCCTGCCATTACTCATTCTCCATTTGTAAATAAAGACGTTATACTATAACACAAAAATTAACCGGAAACAACATTTGCCACAACAAAAGCGGGGCTTCCGGGCAGTTTGAACCCTCAACGCACGCCCCCGCCCTTCCCTACTTACCCCGGCGGCAAAGGATGGATATTTGACATTTAAATATAAAACAATTATTTTAAAAATAGCAGGCGTAGGTTGGGTCCAGACCCAACAAAACCATCAAACTATCCGAAACGTTGCATTTGCCAACCCAACCTACCCGCTAATAAACATGATAATATAAGAAGGGAAAATAGAGACCATAAATGATTAACTTATTAAAATTATCAATTTTTGTATTTTTAATTAAATCTATATATATTCTTTTAGTCTTACTAATTGGTAATATTATCATTAGATTTTCAGCTTCAGTATATATTTATTTTGGGGCTGACATAGATTAGCCCCTTTTTTAATGTATTTAAAAGCAATGGCAATTATATATCCTTTTTGTTTTCTGCATGTTTGGAATGTAAATAGGAGTAAAAAAGATATCAAAAATCATTGATATAGTTAATTAAAACAGGATAATAGTTCATTATCAAGTTTGAAGCAGTCAGACAACACGGAACGCAGATACCGCTTAATATTCGCCCACGCATGTTCAATCGGGTTAAGTTCGGGTGAATACGACGCAAGGGGCAATATTTTATGTCCTGATTTTTTCCGCCATTTCCCGTAAAATCCCCATACAGTAAAATAGTGCGTTATCTAAAATATAGTGGATTAAAATAAAAATGAGACAAGGCGGCAACGCCCGCTGTGTACGGATAGTACATACATAAGGGCGGTGGCAACAGCGTAGCCTTGCGATTTTAATCCACTATATAAGTTCAGATGAAGAGGAAACATCATGACCATTAAAGTTCAAATTAAAGTCTTAAACCCAAAAATGTCTAACCGCCTGCCTACTTACGCCACTACGGGATCGGCGGGTTTGGATTTACGCGCCTGTATAGATAATGCAATGATCATCAATCCCGGCCAAACCGTCCTCATCCCCACCGGGCTGGCCGTCCACTTAGCCGATCCAGGTTATGCCGCTATGATACTGCCGCGTTCCGGCCTGGGGCACAAACATGGTATCGTGTTGGGTAATTTGGTGGGGCTGATAGATTCGGATTATCAGGGCGAACTTATGGTTTCCCTTTGGAATCGGGGCGACACCCCCTTCACCATAGAACCGTTCGAGCGCATCGCCCAAATGGTCATAGTCCCCGTTATGCAGGCCGAATTTGAACTGGTAGGCGATTTTGCCGCCAGCCCGCGCGGCGAGGGCGGATTCGGCAGTACGGGCAAGGCCTAGGGGGAACGAATGATTCGATAATGGCGGTATTTTATAGTGTATTAAAATAAAAATAAGACAATGCGGCAACGCCCGTTGTGTATGGATATTACATAAGGGCGTTGGCAACGCTGTAGCCTTGCAATTTTAATCCACTATACTGTTTATTCCGGCATCCGTTCCTCCTAAGCCTCATTCATCCCTATACACAGGAACAAAATTATGGACAAAAGATATGACCTGTTGAACCGTTTCATCAGTCATCCCGAAAAACAGAACCTGCAAAGTTTTGTAGACTATAGCTAAATTACTTTATTTTCGATACGAAACTTATCGGTTGTCGTCATTCCCGCGCAAGCGGGAATCCATTTTTGAAGTTCAGAAATTGTTTTTTAAATCAATGTTTCTTAGGTTTTACGATGGATTCCTGCCTGCGCGGGAATGACGGAATTTGATGATATTCCGTATTTGAAGTTAAGTATGTTTGCTATAAGAGGACAGCCCGCTGATATGGATAGACTGGAAGGAGTTTGATGAAGATATTGTGGATTATTTTCCCAAGGGCTGCAAGAGGGTGATTCTTTGGAAGTGAAGGAAGAAGACGGCCGCTTAATCTTAATTTACAATGGCATGGGCAGTGAAATCCCCTACCCTGTCCCCGATGAACGCGACAGGGACAGCACCATACGCGCCATTGCCGCCGCCCTCGCCGACAAATACCGCATCCTTTTGT
>JAUMUU010000185.1 GCA_030530545.1 Neisseria sp. | reverse complement strand
TTTCCTTAACGGTTGAAACCCCGCCCTTAGTGGCGGTAGGATTCGGGTTTGTTTGGGAGGGGCGCAACCCCTTCCAAATCAGGGCGGCACACAGGGCTTTGCGTATTGAAACATAATGTTCCTTTCGTCTTTCAGGCGGGCGCGAAGCTGGGATGCCTTTGCACCGCATCCAGCCAGCTTTGCGGCGTTTGAAACTGCATCAGCCCGTCCGCAAGCGAAACGGCGGCCTGGGTGGTCGATGCGCGGGTCAGCTTCTCACCGGTCAGGGCGTCATAAACCGTATAATCTATACGCAGACAGCTTTCGATTTCGACCACCGCCATCTCTATGCGGATTTTCTGGCCGAAACGGGCGGGGCGGATATATTTGAGGCTCATCTGCACTATGGGCCAACTGTAGCCCTGCCGCCCCATTTCATTGTAATCATAGCCTATGGAGGCCAAAAAGTCGCAGCGGGCGGTTTCCAGGTATTTCACATAATTGCCGTGCCAGACGATGTGCATGGCATCGACATCGAAAAACGGCACTTCGGTCTCGAAGCAGTGGCGGCAGTAGGTATGTCTAGCCATGGCGGCCGTCCTTCCAAAAATCGAAAAAATTAAACCATTGCAGCGGGTATAGGGCGCATTCGTCCGCCATCAGGTCGGCGAATTTCTGCGCGGCGGCGGCCACCGCCTCCTGCCTTTGGCCGCGCTTCCAGCCGGTGTCGTCCAAAAAGCGGCGCAACTTGAGGTGGCGGCGGCCTCCCCGGCGCAGGCAAAACACGGTGTTCACCTTCACCTTGAGCAGGTTGGCCAGCAGCCACGCGCCCTGGGGCAAATCGGCACGGTGGCCGAGAAAGTCCACCGCCACGGTTTTGCCGCCCCTAAGGGGTTCGCGGTCGGCGGCTATGGCTATCCATTCGCCCGCTTCGATTTTGCGGTGCAGTTCCATCATGGCCGCCGCATCCAAATCCGTTACCTGTATCAGTTGGATTTCGTCCGCCCCCAGTTTGCGCAATGCGCCGTTCAATACCTCTATGTGGCTGCTGTGCACCAAGACATTGAGTTTGAAGCCTTTATGGTGCGACACCAGCGCGCGGCAGACTTCCACATTGCCCAAATGCGAGCAAACCAGCATCTGCCCGCGCCCGCCTCTTTCCACCTCTTGGGAAATGCCGTCCGGGTCTTCCACGGTCAAATCCTCATAGCGGATTTTGCCCTGCCACACGGCCAGGCGGTCGCAAACCAGTTCGCCAAAGGCCACAAACTGGCGGAATACGCCAAAGCGGCGCGGCAGGCGGGTTTCGGGGCGGGCGGCCTTTAGGCGGCTTTGGTAGCGGGCGATGTTGCGCCTTTGCGCCGGCGCGGTCAGGTAAAAATACAGGACTATGATTTGGGTGCAGGGTGCCATCAAAAAATGCGGCAGGTGGCGCACCAGCAGGGTGGCTATGGTCAAAACGAAGGGCGTGCCGCGTTCTTTCTGGCGCGCCCAATGGCCGGGTTTTTGTGTGTTCATGAATGGTTGGTTGTTCATAGGCAGTCGCGGTGTGTCTTTAAGGTTGTTTCTGCATACTGCCCCGTATGTGCGGTTTGATGTTTTTTGTCTGCCGAATCGGAATGGCGCGCATGATAGCAAAAAAGCCGTAACGGGCAAAATGCCCCGCCCGCCCCGGGGAGGATAAAAAAATGTAATCTTGCGCTTGCGCCGCGTTACCGCCCTGCCCTGTGGCGCAAAGGCGCGCGGGGGTTAGCGGGCTGTGTTGAAAAACCGCCGCCGCAACATGCCTAAAAACAGCCGCGCGTGCATTTTGCTGATGCGCACGTTGTCGGCCAGGGCCTTGAAGTGGGACACGCCGTCGGCGGCATATTGCACGGGCGTTTTAATCCAAACCGGCCTTACGCCGCGCCAGTAGAGGCGGATGAGGATTTCCGTGTCGAAATCCATGCGGTCGCCCACGGTTTCTTCGCGGACGACCGAAAGCGCGGGGGCAAGCGGGTACAGGCGGAAGCCGCACATGCCGTCTTTGATGTCGCAAGACCAAGTGTGCAGCATGTTCCAAAAATCGGTAATTTTGCGCCCGTACAGCCGCGCTTTGGGCGCGTCGCCGCCGTATTGCGGCCAGCCGCAGACGAGGGCTTCGGGGTTTTGTTGCGCCGCCGCCAAGAGTTTGGGCGTGTCTTCCAGGCAGTGCTGGCCGTCGGCATCGACCTGCAACACATGGCTGTAGCCTTTTTCTTCGGCGTATTTCA
>JAUMUU010000065.1 GCA_030530545.1 Neisseria sp. | reverse complement strand
TGCCAGGAAATGGCTTCGCCTTCCCTATCCGGGTCGGTGGCGAGGTAGATGTTTTCGGCCTCGCGGGCGGCGGCGACTATGGCATCTACGTGTTTGGCGTTGCGTTTGATGAGTTCGTATTGCATGGCAAAGCCGTGTTCGGGATCGACCGCGCCGCTTTTGGGCAGCAGGTCGCGGACATGGCCGTAGGAGGCCAGGATTTCAAAGTCGCCGCCCAAATATTTTTTCAGGGTTTTGGCCTTGGACGGGGATTCGACGACAAGCAGGTTTTTAGCCATGGGTGTTCTCTGGTGTTTTAACAGGGTTGCGGTGCGGTTTATGTTGTTTGGGGCGGTTGTTTCCGCCCCGCCCGGAAAAGGCGGGGCATGGGCCGCAGGATTCAGTGTATGGTGTTTTCTTTGTGCAGGGAAAACAGCATTTCGTTGCGGACGGGGGCGGGCAGTTTCAGCCGGTTTGCCCAGGTCATGAGCAGGGCTATGCCTTTGACCATGTCGGCATCGGCTTCTTCTTCTGGCACTATCATCATTAGGACGTGGATGATGTATTCGCGCTGGGCGGCGGTCAGGATGCCGGCCTGTTCCAGGCGGTGGATTTCGCCGCGCACTTCGGCCGTCAGGACGGCGGTTTCGCCCGGCCAATAGGCCCGGGGGGCGGTGCTGTTGCCGCCCAGCCACTGCGGTTCGAAGTTCATTTCTTCCAGCAGGGTGAAGACTTTGAAGACGCTCTCGGCATCAAAGCCGATTTCTTCGAAGGTTTTGCCTGCAGCGGCCGATTCGGGGCAGCTGCCGTAGTCTTCGAAATGGTTGATCAGGAAGACTATCAGTTCGACTATTGGGCGTTTGGTGTTTTTTTGCATTGTCATTTTTGTGTGTTGTTCGCGGTTTTAAATGCGTTGGTAGCGGCCGCCGGACAAGGCGGTGATTTTGCCGTCCAATTCTAATTCCAATAAGGCCGCGTATAGGTCGGCCGCCGGTATGTCCAGGCGTTCGGCCAGTATGTCGGGGTGGACGGGGCTGTATCCTATGTGCTTTATCAGCCCTTCTTCGGTTTGCGCAGGGGCGGTGGGCGGTTCGCCGCCGTATGCGGCAGGCGGTTTTTGTTTATATATAGAATATGATGAAGCGGTGCTTTCTGGCAACAGGTGAGGGCATTCTTGAAGGATGTCTTCCAGTGCCTCGGTCAGTTTCGCGCCTTCTTTAATCAGTTTGTGGCAGCCTTTGCTGTGGGGGTTGTCTATGGAACCGGGCACGGCCAGCACTTCGCGCCCCATTTCGCCCGCCAGCCGCGCGGTTATCAGGGAACCGGATTCCAGGGCGGCCTCCACAACTAAAACGGCCTGCGACAGGGCGGCTATCAGGCGGTTGCGGCGCGGGAAGTTGCCCGCCGCCGGGGGTGTGCCCAGCGGGAATTCGGAGACGATTGCGCCTTTTTTGTCCAGTTCGTGCGCCAGTTGGCGGTTGGACGAGGGGTAGACGCGGTCTATGCCCGTCCCCCAAAATGCGATGGTGCCGCCGCCGGCCGCCAGTGCGCCGCGATGGGCGGCGGTGTCTATGCCCGCCGCCATGCCGGATACGACGGGGATGCCGTGTTCGGACAGGCTTTTGCCGAAGTCGCGGGCGATACGCAGTGCCTGCGGGGTGGCATGGCGGCTGCCGACTACGGCCACGGACGGGCGGTGCAGCAGTTCGGCGTTGCCGCGCACGAACAGCAGCGGCGGCGGGGTGATGCCCTCGGTCAGCATGGCGGGGAAGTCGTCGTCGCCCGACAGCAGCAGGCGGCAGTTTTCTTGTTCCGACCATTTTTCGGCGGCTTCCGCCGCCTCTTCGGCTTCGCTGCGGCGGGTTGCCCATGAGTCTTGCGCGGCCTTGCGCGTCAGTATTTGCCGCACGGCTCCGTCGTCCGCCCGCCATGCGGCCTCGGCCGTGCCGAAGCGGTCTATGAGTTGTTGGAAGGTTTCCGCGCCTATGTGCGGCATCAGTGCCAGCCGCAGCCTATAGTGGCGTTCTTGTCCGTCAGTCATGCTATTTTTCCGGTTCGCGCAATGTGGGCGCGGTTATGGCATATTTTGCCGTTGTTGGCAACGGGAAAGGCCGTCTGAAAAACGGTATCCGCATTTTTCAGACGGCCTTTTGCCGTTTTGTTCAGGCTTCGCCTTCGTGCTCGGTCAAAAAGCCGCCGCTTTGGCGCGACCACAATTTGGCATACAGGCCGTTTTGCGCCAGAAGTTCGGCGTGCGTGCCCTGTTCGACTATGCGGCCTTTGTCCAACACGATGAGCCTGTCCATGGCGGCTATGGTGGAGAGGCGGTGGGCGATGGCGATGACGGTTTTGCCCTCCATCATCTTGTCCAAACTTTCCTGAATCGCGGCTTCCACTTCGGAATCCAGCGCGCTGGTGGCCTCGTCCAAGAGCAGGATGGGCGCGTCTTTGAGCATCACGCGGGCGATGGCGATGCGCTGGCGTTGGCCGCCGGAGAGTTTCACGCCGCGTTCGCCCACATGCGCGTCATAGCCCGTGCGGCCTTTCGCGTCCGACAGATTGGGGATGAAGCCGGCGGCTTCGGCGCGTTCGGCGGCCTGCATCATCTCTTCGTCCGTGGCATTGGGGCGGCCGTAGACGATATTGTCGCGCACGGAGCGGTGCAGCAGGCTGGTATCCTGCGTAACCAGCCCGATTTGCGCGCGCAGGCTTTCCTGGGTAACGTCCTGCACATTTTGCCCGTCTATAGAAATCGTGCCGCTTTGCGGTTCGTAAAAGCGCAGCAGCAGATTGACTATGGTGGATTTGCCCGCGCCGCTGCGGCCGATTAAGCCGACCTTTTCGCCCGGCCTGATGGTCAAATTAAAACCGTTCAACAAAGGCTTGCCCGCATCATAAGAAAAATCGACATGCTCGAACTTGATTTCGCCCCTTTCCACCTTCAAAGGCAGCGCGCCGGGTTTGTCCAAAATAGTCTGCGGTTTGGACAGCGTGGCCATACCGTCGCTGACCGTGCCTATATTTTCAAACAGCCGCGCCGATTCCCACATAATATATTGCGACAGGCCGTTCACGCGCAGGGCCATGGCCGTTGCCGTAGCCACCGCGCCCACGCCCACCTGCCCCTGATGCCACAGCCAGATGCCCAAGGCGGCGGTGCTTAAAGTAAGCGACGTATTCACCATAAAGCTGCAGGTGTGCAACAGCGTGGCCAGCCGCATCTGCGCGTGCACCGTTACCATAAACTCCTCCATAGACTGCCGGGCGTAGGCCGCCTCGCGCGCGCCGTGGGAGAAGAGTTTGACCGTGGTGATGTTGGAATAGGCATCGGTGATGCGCCCCGTCATCAGCGAACGCGCATCGGCCTGCGCGGCGGCCGTCCTGCCCAATTTGGGAATCAGAAAGCGCATCACGGCGGCAAAGCCGATTAGCCAGCCGACAAAGGGCAGCAAAAGCCAGCCGTCCAGCGCGGCCAGAATCACGCCCGAAGTAATAAAATACACCAGCACATAAACAACCATGTCGGCCACGGTCATCACCACGTCGCGCAGGGCCAATGCGGTCTGCATCACCTTGGCCGACACCCGCCCGGCAAATTCGTCCTGATAAAAGCCCAGCGACTGCCCCAGCATCAGGCGGTGGAAATTCCAGCGCAGGCGCATGGGGAACACGCCCTGCAGGGTTTGCAGCCTCACATTGGACGCGACAAATATCCAGCACACCGACAACAGCATCATCAGGGCCATGCCCGCCAAAGCCCAGCCTTTTTCGGCAAACAGCATCTCGGGCGTATATTTGCCCAGCCAGTCCACCACCCTGCCCATAAACTGAAACAGCAGGGCCTCCATAATGCCTATGCCCGCCGTCATCACCGCCAGCACGGCTATCCATTTGCGCACACCGTCCATGCCCGACCAAACAAAGGGCAGCAGCCCCTTCCTCGGCGACAGCGGGGCGGCTTCGGGATAAGCGTCCACCCGGTTTTCAAACCAATCGAATATTTTTTTAATCATCGCATCGCAAATTAAAAGTTTCAGACGGCCCGCGAAAACCAAGCCGTCCGAAAAAACAAAGCCCGCATTTTACGGGAAAAACCACAGCGGACAAAGCCGCCCCTATTGCGCCTTAAACACCGAGGTATCCGTCTGCGCCACAGGCACTTCCTGTTCGGCGGCCGCCAAAGTTTCCGCAGCCAAACGCCTTTTCTCATCCAGATACCGGCTGATTTGCAGCACCAAATCCTGCGTCCCCTCATGCGTGAGCGCACTGATTTTGAACAGGCGCGGCGTATCCGTATCAAAGCCCGACCTGTCGTCCGGCGCGGGATAATCCCAGCCGATTTGCCGCAAAAACGCCTCCGCCCGCGCCTCGGCCTCTTCCCCGTCCAACATATCCAGCTTGTTCAACACCAGCCAGCGCGGCTTGCCGTACAACTCCTCATCATACTTTCGCAACTCGTCCGCAACCGCCAAAGCATCGGCCGCAGGGTCGGCCGCCTCGTCAAACGGTGCCAAGTCCACCACATGCAGCAGCAGCCCCGTGCGCGACAAATGGCGCAAAAAACGGTGGCCCAGCCCCGCCCCCTCGGCCGCCCCTTCAATCAGCCCGGGAATATCGGCCATCACAAAACTATTGTTTTCATCTATACGCACCACGCCCAAATTCGGATGCAGCGTGGTAAACGGATAATCGGCCACCTTGGGGCGGGCGGCGGACACCGCGCGTATCAGCGTGGACTTGCCCGCATTGGGCATGCCCAGCAGGCCCACATCGGCCAGCACCTTCAACTCCAAAACCAGACTTTTGGCCTCGCCCTCTTCGCCGGGCGTGGACTGCTTGGGCGCGCGGTTGGTGGAAGACTTGAAATGAATATTGCCCAAACCGCCCCGCCCCCCGCGCGCCAGACAAACCTTCTGGCCGTGGCGGGTCAGATCGGCCACGACCTCGCCCGTATCCGCATCGCGGATCAGCGTACCCACAGGCATGGGCAGCACAATATCGTCCGCCCCCGCGCCATAACGGTCCGAACCGTGGCCCTTTTCACCGTTTTTGGCCTGATAACGCTTGACAAAGCGGTATTCCACCAAAGTATTCAGCCCCTCGTCGGCCAGGGCGTAAACACTGCCGCCCCTGCCGCCGTCGCCGCCGTCCGGCCCTCCCCGGGGAACGAACTTCTCGCGCCGGAAACTGGCCGCGCCGTTGCCCCCCCGTCCGGCGGCCACTTCTATTTTCGCCTCATCAATAAACTTCATAAAAATCCTAACTTTCCGTCATATCAAATTCTGAACCATCAAACCTGCACAGGAACAAACAAACCATCGTTGGAAACCGTCCCATATCCTTCCCAAAGCGGCATCGACACCTGAAAATCAGGCTGCCGGGGGCGCGACCTCCATTACCTGCAGCGTATTGGTACTGCCGCTCACCCTCATCCTTTGGCCGCTGGTGATAATATAGCGGTCCCCGGCGGCCAGCAGCCCGCGCCCGACCAAATCGGCCTCCACCTCGCGCAGGGCCTCGTCGTGGTTGCGGCCGGTCAGGGTCTGCAGCGGCCGCACACCGCGATACATGGCCATACGCCTTTGGGCGGCGACATCGGGCGTATGGGCGTAAATCGGAATCTGAATACTGTGGCGGCTGATATGGAAGGCCGTACTGCCGCTTTCGGTCAAAGCCACAATCGCGCGGGCGTTCACACTGCGGGCGATATGCACCGCCCCGTCCGCTATGGCATGGTCGGTACGGCTGTTGTCGGGCAGCCCGTCCGAAACCCCGACCAGCGAATCCTGCTCCTTTTCCGCCGCCGCGCAAATCAGCGCGATTTGGCGCACCGTTTCAAACGGATAATCCCCCACCGCCGTTTCGGCCGAACACATCACCGCATCCGTACCGTCCAACACCGCATTGGCCACATCACTGACCTCCGCCCGGGTCGGCACGGGGTTGGTAATCATAGACTCCATCATCTGCGTGGCGGTAATGCTGAAACGGCGCATTTCGCGGGCGCGGCGTATCATGCGCTTTTGCAGCGCGGGCACGGCGGCATTGCCGACCTCCACCGCCAAATCGCCGCGCGCCACCATAATCCCGTCCGAGGCCGCGATAATCCCGTCCAAATTCGCCACCGCCTCTATACGTTCGATTTTGGCCACCAGCCCCGGCTTCGCGCCATTGCCGCATTCGGCCTCCACCGCCTCGCGGGCGGCGTGCATATCGGCCGCATCCTTCACAAAACTGACCGCCAAATAATCGCAACCTATGGCCACGGCGGTTTTCAAATCGCGGAAATCCTTTTCCGTCAGCGCGCCGGCCGACAAACCGCCCCCCACCTTATTAATGCCCTTGTTGCTTTTTAAAACATGGCGGTTCAGGGCGGTGGTAAAGATTTCGCTGCCGCTTACCCAGTTCACCCTGAGCGACAACAGGCCGTCATCCAACAGCAGCACGTCCCCCGCGCGCACATCGTTGGGCAATTCGCGGTAATCCACGCCCACCTTGCCCTGCCCGCCCTCGCCTTCAAAGGCCGCATCCAACAGCAGGGTTTGGCCGGCATCCACCTCCATGCCGCCGCCCGCGATTTTGCCGATACGGATTTTGGGGCCCTGCAAATCGGCCATAATCGCCACCTCCTGACCGGCCTGCCTGGCCGCCTCGCGCACGATTTCCGCATTCGCGCGGTGAAATTCCGCCGTGCCGTGGCTGAAATTGAAACGGACGACATTCAGCCCCCCGGCCAAAACCATATCGCGCAACAAATCGACCCGGTTGCTGGCCGGCCCCAGCGTGGCAATGATTTTCGTATTGTGGCGTATGCGGGCGGTATCGCGCAGATTGTCGTGTTTCATCAAAAAATTCCTTAATGGTTGAAACCCCGCCCTTAATTATGGCGGCAGGGCCGTCTGAACGGGCGCGGATTAAAAACCCGTGCCGCCCCGTATAAAAAATATGCGGCAGATAAATTTTATAGTGAACTAAAATTGCAAGGCTAAGCCCCTGCCAAAGCCCTTATGTACCATCCGTACACGGCGGGTGTTGCCGCCCTGTCTCATTTTTATTTTAATCCACCATACACACCGCCCTCCCCGTTCGGCGGAACGCCTCCCGCATGTGCCTGCGCCGTCTCCACATAACCGGCCGCCGACAGGGGCAGGAACGCCCTTTCCTCATCCGTCAAAGGCCTTACCGCCCGGGCGGGCGAACCCGTATAGAGGAAACCCGATTCCAAACGCTTGCGGGGCGCGACCAGGCTGCCCGCACCGATGATGACATCATCCCCCACCACGGCATCGTCCAATATCACCGCCCCCATCCCTACCAAAACGCGGCTGCCTATGGTGCAGCCGTGCAGCACGGCGCGGTGGCCGACCGTTACCTCTTCGCCCAATACCAGGGGCGAACCCCGGGGATTGCCACTCCGGCCGCCGCTGACATGCAGCACGCAGCCGTCCTGAATATTGCTGCGCGCACCGACACGGATTTCCTGCACATCGCCGCGCAACACCGCAAACGGCCACACGGACACCCAGTCGGCCAAAAACACGCGGCCGATGAGCAAGGCCGCCGAATCCACATACACCCCCGTGCCGAGCCGGGGGCGGCTGCCGCAGAAAGTGCGGATATTCATCAAAGCCTCCTTGACGGTTGAAATTTCCTGAAAACGGAGGCTGGAAAAAACGGCGCGGCATCTGGTTGATTTTCTTTGTTTCCCCGCCTTGCCTCCCGGGCCCGCTTCGAACCGAAACGGCGGCAAACCCCGTTCGCGATGGAATTATTTTAACGCTTAAAGCCGTTTTCAGGGCGCGGCCTGGTCGGATTCAGGCAAAAAAAGACCGCCAAAGCGGTCTTTTTCACAGCGGCAGACGCATTAGCTGCGTTTGAACATTTTGCCGTATTTCTGATTGAATTTGTCCACACGGCCGGTCGTATCCACGATTTTTTGCTGGCCGGTATAGAACGGGTGGCACTGCGAGCAAACCTCTATGGTGAAGTTTTCTTTCTCCATGGCCGATTTGGTTACAAACTTGTTGCCGCAGGAACAGGTTACGCTTACTTCATGGTAGTTGGGGTGAATGTCTTGCTTCATTTGAAAAATCCTTTCGCTTAACGGGCATAGGGATTGTGCCTATGCTTCAAAACCGCCCCTAGGGGCAATCGGCGGATTATGCGGCAACCGCCTTGTTTTGGCAAGTGCCTGCCGCTAATAATGCGGCGGCACTTCTTCGGACGGGTCCGTGCCGTCCGAAACGGCGGCCCTGTCCTGCAGCCGGCTGTAAAGCAGCCTGAGCTGCCCCTGCTGCAGGGCAAGGGTTTCATTCAGGCGGGCAACCGTGTCGTTCAGGCTTTGCAGCAATTCGTCCTGCATGGCCGCCTGTATTTCCAATTCCGCGATGCGTTGTTCCAATTCTTCCATTTACAGCACCATGGCGGCAATCCAGCCTGCGGCCAGCAGCGGGATGTTGTAATGGATGAAGGTGGGTATCACCGAATCGCGGATATGGTCGTGCTGGCCGTCCGCATTCAGCCCCATGGTCGGACCCAGGGTGGAATCGGATGCGGGCGAGCCGGCATCGCCCAACGCGCCGGCCGTGCCTATGATGGCTATGGTGGCGGGCAGCGAAAAACCCAGGCTGACGCACAGGGGCACATAAATCGCGGTGATAATCGGCAGGGTGGAAAAAGACGAGCCTATGCCCATGGTTACCAGCAGCCCGACCAGCAGCATCACGAAGGCCGCAATGCCCTTGCTGCCGCCAAACGCGGCCATACTGTCCTCCACCAACAGCCCGATTTGGCCTGTAGCCTCCATCACGGCGGCAAAACCCTGTGCCGCTATCATAATGAAGCCCACCGTGGCCATCATGCGTATGCCCTCGCCGAACACGTCGCCGGCCTCGTTGCGCCGGATAACGCCCAGCATCATGAATATGGCAAAGCCCACCATCGCGCCCAAAAGCAGCGCGCCCTTATAACTGAGCTGGATGGCGAAGCAGACGGCTATGGCCGCCACGGCCGCCGCGCTGCGGTAGGCGGAAGGCTGGGGGATGGCGGCCGCTTTTTCGTTGTCGGACGCGTCTGCCGCGTTATCGGTGTAATCGCGCGGCTTGCGGTAATGGAAAAAGGCCGACAACAGCCCCGCCACCATGCCCAAGGCGGGTATCAGCATAGCCCGCATCACATCTGCCCCGCCGGTGTCCAAACCGGCTTTCTGAATATTGCCCAACAGCATTTTGTTTAAAAAAATCTCGCCAAAGCCGTATGGCAGGTACATATAGGTTGTAACCAGGCCGAAGGTCAGTATGCAGGCAATCAGCCGCCGGTCGATTTTCAGGCGGTTGAACACCAAAAGCAACGGCGGCACTATCATGGGGATGAAGGCTATGTGTATGGGTACGACGTTTTGGCTCATTATCCCCATAACCAGCAGCATGGCCAGCAGCAGCCGTTTGATGTTGATTTCCGCCGCCGCCGAACCGCCGGCCCCGGCCTGCGCCTTGTTCAAGTGGCGCACCACCGCGCCCGACAACTGCTGCGGCAGGCCCGAATGGGTGATGGCCATGGCGAAAGCCCCCAGCATGGCATAGGATAAGGCGATTTCCGCCCCGTTTTTCAGGCCTTCGTTGAAGGCCGGGATAATGCCCGCCCGTAAAACCTCGTTGCCGCTGCCGACTACGTTTTCCAGGGGCATCCCGGCCGCCCAGCCGCCGACAAAGGCCCCTATGGTCAGGCTCAGCACCACATGAATCCGTGTCAGCGACAATACCAGCATCACCGCCACGGCAACCACGACTGCATTCATAATTTTCCTTTTGGGTTGAAACCCCGCCCTTTTTGCGGCGGGGCGGGGTTGGTTTCACTCAGGCAAAAACGGTGTTTTGCAGGCAATGCGGCAAAACGTTCCGAAAACGGATTGTAAGCGTTTTGTTAATGTTATCATATTGATGAGGGAATGCCCAAATCCGCGCCGTTTGCAATCCCGGGCGGGTGGCCGTAACCGCGCGTTTGGCAGTTGGAAATATGTTATAGTGGTTTGGTTTTAAACCGGGGCCAGGCAGCCCTATGGGAGAAAGCAGTTTATGGATTTGATTATAGAAGACATTGTAAGCGGCAACGGGAAAACCGCCGAAAAGGGCGGGGAAATCACGGTTCACTACACCGGCTTCCTCACGGACGGCAGTCTCTTTGACTCCAGTGTCGCGCGCGGACAACCCTTCACCCTTACCTTGGGCGCGGGCCGCGTCATCCGGGGTTGGGATGAGGGTTTGATAGGTATGAGGGAGGGCGGGAAGCGCAAACTGACCATCCCGCCCGAAATGGCTTACGGCGCACGCGGTGCGGGAAGCGTTATCCCGCCCCATGCCACTTTGGTGTTCGAAGTGGAACTGCTTAAGGTACACGTTTGAACCGGGGCGGCCCTTACGGAAAGGCAGGTTGTTTGAAGCGGGTTTTCAGACGGCCTGCCTTTTGAAATCAGGCCGGAGGCGGCAGGGGTAGGCCGGCCTGCGGGCGTGCAGCACGTTATCTTATACTGTTGCTTTTATGCACTATCCGTTTCAAATAAAATTTGTCAATCTTTGTTTTTATTTGAAAAGGAAGAAACCTCCCATATTCCGCATTATCAATACTTTATCCCGCGTTTGATTACACAGGTTTTCAGAAATTTTCCCCGCCCCGCCCCATAAGCCTACCGCCGCCGCCCGACAAACCGAACACAAATTGCACAGCCGCGACAAAAAGATTAAAGTGCCGCCCATAGGCTTGGTCTGCCGCCCGTTTGCGGCACAAGCCGGAAAAACCTTATTGAGAAGTATGGCGGTTGGAATGCTAGGGCCGCCATACGGAAAGATTCCGGCCGCAGCCTGCGGCCGTCCTAAAACCCTCCGCCGATTAGGCGGTATTACCGAAAGGAACATCTCATGAAATTGGCATCTGCAATCGCCCTGTCCGCCCTGATGTTTGCCGGAAGCACGGCCATGGCTGCCGAAATCAGCAACCCCACCGTTGCCAAAAAATCGGTAAGCTACCGTTGCCAACAGGGCAAACGCGTAACCGTTACCTACGGTTTCAACAAACAGGGTCTGACCACATACGCCGCCGCCAGCGTGAACGGCCGCCGCCGCTTCCTGCCCATAGACCTGAACCGCTCCGACAACGTGGACACTTTTTACGGCGAAGAGGACGGCTATGTTTTGACCACGGGCTATATGGATTCCAAGTCCTACCGCAAACAGCCCATCATGATTACCGCGCCCAACGGCCAAATCGTTTATAAAGACTGTTCTCCACGACGCTAATCGGTGATATGCCGGAAAACCGCCCGAAAAACCCCGCAGCGGGATTTTCAGGCGGTTTTTTTGTCATTGTCGGTTTTACGTCCGCTCCGCGCTCGGGCGATATTTGGGGGAGATGGCGGCGGGAATCCTTGTTTTGGGTGGGCAACAGACGTAGGTACGATTAGGCGGCACGCCGTAATCGTACGGATGCCG
>JAUMUU010000064.1 GCA_030530545.1 Neisseria sp. | reverse complement strand
GCCCGTTTGCCATATCCCAAACCGCCATGACCCAAATTACCACAGCACAAGTCTTGCAACTCGCCCCAGACGATTCCTCTATAAAAGCCGCCAAAAGTTTGGGTATAGCCAAATGGCCGCTGTTGGCCTTTAACGGACAGGCGGTTTGGGGACATTGCCAGGGCAGCGGCAAAAACCCCTATCAAACCGCCGCCGACCTCTCCGACTTCACCACCAAGTGTTCCTGCCCCAGCCGCAAATTCCCCTGCAAACACGGCCTCGCCCTGCTGTTGCATTTCGCCGAACAACAAGGCAAATTCACCGCCGATGCGCCCTCCCCCGACTGGGTGGCCGAATGGCTGGAAAAGCGCGGCAAGGCGCAGGAAAAACGCGCCGCCAAGGCAGCAGGCGAAGAGGCCAAGGCCGCCGACCCCGCAGAGCAGCAAAAACGCGCCGCCGCAAGGCTGAAAAAAGTAAAAGCGGGCATGGCCGATTTGCGCCTGTGGCTGAACGATGTCCTACGCAACGGGCTAATGCACCTGGACCACGACAAAAGTGCCTTATACGACATGGCCAAACGCATGGTGGATGCCCAATCGCCCGCCGTTTCCGGCCAACTGCAGCAACTGGCCGCCCTGCCCGTCCAGTCGCACGAAGAAATGCTCTACCGTCTGGGCAAACTGCACCTGATTACCCAAGCCTTAGAAAAACTCGATACCCTGCCCCAAGATTGGCAGGATGAAATCCGCGCCCGCATAGGCTTCCCCGTCAGCCGCGACAGTGTGCTGCAGCAGCCCCCGCAACAAGACGAATGGATCAGCATAGGCGTTACGAGTGAGGAAATCGAACGCGGCCGTGCCGACAGTTATTGGCTGTATGGCAAAAACAGCCGCCGCTTCGCCTGTATTTTGGAATTTGTCATCAAAGGCGCGCCCGCCGCCGCCCCCGCCGTCTTGGCCGGAAGCGCATATGACGGGGCTTTGTGTTTCTACCCCGGGGTGCATAACCTGCGCGCCCTGGCCCAAGACTGGCAGATAAAGGATGAGGCCGGGCCCGAAGCCGCCGCCCCCCTGCAGGCGGCTTGGCAAAAAATGTTGGAAGAATATGCCGCCAACCCCCTGCAGGCACACCTGCCCTTTTTTGCCGCCAACCTGACGCTGCTGAAAAAAGACGGCCGTTTCGCCCTAAGCGGCGAAGGTTTCCTCCTGCCCGTGGCATTGGACGAAAAACAGCATATGGAATTGCTGTTGGCCTGCGAAGACCGCCCGTTTTCGGCCTTCCTGCTGCACGACTTCAACCGCCGCCAAACCGATATCTTGTCCTGCATAGGCCGAAACGGCCGCCCGAAACTGTTGTCCCAAGAAAAAATTTCCGTTTGAACTCAAACCATGCCCCAAACCCAAGCCGAATATGCCATGACCCCGGCCCAAACCGCCTTAATCCAAGCCCTGTTGGCTGCAGTGCCCAAGCTGCGGCGTGATGACTTGCCCTACAGCCCCATGCCCGCCGGCGGAAATCTGATTTACAAATGGCTCTATCCCGCCTTGTCGCAAGACGGAAGGTTTATGCAGTATGTGGAATGGAAAGAACCTTATGTTTATTTGGACAAACTGGCCGCCGTCAAGGCTGCGGGGCAGAATTTTCCCTCCCCGGCCGCCGATATAGAGGAAAGGTTTTATCAAGATTTCCTGTCCCGCCACGGATTGCCGCCCGATACGGGTTATGAAGACTTGGAAGACATGTCGGATGATGATAATGATTGGGAATGGCGGTTTAGGGAATACGAAGAAGGATATTTTGCCGATTTCGCGCTGGATTGCTACAACCGCCTGCTCCAAAGCCTGGGCCTGCGCCTGGTTGTGTCGGCGTTTGGCGACGGCGACAACAGCTTCTTGCTGTGCGTGCGCGACAATGCCGATGCCGTGGCGGCCTTGGAGCAAGCCTTTGCCGCCTTGGGGGTGAAGATACCCCATATTCCGTAAACAATATTTTTCAAACGGTTTTTGCCGTCTGAAAACCACCACACCAGCCCTAGGGAAACAAAATGCTGCCCCAAAACCTGCTCAACACCGCCCTAATCGGCACAGCCCGCCAACAACCCGACCCGGCCGACCTGCCCGCCGCCTTGCAGGCCCTGCTGCCCCAGTCCGATGACGGCGGCGAAAACCGCTTCTACCGCCAGGCCCTGCTTGCCGCCGCCTACCACTACGGCGGCCAACGCCTTGCGCCCGATGACGGCACATGGCAGCCGGCCCCGGCCTTTGAGGGCGCGTCATCGGACACCCCCGCC
The DNA here is from genome assembly GCA_030530545.1 of Neisseria sp. Taxonomy (GTDB): domain Bacteria; phylum Pseudomonadota; class Gammaproteobacteria; order Burkholderiales; family Neisseriaceae; genus Neisseria. The sequence continues at coordinate 9,221 of JAUMUU010000064.1, read as the reverse complement.
CCCGATGCGGCCATGAAGATACTGCGCCAGTGGCTCAACACCCCCCGCAACGCCACCCTGCTGTCCTATGCCTTCAAACAACTGTCCGCCCAAGGCCTGACCATTCCCAAAGCTTATCTGGACGAAGTCCTGGACTACCGCCGCCGCAGCGCGAAAACCCCCAACCGGCCCAAAGTACCGGCCGCCATATTGGGCGGATTCGGCCGCTGGGTACTCGCGCAAACGGACGGCGAAAAAGCCGCCGCCATCATCGCCGAAGAAGAAACCGATTGGGAACTGGCGGGCTTTGCCGAACGCAAACGCTGGCTGGCCGAAACCCGCAGCAAAGACCCGCAGGCCGCCTTGGCGCAACTGGAAAAAATCTGGAAAACCGCCCCCGCCAACCACCGCCAAGATTATATAAACATCTTGGAAAACGGCCTCTCGCCCACGGACGAAGCCTTTTTGACCGCCGCCCTGAAAGACCGCAGCAAACCCGTGCGCGAAACCGCGCAAAAACTGCTGGCCAGGCTGCCCGACAGCGAAATCGCGCGGCAACTGCTGCACTGGCTGGGCGCAAGGCTGCAGTGCCGTTTAAAAGACGGCACGCGGAATCTGGCCGAACGCCTGAAAAACTGGCCGTCCGGCACAGAGGGCATTTTTTCCGGCCTGTGGCAGCATACGGACGCACCCTACACCGAAGAAATGAAAGCCGCCGGCATAGAACAAATCAGCCCGCGCAAAAACGAAACCGACCAAGAATACCAATTATTTCAAATTATTATGCGTATCCCCCTGTCCGGCTGGGCGGCCTTTATGCACTGCAGCCTTGAAGAGGCGGCCGAAATCCTGGCCAAAGCCCCGCCGGTCAAAAAATACCTGGACTGGGCGGACTGGATACGCGCCATGGACCACGACCCCGCATTCACCGCCGCCGTGGTGCAAAACAGGCTGTTTGACGCACCCTCCACCACCGTCTTTAAAAACACCGGCCAATCCCGCAACGAAATGGCCGAACACCTGTTTGCCCTGCCATCCGCCGTCATAGAAAAACTGCTGTTGAAAAACGGCTTGGACAAATTAAAAACCATCCACCCGCCCTACACCATCTATTATTATGCCGATGACTATTATGATTATGGAACGAATCGGGACTACTATAAGGCAGACGGGGGCGAATGGGGCGAACAGCAATCCCTGTTGATGCTGCATTGGCTGAATAGCAACCGCCTTTACATAGACGAAGACAACACGCCCGTTGTTTTCTCGGCCAAACTGAACAGCGGATCTGAAGCCGTCGCCCGCCTTACGGACCTCTACGCCCACCCCCTCCCGGCCGCCGAGGAACAAAAAAACGACAACCGGGCCCAGGCACAAAAATTTAAAAGCGAAATCATGCAAAAGCTGCAGCAACTGATGCGGCAGAAGCGCGAATTTAAAGATGCCTTGGCAGCCGTCCAAACGCCCTGACGACCCCCGATGGCAAAACCCCTTATCATTCGCCGATTTATAGCGGATTAAAAAACTACCATATTCAGACAAATATACGGCACAGGCCTTTATCCGGCCTGCTGCCGCATCCGAAAAACCCAACCCGAAAAGGAAACCCCATGTCCGACATCTTGCGCCAACACGCCGAACAACAGTTCGCTGAAGAACTGCACGAACTCAAACAACAAGAAACCCATCCCGTACCGGAACGCTGGCAGCTTTCGCCTCAATCGGTCGTAACCTACCTGATGGGCGGCAAACTCAAAAACGGCTTTGAAATCACCCCCAAATACATAGGCCGCCGCCGCCTGATGGAAATTGCCGTCGCCACTTTGGCCACGGACCGCGCCCTGCTGCTTTACGGCCTGCCCGGCACGGCCAAAAGCTGGGTGAGCGAGCATATCGCCGCCGCCGTGTCCGGTGATTCCACACTGGTGGTGCAAGGTACGGCCGGCACGGGCGAAGAAGCCGTGCGCTACGGCTGGAACTATGCCGAATTACTGGCCAAAGGCCCGTCCGAAAGCGCCTTGGTGGAAACCCCCGTATTACGCGCCATGCGCGAGGGCAAAACCGCCCGCATAGAAGAGCTGACCCGCATAGGCAGCGATGTGCAGGACACCTTAATCACCATTTTGTCGGAAAAAACCCTGCCCATCCCCGAACTCAACACCGAGGTGCAGGCCGTGCGCGGCTTCAACATGATAGCCACCGCCAACAACCGCGACAAAGGCGTAAACGACTTGTCCAGCGCGCTCAAACGCCGCTTCAACACCGTCATCCTGCCCCTGCCCGACAGTTTGGACGAAGAAGTCGAAATCGTCCGCACCCGCGTGGCCGGGTTTGAAAAAACCTTGAAACTGCCCGCGCACGCGCCCGCCCTGGAAGAAATCCAGCGCATTGTTACCATATTCCGCGAACTGCGCGGCGGCGTAACGGCCGACCGCAAAACCAAGCTCAAAACCCCCAGCGGCACGCTTTCCACCGCCGAGGCCATTTCCGTGGTAAACAACGGCCTGACCCTGAGCGGCTTTTTCGGCGACGGCGAACTCAAGGCGGACGACCTGATTGCCGGGCTTTTGGGCGCGGTGGTCAAAGACCCCGTTCAGGATAAGATTGTGTGGCAGGAATATTTGGAAACGGTGGTCAAACAACGCGAGGGCTGGAAGGATTTGTACCGCGCCGCCCGCGACATGGCCTGAGGAAATCCGGCCGCGAAGGGAAACGGCGGCCGCCGCCCGTTTCCCCTTTCAGCAACCCCGCCGACAAATAAGGACCAACCATGCCCGCCAAACACCTGTACATCAACCGTGCCTATACCGAGGACGATGATGAAGTTAATTACGATAACAGCTTTGTTTACAACAATATAGAACATGTAAACCAGTATTTCGAGCATTATCTGACGGAGGAGGAAATCCTGCCCGACGCACTGAACAGCTACTATGTCGATTATTATCTGGCACAGCTGGAAAACGGCGGTTTCTCGCAGTTTGTCTATAACAGCGGCTGGCATAGCCATATTGTTTCCGCTATCCGCCGGGGTATGAAGGACATGGGGGCGAAACGGCATTCGGCCTTGTTTGAGGAAGCCGCCGCGCTGTTCGACCGTATGTCGGATGAAGAGAAAACGGCCTTTTTTGAAAGCGGATATTTCGGCGACAACCAAGAACGCGATCTGTTGGACCAAATCAGCGACCGCATTTTTCAGTTGAACGAGGAAGAGGATTTGTGGCGGAAAAATGAGGATTTTTTGCGCCGCCATCCCAAGCTGACGCTGGTCGGCCGGGAAGAATTTGAGAAGATTTTGGAGGCCGCGCAAAACGCGCTGCCCGATTTGGCGGAACGGCAGAAGCAGGCCGCCGAAAACGCCCCGCGTTATTACAAAATCATTGATTTGTTGTGTAGGGAGGCCGGGCAGTCGCTGGACCGCATCACGGCGGGCGATTATTGCGATTATGAGGGGCGGGAAATGTTGGCCTGGCATTTTATAACCGACCGGGGTCATTATTATATGGTGGATTTGGGCGATACGGCGGTAATGGTAAACGGTGAAAGCGGCAAGGCTGCCGCACAGGCCGATATCAGCCGCTTGCCGCAAGATTAGGCACCGGGATTTTGTATGTCATCCGCCACTTTGTTGCTTTGGCTGCATATTGCCGCCGTTTCCGCCTGCGTCATCCGCGTCCTGTATCAGCAGCGCAATACGGGGGCGGCCTTCGCCTGGCTGATTATTTTGTTCGTTTTCCCCTTGTTTGGGGTATTGGCCTATCTGTTAATAGGCGAACCCCGCCTGGGTATGGCGCGCGCAAAACGCACCGCCGAAATGAACCGTTTTTACAGCCGCTTTGCGGAACAATACCTCAATGCCGAACACCTCGATGTAGAGCGGCAAATCGGCCGCCGTTACCACGGCATCAGCCGCGTGGGCGCGGGCAGTACGGGTATGGGCGCGGCCAGGTTCAATCAGATGCGGCTTTTGTCTTCCACCGATGAGATTATCGACAGTATGTTGGCCGATATTGCCGCCGCCGAACATTCCTGCCTACTGGCCTTTTATATCATAGATCCGCAGGGGCGCAGCGGGGAGGTGTTGGAGGCCGTGGCGGCAGCGGCCCGGAGGGGGGTTTATTGTTCGATATTGGCCGATGCGGTGGGCAGCCGCCCCTTTTTCCGCAGCGGCTGGCCGGACAGGCTGCGGGAGGCGGGGGTAGCCGTCAAAAGTGCTCTGCCGGTGGGATTTTTCCGTACGCTGTTTACCCGCAGTGATTTGCGTAATCACCGTAAACTTTTGATTGTGGACGGTGAAATCGGGTATACCGGCAGTTTCAACCTGGTAGACCCCAAGTTTTTCAAGCAACATGCCGGCGTGGGCGAATGGGTGGATGTGATGATGCGCTGCACCGGGCCCGTGGTGTTGGAAATGGCCGCCGTTTTCTTCGCCGATGTGGCGGTGGAGGACGACCAAAGCCTGAGCGACACCCAAGCCTATCTCAGCGGCCAAAACCTGCTGCCCGAAATTCTGACGCGCCGCCCCGAAGACGGGGGCATAGTCGCCCAGGTTATCCCTTCCGCCCCCGAACAGGGCGAGCGTGTGATTTACAATACGATTTTGTGCGCCGTCTATAATGCGGAACACAGTATCACGATTACCACGCCTTATTTTGTCCCCGACGAGCCGCTTTTGACCGCGCTGACTTCGGCCGCAAGGCGGGGCGTGGATGTTACGCTGGTCGTGCCGGCCAAGGTGGATTCGCTGATGGTGCGTTATGCTTCGCGCGCCCATTATCCCGCACTCATGGCCGCAGGGGTGAAAATCGCCCTGTTTCAAGGCGGGCTGCTGCATGCGAAAACCGCCGTCTTCGACCGGGATTATGCTTTGTTCGGCACGGTGAATATGGATATGAGGAGCTTTTTCCTCAATTTGGAAATCAGCCTGGCCGTTTATGACCGCAAAACCGCCTCGGATATTGCCGCATTGCAGGAAGGCTACCTGAAGCAGTGCCGGCTGGTAGAGCCTTCCCGCTGGCAGCAGCGCGCCCGCTGGTGGGGTTTGGTGGAAAACGCCGTCCGGTTGGTCAGTCCGCTTCTGTAACAGTAGTTTTTCAGGCCGCGCGCTTTTCAGACGGCCTGCCCCGAAAGAAACACCGTTTTTCAGACTTTCCTGTATGAACCGTCTGAAAAACCACCCACAAGGAAACCCCATTATGACCATCCGTTATTTCGGTATCCGCCACCACGGTTTCGGCTGTTCCCGCCACCTGATGCGGGCCCTGGCGCAGTGGCAGCCCGACCACATCCTGTTGGAAGGTCCGCCCGAGGCCGACAGCCTGCTGCCCCTGCTGCATTCCCCCGACATGAAAGCCCCCGTCGCCCTGCTGGCCTACCAGCCCGACCAGCCGCAACAGGCCGTATATTATCCCTTTGCCGAATTTTCCCCCGAATGGCAGACCCTTCATTTTGCCCGCGCCAACAACATCCCGCTGCAGTTTTTCGACCTGCCGCTCTGCCACTGGCTGCCCGCGCAACAGCCGCCGGCCGAGGAAGAAGGCGGGGAGGACAATGCCGGTCATGACAATAATGACGGACACGAGGACGGGGAAGGCGGGCAGGAAGACAATGCCGAACTGGTGCGCGACCCTTTCAACTATCTGGCCGAATTATCGGGTTATGAAGACGGCGAAGCGTTTTGGGATGCCATGTTCGAGCAAAGGCAGGATGACGAAAGCCTGTTTGAGGCCATACACACCGCCGTTACCGCCCTGCGCGAAAGCCTGCCCCAAGCCACGCCCGAACGCGACCTGTTGCGCGAGGCATGGATGAGGAAGATGATTAGGCAGGCCGAAAAAGGCGGGGCGGAAAAAATCGCCGTCATTTGCGGCGCATGGCACGTTCCCGCCCTATTGGCAAAAATCCCCGCCAAAGACGACAACGCCCTGCTCAAAGGCCTGCCCAAAGGCAAAATCGACTGCACCTGGATACCGTGGACGCACAGCCGCCTGACCTATGCCAGCGGCTACGGCGCGGGCATTGCCGCCCCCGAATGGTATGCCCACTGCTGGCAACACCCTGACGATGACGGCGTATTGTGGATTAGCCGCACCGCCCACCTGCTTAGAAAGAAAAATTACGACATTTCAGCCGCATACGTCATAGAAACCGTACGCCTGGCACAGGCTGCAGCCGCCTTGCGCGGCCAACACCGCCCCAACCTGGCCGACTACAACGAAGCAGTCAATACCGTCATGTCCATGGGCGACGAAACCCTGCTCAACCAAATCGGCTACGACCTCCTAATCGGCAACACCCTGGGGCGCGTTCCGGCCGAAACCCCCATGCTGCCCCTGATTGCCGATGTAGAAAAACGCCGCAAAACCCTGCGCCTGCCCGTTACCGCCGAAGCAAAAACCATCACCCTGGACCTACGCAAGCCGCTTGATTTGCAGCGCAGCCTGTTCATCCACCGCATGAACCTGTTGGACATAAACTGGGCCGATTGGCAGCACAGCGGCGGCAGCGGCACTTTTAAAGAAAGCTGGAACCTCTTTTACCAACCCGAACATCATATCCAATTGACCGAAAAGGCAGTTTTCGGCAACACCCTTCCGGATGCCGTTACCAACTACGTCCGCCGCACCTTGGGCGAGAAAACCGCCCTGGCTCCGCTGACCGAACTCATGCTGAAGGTTTTGCCGGCCGAATTGCCCGAGCTGATGCACGCACTCACCCGTCGCATTGCCGACCTGTCCGTCAATAACAGCGACCTGAACGACACCCTGGCGACCCTGCCCCACCTGGCCGAAACCATACGCTACGGCAATGTGCGCCAAACCGACACCGCCCCGTTGCGCCACTTGCTCCACACCCTGCTGACACGTCTGGCTGCCGGCGGCGTACAGGGCTGCATGAACATAGACGACGACAACGCCGCCGCATTATTCGATGCCGTCAGGGCCGCCGACTACCCCTTGACCGCCCTTGATGACGAAGAACTCGGCCAACTGTGGCTTGCCTTCATCCGCAGCCAGCAAAACAACCGCCACGTCCACCCCCTGCTGGCCGGCAACGCCATACGGCTGCTGTTTGACAAACACCAAACCAATGCGGAAGAAACCGCCCTGCTGATGCAGCAAACCCTGTCGGATACATCCGACTACGGCCGCAGCGCGCAATGGCTGGAAGGTTTCCTGCACCAATCCGGCACCCTGCTCCTGATACACGACCCCTTGCGCCATATGGTGGATACCTGGGTAAAACAACTGGGCGAAGAACATTTCATCACCCTTTTGCCCTTGTTGCGAAGAACCTTTTCTTCCTTTGAACAGGCAGAAAGGCGGCAACTTGGCGAAAAACTCAAACACGAAGCAGAAAACGGCGGCAGCACGGGATTTTCAGACGGCCTGCAAAACACAAACGGCATAGACGAAGTACAAGGACTGGCGGCCGCAAAAACCATAGCCCTACTCTTTTAACCCGCAAAAGGCGAAATCATGACCACCCCCCACCTCACCCGCTGGCGGCTCATTCTCGGCGGCAACCAAGCAGACGGCACAGCATGCACACTAAATGAAGAACAAACCCGCATGGACAAAGCCATGGCCGCCGTTTACGAAAACGAAACGCGGCGCGGCGGCTTAGGCTCATCCGCCCCCAAAGTAAGCAAATGGCTGGGCGACATTAGGGAATTCTTTCCCCAATCCGTAGTACAGGTTATGCAAAAAGATGCCGTCGAACGGCTCAACCTGACATCGCTGCTTACCGAAAAAGAAATGCTGGCCAACGTTACCCCCGATGTACATCTAGTTGCCACCCTGATGACCTTGAGCCGCGCCATACCCGAAAAAAACAAAGAATTGGCGCGCCAAGTCGTGCAAAAAGTCGTAGACGAACTCACCAAACGCCTGGCATCCCCATTGCAACAAGCCGTAACCGGCGCACTCAACCGTTCCGTCCGCCGCCGCAACCCCCGACATAACGAAATCGACTGGCATCAAACCATCTTAAAAAACCTGAAAAACTACCAACCCGACTACAAAACCATTATCCCCGAAACCCGAATAGGTTACGGCCGCAAACGCAAAGCCGTCCGCGACATCGTCCTCTGCCTGGATCAAAGCGGCTCAATGGGGACTTCCGTCATCTACTCGGGCATTTTCGGTTCGGTATTGGCCTCCATGCCGGCGCTTCGTACCCGTATGGTCGTATTTGACACCTCCGTAGTCGATTTGACAGACGAAATGCAAGACCCGGTAGACTTACTGTTCGGCGTACAACTGGGGGGAGGAACAGACATCAACAAAGCCCTGGGTTACTGCCAACAACAAATCAGCCGGCCGGAAGAAACCACACTGGTCTTAGTAACCGACCTATACGAAGGAGGAGACGAACGCGCCATGAGGCGGCGCATCATAGAACTGCAAAACAGCGGAGTACAACTCATAGTCTTATTGGCACTGAATGACGATGGCGCACCCTTTTACGACCAGCAAAATGCCGAATTCCTGGCCGGTCTGGGTATACCCGCCTTCGCCTGTACACCGGATAAATTTCCCGAACTCATGGCGGCGGCACTAAACCGGCAAGATTTGGGATTATGGGTATCACAAAGCATAAAAAACTAAACATTGTCCCAAATATAGCTAAATTACTTTATTTTTGATACGCAACTTACTGGTTTTCGGCCTTCCCTCACAGGCGGAAGGCCGGAATTTGACGACATACCGTATTTATAGTAAATTAAAAACCAAATGGTACAATATCCAAACTTAAAGGTCTAACCATGGCATACCCTACAGACTTGCGAAATAAAGCTATAAACTATTACGAACAATGCAAAAATATCAGCCAAACCGCAGCAACGTTCAACCTGTCAAGAAATACGCTTTACTTGTGGATTCGCCTTAAAAGACAAACAGGCAGCCTGAAACATCAGGCCACAGGTCTCAATGCCCTCAAACTGGACAGGCAGAAGCTGGCCCAATACGTTGAACAACATCAAGATGCCTATCTACATGAAATTGCAAAACATTTTGATTGTACGGCGGCCGCCGTTTATTACGCGCTCAAACAAATGGGGATTACGCGAAAAAAAAGAGCACCACTTACAAAGAACAAGACCCGGCAAAAGTAACGCATTATTTGACGCAACCGGCTGAATTTTCTGATTATCAACGTGTTTATGTGGATGGAACGGGATTTCATACCTACCTGTTCTGCCCCTATGCCTGCAGCCCGAAAGTGCAAACTGCCAAAGC
>JAUMUU010000063.1 GCA_030530545.1 Neisseria sp. | reverse complement strand
ACCCCGCCCTTCAGGGCGGTAGGATTTGGGTTTGTTTGGGAGGGGTGTAACCCCTGCCAAATCAGGGCGGCACACAGGGCTGCGCCTTATGTGCGGCTCTGTGTGCGCTTAGGATGAGGCATCGGATGCGGGCAGGTCGGAGGCGTTGTCTTCGGGGCTGTCGGCAGGGGCGGTGTAGTCGGCGTTGCCCGAGGCGGGGGCGGGGGTAAGGGCTTCCTGCAGCTGTATCTCGGACGCGCTGGGGCCGCTGTCGGACGGCGGCTCTGCCGTGCAGGCGGCCAGCCAGGCCGACAGCAGCAGCCTTAGGCTGGGCTTCATCGGGTTTCCTTTTTCCTTTTCGGTTGGTGGCTATGGCGGATAAGCGGCATTTTGATGCGGGGTGGTTTTGTATGGCGGTTTCATTTTAGGCCTAAGCCGCGCAGACCCGTCCCGGTTGAAACTTTATCCGCTATGTCTAAGGGTGTCCGCAGGTCATTCGGAATGCCGCTTTTGTTATTTGGCCATATCCTGCATCTGCTGCTGCAGCCATAGTCCGGTCCGGTTGATTTTTTGTTTGGCATCGGGCGTGCATTTGCCGTTTTCGATAAACAGGCTGTCGGCGTTCGCACCCTCGGTATAGGCCCGCTGCAGTGTTTCGCGCAGCCGGGCCTCGTCCCAGTCCAGCCCGATTTTCGGGGCGGTCTTTTTCAGGGCGGCCAGCGCCAGTGTCTGAATCCGGCCCTCGGGCGACAGTAATCCGTCCTGCGGTTCGCCGCATATGGCGGCATCCCTGTGCAGCATCCCGCCCAGTTTGGCCATATCGACGATATTGACGAAGCGGAATTTGCTGTCGGCATCGGCGGCGGGGGCGGCTTGCGCGGCGGTCAGCAAGGCGGGGAGCAGGAGCAGGGCAAGGTATTTTTTCATTGTCTTTCCTTATCGGTTGCGGCCGCTTGTTCGTGCGGCGGGGTTGTCGGGCTTTCAGGCGGCCGTCGCGCGGCTTTTGCTGCCGGTTTTGGCCAAGACTTCGCGCCCCCTGCCGTAATCGGGCGATACGATGCCCGCGCGTTCCAGGGCATCCAACAGGTTGGCGGCGCGGTTGTAGCCTATGTTCAGGCGGCGCTGCAGCGACGAGATGGTGGCTTTTTGGCTTTGTATGACCAATTCGGCGGCGCGGTCGAACAATTCGTCTTTGGCGGCATGGGGGTTGATGGCGCGTATGGTGCGTTCGGCCGCCTCGCCGGTCAGCAGGCCGTCCAAATAGCAGGCGGGGGCGCGCTCGCGCAGGTAGTCGGCAATCCGCCTGATTTCGGCCACGGTTACGAAGGCGCATTGGAGGCGGACGGGGTTGGCGTGTCCGGCCTGCAGAAACAGGCAGTCGCCCTCGGAGAGTAATTCCTCCGCCCCGGCCTGGTCGATAATGATGCGGCTTTCGACCTTGCCGGATACGGCGAAGGCCATGCGGGTGGGGAAGGCGGCCTTCAGGCTGCGGGACAGCACGCTTATGTCGGGATAACGTGTGGCGGCGACTATGTGTATGCCGGCGGCGCGCGCATCGGCGGCCAGGTGTTCTATCTGTTTCCTTAGGGCTGCCCCTCCGGAGGCGAGTTCGGCCAATTCGGCGACGAACAGGACGATGGAGGGCATGGTGTCCAGGGTTTCGGGGTGGTCGGGGTCGGGGCTGAACGGGTTTAGGGGTTTTTTGGCGGCGGCGCGGATTTTGGCGTTATAGCCGTTTAAGTCGCGCGCTTTGAGGTGGGCCAGCAGGCGGTAGCGTTTTTCCATTTCCACGACGCACCAGTCCAAAAGATGCCCGGCCTCCCTGGGGGTGGATACGGCGGGGCACAGCATATGGGGGATGCGGTTGTAGAGTTGGAAGTCGGATTGTTTGGGGGCGATGACGGCCAGGCGTACGTTTTCCGGCGTGTTGCGGTAAATCAGCGACAATATCATGCCGTGCAGGGCGGTGGCCTTGCCCGTACCCTCCATGCCGGCCAGCAGCAGGTTGGGCATCTTGTCCAAATCACCCGTTACCGGCATACCGGCGACATCCTGGCCCAGCGCGAGCAGCAGTTTTACCGGTATATCGGCGGCATGGGAAGAGAGGATGGCGCGAAGCCGTACCGGGCGGCGGCGGCTGTTGGGGACTTCTATGGCGGCGGTATCCGGGCCGGCGGCGTTTTCCGAAATCCTGACCGAGCCTATGGAGAGCATACGCGCCAATTCCTGCGACAGGCGGGCGATTTGGCCGCTTTTGATGCCTTGCCGGGGCCGTATTTCGTAGCGGGTGAGCACAGGGCCCGCAATGGCGGACACCACTTGTGCGCCTATGCCGAAACCGGCCAGTATGTGTTCGATACGGTGCGCCGTCTGCCGCAGGGTTTCGAAGTCGGCCGATGCCGCGCCGCTTTGCGGCAGGGGCAGCAGTTCGGAGGGCGGCGGGGCGTAGGGGGCGGCGGCCAAGGCCGGGGGTTGGGCGGGCGGGGATGGCGGGACGGGGCGGCGGAACAACACGGGCGTGCGGTTGCGGCTGCATTGCGCCGATGAGAAAGGCTGTACCGGGGTGGTGGTAATGGCCTTGGTTTTGGCCGTCATGCGCCGGATGCCACCGGTTTTGAGGGTTTGCCTGGTGTAGGCCGTCCTGCCTCCGCGCATCAGCCGCAATGTCGCGGCCCAGGTGCGGGCGGCGGCGGTTTTGATGATGTGCCACAGCGAAATCTGGCTGACGCACAATAGGCCGAATGCGGCGGCGGCCGACAACAGGACGGTCATGGGCTGCCGCAGCGGGTCGTCGGGCGCGCCCAAAAAACGCCCCGCCAGGCCGCCCGCGCCTATGGGCAGTTGTTTGTCCAGGCTGTCGCCCAAGACGGTATATTCCAAGGCGGGCGCGGCCAGCATCAGCAGGGCCAGCCCGGCGGCGGCCATGCCGAAACGGTAGCGGGGGGCTTGCGCCGGGCTGTCGGCGGCAAGGTATGCCAGCCCCCTCCACCACGGCAGGCAGAGCGCGGCCGGCAGCAGCAGGGCGGAAAAGCCGAACAGGTAGTAGGCGACATCGGCAAAGTATGCGCCATATGTCCCTCCCCAGTTGTACAGCCCCTGGGGGAAGACGCTGCGCGACCATGCGGGGTCGCGTATGTCGAAACTGGCCAGCGACAGGCCGCAAAACAGCAGGACGGGCAGGCCGGCCAAGGCGGCGAGTATGGCGGTCGGTTTGACGGGCAGGGTCAGGCGGCCGCCGGCGGTTGCCCGTTTTTTCAGGTTGGCGCGTATGGTTTCGCGGTAGGCTTCAAAGCGTATGGTTTTTCGGGTGGTGCGGCGTGGCGGCATGATGCTGGTGTTCGCAACGGGGTTGAGGTTTGTTTTGCGGCAGGGCCGGGGTCTCAACCGTCAGGGTGTCTTTGGTGTAAAACGCGGATTATACCCGTATTTCCCGCACGGCCAAACAAAGGCCGGCCGTCTGTGCCGCTTTGCGCCGGGCGGGCGGTTTTTTTGCAACGCGAAGGGCTAAGGCGGCGGCGGGGCGGTGCGGCCCTTCTGCCCCCGCCTCAGGGGGAGGGTTGCCGCCTTGCGGCCGGGGGGAGTGTGCTGACCACGGCGTTGGCCCCTGCCGCCCCGGCCAGGCGGTACAGTATTTCTTGGGGCATGTCGTTGTGCCACAGGCGGGTGATGTTGGCCAGGACGGGCAGGTGGCTCAGGCGGCGCACGCGCACTACGGCATCGGTATCGAAGCGGTATTGGTGGCCGGGTTCGAAGCTGAGTGTGCCGCTTTCGCCCAGGATGATTTGGTGGTTGCCCTGCAGGGCTATGTGTTCGGCGGCCGCCAGCCATTCGTTGTAAAGGTGGTGTTTGTCTTTGCAGATGACCACGGGGGTGTTCAGGCGGCCGACTTCGCGCTGCAGGGCGCGGTTGGCCATCAGTTCGCCGCCCAAATAAAGTATGTCCGCGCCCGCCTGCAGTGCCTGTTCGATTTGGCGGACGTCGCGCACGCGCACCAATACGGGCTTCCCCGCCGCGTGGCAGCCTTCCACTGCGGACTTCATGCGGCGGATTTGTTCTTTTTCGCCGGGGCCTTGTTCGGCATAGGGGTTGTCGGGAATGAAAAAGGGGTCGGTGTAGAGTGCGTCCGCATGGGGCGGCAGGGCGGGTCCGGCGGCGATGTCCAGCATCCGTCCCGCGCCAAACGGGGTGCCGCGCACGGTAATCACGCTGTCTTCTGCCAGGGTTTCGCGGCTGATGATGCGCCAGTCGGCCAATACGCGTATGGCGCGTTCCACTTGGGGCAGGGATTCGAGTTCCTGCGGGTGGAATACGCGTTCGTCGCCGACCGCGCCCAGGATGGTGCGCTCTTCGCCGCGCGAAATGTGCACGTTCAGACCCCGGCTGCGGATAAAGTCGGCCACCTGCCCGACGGCTTCCCGGGTGGCCTGTTTCTGCATCACGATAATCATGTCGGTAAGCTCCTGTGTGGACGGGGGGATGTTACAGGCAAACGGCGCGCCGGGCATCTTTTGGGGCGGTTTTTTTGCACTGCGGGTTGTGCCGCCCGCCGTCCCGCACGGGCTGTAAAATCAGGTAAACCGCCGCCTGACGGGGCGTATGTGTTTTTTTTGCCGTTATACTTCGCCCCCGGTTTCGGCCGGGATGGCCCAATACCCGTTGTTTCCCGAGATGGCGGCCCCGGGCCGTGTTCGGGTGTGTTTGCAATTTTTGGGGAATCAGATGATAGGACGGCTGCATTCGGGCAGGTTTTGGCTGAAGACCGTAATGTTTTTGGGGTTGGCGGCATCGGTGTTGTTCGCTGTGCGCTTTGTGTTGATGCCCTGGCTGTTTTCGCCGCAAAGGCTGCAGCAGATGGCCGCCGAGGCGGTGGCGGGGACGGGGCGCGCCGTGCGGTTTCAGGCCGATATCGGTTACGGCGTGTTCCCGCGCCCTACGGTGGTTTTGAAGCAGGTGTCGGTCAGCCGCCCCAATAATCCCATGGCCGACATCCATATCGATGAGATGAGGGTGGGCATCAGTTGGTCCAGCCTGTTCGGTACGCCGTCTATCGAAAAATGGGTGCTGGTTCGTCCCGAGGCGGGTTTGTCGCGCGGGGAGGACGGTCGTTGGAATGTGCATGATTTGATGCAGAAAAACGGCGGCCGCTTCAAAATCGACCGTTTGAGCGTGGAAGGCGGCCGCGTTTTGGTGGACGAGGGGCGCGGCCGCCACAGCCTGAGCAATATCGAGCTGAAGGTCGGCAACGCCGACGGCGGCCAGGCCGCCATCCGGGTAACGGGCCGCCTGGACAATGCCCGGCTGCCGGAGGGCGCGGATTGGAAATTCAGCGGTATCTTGAACCGTACCTCATCCGGCTGGCAGATGCCTTCATTTAGCCTGAGCGGCGGCGGCCGTGTCGGAGGCTCGCCGGTAACGTTGGCGCTGGACGGCCAGGCATCATGGATCAGGCGGGAAAACGCCCTGTATTTGGGCAATGCGCGCCTGAAAATCGATATCGAGCAAAATGAAATCCACCTCACGGCCAGCGCGCCCTCCGTCCGCCTGCGCGAAGGCCGTCTGAAAGCCGATGCGGCCGATGCGGTATTGACGGCCGGATACGGCGGGGCGGATTGGAATGCCTCGGTAACGGCCAAAGGGCTGGTGTTGTGGCCTACGCTTGCGCTGGCCGACCAACTGAGCATCAGGGGCGGGCGCAAAACCGCATCCGGACAGACCACGGTTACACTGGACAGCCCGCTTGTGTGGCAGCATCAAAGCGGGCTGGGCCTGCCCGATATCCGGCTGGCGACCCGCCGCGAAAACACCGCCGGCAACCCGCGCCCGCGCCTGATAGGCGAACTGGCCGGTTCGTGGTTTTACCGCGCGGGGCATTGGCAGGGGCGGCTGGCTGGCAAACTCGACCGTGAGGACATAGGCCTGCATGCCGCCTACAGCCCGGGGGATGGGGGCAGGCTGTCGGCCGGCCTGCAGCTTGACAAACTCAACCTCTCGCCCTATCTGGACGAAATTCCGGCGGACGGTTTGGAAGCCGCCTATCCGGCCTGGCTGTCGGATGAGGGCATTTCGTCCGTAGAAGCCGAAATCCACATAGGCACGGTACAGTCGCCCAACATCGAAATCAACCGCCTAGACACCCGCCTGCTGGCCGACGGCAGGCAAATCAGCCTGCCCGATTTCAGTGCCGAACTCTACGGCGGGCGCACCGAGGGTGAAATCAGCATAACCAACACCCGCCCCCTGACCTACCACCTGAAACAGTATGCCGCCAACGTGCAAATCCGCCCCATGATGCAGGACCTGTTCCGTTACGGCAACATCAGCGGGCGGGGCAACGCCGTCATAGACCTGACCGCGCAGGGTGCGGACCGCAAAAGCCTGACCAAAAGCCTCTCGGGCAACATGCAGCTCAACCTGAACGAAGGCGCATGGCTGGGCCTGGACCTGGACCAAGTATTGCAAAACCTGTTTGACAGCGGCCGCCCCGCCAATGACGGCCGTCCCGCATCCACCCCTTTCGAACGCTTCAGCATGGGCAGCACCATAGAGGGGGGCATCAGCCGCCATCAGAATGCCGAACTCTATACCGACAGACTGCACCTCGTATTAAACGGCAGCACCGACCTCAACACCCTGACCCTCAACCAGCAGCTGAAACTGAGTCCTGCGGCAGGGCCGGGCAAGGCCATACCGCTCAACATACGCGGCACTATAGAAAAACCCTCCTTCACCCTGGATTACAGCGGCCTGACCCAAGGCTCGGACACGCCCGCCCAAAGGCAGCAGGCCATGCGCCGCGCCCTGCGCGAACAATGGCAGTGGCTCAACCGCCTGATGCCCGCGCGCGGCAAAAACTGATGGCATAGTGGATTAAAATCGCAAGGTTACAGCGTTGCCGCCTTGTCTCATTTTTATTTTTATCAACTATAAAAACGCACAGGCTGCCGGAAATATGGCGGACGGCGGCACAAGGCGGCCGAGGCCGCCCCCAAACATTAAGGAACTTTGATGAACCTGGCCGAAACCCTTTACCGCAGCTATCCCCCGGCATTCAGCCATGTCCGCCATATCGAAGCCGCATTGAGCGGCGGCTTGGATTCCGTGGTACTGCTTCACCTTCTGGCCCGGCTGCAAGGCCGCCTGAACATCAAACTGACCGCCGTCCACGTCCATCACGGCCTGCAGCAGCAGGCCGACGGCTGGCTGGACTTCTGTCAAAACATTTGCCAAAACCTGTCCGTGCCACTGCGTTGGCAAAAGGCCGAGGTCCGCGCCCAAGGCCTGGGCATAGAGGCGGCGGCGCGGCGGGAACGCTACCGCATATTTGCCCAAACCCCGGCCGATGTCGTCGCCGCCGCCCACCACGCCGATGACCAAGTCGAAACCTTCATGCTGGCCGCATTGCGCGGGGGCAGTTTGCGCGCCCTGGCGGCCATGCCCGAATACAGGCCTTTGGCGGACGGAAAGATACTGTGGCGGCCGTTGCTGCCTTTTTCCCGCGCGCAACTGGCCGCCTACGCCGCCGAACACCGCCTGCCCCACATAGAAGACCCCAGCAACCAAAGCGGCGACTACCTTCGCAACTGGCTGCGGCACGAAGGCCTGCCGCATTGGCGGCGGCGGCGGCCCGACCTGGACCTCCACATCTTAACTGGCGTATCCCTGCTGCAGGACGAACTGGCCGTATTGGACGAAGTGGCCGCCGCCGATTTGGCGGCCGTACAGGCGGACGGCCTGTTTGACAGCGGCATCTGGCGGCAACTTTCGCCTGCACGGCGCAGGCAGGCCTTGCTGCAGTTTGCCCAACAACAACACCTGGGCGTGCCGTCCAGGGCATCGATACGCGATTTCCAACGCATTTTGGACGGATTGGGCGGCGGTACGGCGCAATGGCGGCTGCCGCAAGGCAGGATAGAGGCCTACAACGGAAAACTGTTCGCCCTTCCCGACAACGCCGCACTGCCGCTACCCGCCTTCGGCACGACAGTCTGCCCGAACGACCTGGCGGCATCGGAGGGCTGGCGGTTGGAGGCGGCGGGTTTCGGCTTGCCCGAAACCGTTTTGCGCGAACCCGCCCTCATACGGCCGGTAGGGCGGGACGACATACTGCACCTGGGTGCGGGCGGCAAAAAAAAAGCGGCCAAACTGCTGCAGGAATACCGCATCCCTCCCTTCCTGCGCCCCGTCTGGCCGGTTTTGGCAGACAGCGGCGGCCGCTGCCTGGCCCTGGCCGGTTTGCGTACCGATGCGCGCGTTTCGGTAAAAAACGGCCGCCTGCCGGTTTACCGGCCGCTGCTGGACCTGATTGGCCGGCCGCCTGCATAAAGCCAAGGCTTTCATTTGAGAAGCGCGCCAAAACTGATATGATGAGGAAAACACCTTGACAAACGACGGGGCGGACGGCCTGGGCCTATGCCGCATCCGCGCACAATACAGGAAATCATCTATGACTCTGCAAACCATCCTTATCCGACTGGCACTCTCGGCCTTGGTATTGGCGGCCTGCTCGTCTGAAAAACCGCTGGAACCGGCGGCGACGGCCGAACAGCGTCCTGCCGATGCGGCCCATTTCCACCTGCCCGACATACGCAGTGCCGAATCCCCCAACGAAACACTGGAAGCCTACAGCCGCTACGAAGGCGTGATGCAGGCGGCCAAAGCGGGCGACGACATCCAACCCGCCCAATTTCTCAGCCGCTACGGCGACAGCGCCATGGGCGAGGCCGTACGCAACGAATGGCTCAAAAGCCTGGCCGTGCGCGGCGACTGGGCCGGATTCGGCCGCGAATACGCCAAACTCGATACCGAGGGCCGTTCGCAGGAAGTACGCTGCTATGCCGAACGCCAAAGCGGAGGCAAGCTGGCTGCCGAACTGGTGCGGGAAACCGGCCGCCTGCCTGCGGGCTGCAACCGCCTGTTGGAAGAAGCGGCACGCGCCGGCCGCCTGAACCATAACGATGCCTGGCGGCGCGTGCGCGGTTTGGTTGCGGCCAACCAGATTACCGATGCGCGCGCATTGGCCGCCGCCTTGGGCAGCCCCTTGGGCGGCGGGGAAGGGCGGGGCGCGCAGGAAGCCCTGTTGCTGGACATCATAGGCGCGAACGCGCAAAAAAATCCGGCTGCGGCGGCAGGCCGCCTAAACGGCATAACGGCCATGCTGACACCCGAACAAGCCGGATTCGCCTGGGGCGTATTGGGGCTGGCGCAAGCCAAAAACCGCAATTTTGCCGCCGCCCTGGACTATTACAACCGTGCCGAACGCGGACAACTGAATGACGAACAATGGGAATGGTATGCCCGCGCCGCTTTGCGCTTCCAAAACTGGAAACTGTTGGCTTCGGTAATCGAAGACATGCCGGCCAAACTGCAGCAAAACCCGGCCTGGCTCTATTGGCTGGCGCGCAGCCGCACCGCCCTGGGCGAGGCCGGCCGCGCCCAACCGCTGTATAGGCAGGCTGCCGCCAGCGGGCGCAATTTTTACGCGGTATTGGCTACGGAAGAATTGGGCGGCCGCATAGACACCCGCAACAACGTCGCCGATGCCGCCGGACACCACCTGGACACATTGGCCGGGGACGGCGCGATTGCCCGCGCCCTAACCCTGTTCAAAGCCGGGGGAGGCGACCGCAAAATGCGGCGGGCGGCGCAGGCCGAATGGCGTTATGCCGTGCGCGGGTTCAACGAAGATACCAAACTGGCCGCCGCCCAGCTGGCCTACGACAACGGATTTTACGAAATGGCGGTCAATACCGCCGACAGCACCGACCATAAAATCAACTACACCTTGCGCTATATTTCGCCTTTCCGCGAAATCACCGAACGCTATGCGGCGCAGGCGGGTATAGACCCGGCCTGGGTATACGGCCTGATTAGGCAGGAGAGCCGCTTTATGATAGGGGCGCAATCCAGCGTGGGGGCGCAGGGACTGATGCAGGTCATGCCGGCCACCGCCCGCGAGATTGCCCGCAAAATCGGCATGGACAGCAGCGAACTTTATAGCATGGACGGCAATATCCGCATGGGGACATGGTATATGGCTGATGCGAAAAATCGTCTGCAAAACAACGAAGTAATGGCTACGGCAGGTTACAACGCCGGCCCCGGCCGCGCCAGGCTGTGGCAGGCGGATGTGCCGTTGGAGGGCGCTATTTACGCCGAAACCATCCCTTTCAACGAAACACGCGATTATGTGAAAAAAGTCATGACTAATGCCACCTATTATTCATCCTTATTCAAAGGAAGCCGCACTTCCCTCAAACAGCGCATGGGAACCGTACCTGCCAAATAATATAGCGGGTTAAGTTTGCAGTCAGGACAAGGAGGCAAGCTGCAGACAGTAAATAGATATATAGTGAATTAAAATTGCAAGGCTGCAACATTGCCAACGCCCTTATGTATTATCCGTACACAGCACTCGTTGCCGCCTTGTCTCATTTTTATTTTAATCAACTATATTTTTCTTTCCTAGATAAAATGTCAGATATTTCTTATCAAACCCTTTAAAGGCTCTGTCTTTACCAAGTTGGTATGCCATGTCAAAGTATTCTAATGCGCTTTCTGTTTCTTTAAGTTCATAGCAAACCATGCCCATTTGAAGATATTCATGGCTGGAGTATTCTGCTGTTCTATGATTTATACCAAATAAAGCCCATTGTTTGGCTTCCGGGTAATTTCCCGTATCAAAGTATACATTGAATAAACAGCCGGCCAGCCAATGCGCGATTTGTTGCGGCTGCCGTTCTCTGGGTTCAGGTAAGTTGCCCCATAACCTGAGATAGATTGCCAAAGCGGCATCAGCATCTTTTTCCTCAATGAGATTGGCTTTTTCTATTTCGGTAACGATTGCGGCAACTGCCTTATCCGTCAGTATCATGATGTTTTTTCCTATTGCCGGGTTGCTTGAGATTTACCTCACCGTTATGGCCGCCGGGCATAAATTCGGGCACATGCAAAATTCAAGCTGTAAACCGCCGGAATCTTTATTCAGAAAACGGTAGTGGCTCAAAAGTATGCTGGCCAAAAACACGGCGGTTATTCAGATAGGCAATGCACAAATCAAACGCCTTTTCATGATACAGCTCCCTCTTGGAAAAACAGCAGCTGCGTCGGGTTGCACGGCTGACCGGGTGGCGTAACGCACAATTGTTCCCTTCGATGCCGACCGTATGCTTTTTGCCGATGAGATGGTTTCCACTGCCAAAAGCAGTCCTGAAACTTTGCCAATCATCGCCGGCTATGTTCCGGTAAACAATACCAAGTTGCTTCTGTTTGGCTTTGAGTTTCCTTACTGTTGCCAAATTCCGTCGTCCCCGGACATAAGCCGCAATTTCCTTAGTCTTGCGGCAATATGCATAAATCAGCCACCGTTTGTTGTCTTTACGTTGGATAAATATCCAAAATTCATCTGCTTCCAGACAATCGTACTCCTGTTGTCGCGGAGTGGTCCTGATGATACTGGAAGTTTTCCTTGCTGTTTTTGTCAGCATACTTTTTGAGACGCTACCAGATACCGTATGATGATGTTAGAGGCTTATTTGTCGGGGTGTTTTAGGGGACGGGCGGCAGGCCAAGCCCCGCTTTGCGGCGGG
>JAUMUU010000062.1:5711-11619 GCA_030530545.1 Neisseria sp. | reverse complement strand
CCGTGCAGCGCGGCCGCGAACTGGCGGCGAAAATGCGCGAACTCATCCCGCGCCAAATGTTCGACATCGCCGTGCAGGCCGCCATAGGCGGGCAGATTATCGCCCGCGAAAACGTGAAGGCGCTGCGTAAAAACGTATTGGCCAAATGCTACGGCGGCGACATCACCCGCAAGAAAAAACTGCTGGAAAAACAAAAAGCCGGCAAAAAGCGCATGAAACAAGTCGGCAATGTGGAAATCCCGCAGAGCGCGTTTTTGGCAATCTTACAGGTAGGAGACAAATAAATGCCCGCCACAAACAACACCATACTTTTATCCGCCGCCGCAGTGATGCTGGCAGGCTTCGTCATCTTCGCCCTCAGCCGCAAAACCCGCGAGGAAAACGGCGAATGGGGCAGCGGCCTGCAATGGGGCTACCTGTTGGCCATAGCGGGCCTGTTCGGCATACTGGCTTCCTTTTCCGCCATGAACTTCACCGCCGTCCTGCTTATCTTCGTCGTGCTGACCGGCGCGGTTTGGCTGTGGCACAAGGCCTGCACAAAAAAAGGCAGCCGGGACGACAACCACTTCCGCGACTACATAGGCGGTTTCTTCCCCATCATACTCGTCATCTTCGTCCTCAGGACCTTTGTCGCCGAACCCTTCCAAATCCCCTCCAGCTCCATGCGCCCGGGCCTGGTCAAGGGCGATTTCATCCTGGTGAACAAATTTGCCTACGGCATACGCACCCCCGTCATCAACAACGTGCTGATTGACACCGGCAAAATCGAACGCGGCGACGTAGTCGTGTTCAACTACCCCATAGAACCGCAGCAAAACTACATCAAGCGCATAGTCGGCATACCCGGCGACACCATAGAATACCGCGACAAAGTATTGACCGTAAACGGCAAAACGCCCACAGACACGGCTATAGGCAATTACCGCTATCCCGACGACCAGAAACCCGACACCGTCCGCGAAGCCGAAATGTTCAAAACCTCTTTGAACAACAAAGAATTCGATATCCTAAAAAATACCGGCCAGCCTGCGGTTTCGCTCAGCACCGCCGCCTATTTCCAATCCGTCATCATGCCCGAACACGGCTACGATTACGCGGCCAGCGGTTTGGCCGAACACTGCCGTTTTGACGAAGACGGCAACGGCTTTAGCTGCACAGTGCCGCAAGGCCGTTACTTCGCCATGGGCGACAACCGCGACAACAGCGCCGATTCGCGCTATTGGGGGTTTGTGGACGACAGGTATGTTGTCGGCAAAGCCTTCGTCGTTTGGCTGAACTTCGGCCAATTCGGACGCATAGGCACCATCATCAAATAACCTTCACACCAAGGCCACCTGAAGACGCGCTAGTTTTCAGGCGGCCTTTTTCCGACAAAAACCACCCCGAAAGGCCTTTCCCATGCAGCAAGCCGCCAACACGACGGAAGCCCCGCGCGAATACTTTGCGGAAGACCCCGGCTTTCCCGCCAAAACCATAGTTGCAACCCTGTTTGTCGGCGCGTTTTTCGGCTATCTGAACGACACCCTGCTCAACGTCGCCCTAACCCCCATCATGCGGGACTTCCAAATAGACAAAACCACCGCCCAATGGCTGACCACCGGCTTTTTGCTGGTAATGGGCGCGTTCACCCCCATCACCGCCGGCATCATCCAATGGTTTGAAACCCGCAAAATGGTTTTATTTACCCAAGCCACCTTCCTGGCCGGCTCGCTGATTTGCGCCTTCGCCCCCAATTTTGCCGCCCTGCTGGCCGGGCGCATGGTACAGGCCGTTTCCGCCGCCTTCTTCGTCCCCCTGCTGTTCAACGGCATATTGGCCATTTTCCCTCCCGACAGGCGCGGCACGGCCATGGGCGTCATCGCCATGATGTTCACCGCCGCCCCCGCCCTGGGGCCCACCCTGTCCGGCATCATCATAGATTACAGCCATTGGCGCATCCTGTTTGGCGCGACCATCCCCTTCATGCTGATTGCCATGATACTGGTCGCCAAATACCTGACCGTAAACCTGAGCCACATCACCAAGCCCAAAATCGACCTGCCATCCGCCTTCTTGTCCATAGGCGGATTCGGCGGCCTGGTTTACGCCAGCAGCAACTTTTCCACCCTGCCCTTGGCCGAATCCGTCCTGACTGCGGCATCATCGGCAGTATTAATCATCCTGTTCATACGCCGCCAATTCCGCATAGACACCCCCCTGCTCAACCTGCGCGCCTTCCAATACCGCCAATTCAGCCTGAGCCTGGCCATATTGGCCTGCGCCTACTTCCTGTTTTTGGGTTTGGAACTCATAATGCCCATCTACACCCAGCAGGTACTGATGCTGACGGGCACGGCCACCGGGCTGATGCTTATGCCCGCCAGCATAAGCCAGGCCGCCGCCGCCCCC
Source organism: Neisseria sp. (assembly GCA_030530545.1). GTDB lineage: Bacteria > Pseudomonadota > Gammaproteobacteria > Burkholderiales > Neisseriaceae > Neisseria. Next base: position 9,231 of record JAUMUU010000062.1, on the reverse strand, counting down.
GTATTGGGCAAACTCTTGGACAAAAAAGGCGGGCGTTTCATCCTCCTTCCCGCCTCCGTCCTGCTTACCGCGTCCTTGGCGGTTTTGTGGAACTTTCTCGGCACGGACACCGGCATCACCGCCGTTTCGGCCATGTTCGCCCTGATGGCGGTTGCCGTTTCCGCCTGCATCACCGGCGAAACCCACGGCTTGAACGCCCTGCCCCGCCACCTGAACCCCCACGGCGCGGCCATCATCACCACCGTAAACCCCATCGCGGGGGCAATAGGCGCGGCATTTTTTGTCGGTACGGCCAATATAGGCGAACACCTCTCATCCTCAGCCTCCACCCCGCAGCAGGCCATGCTCAACGGCATCCACCTGAGTATGGGTTTTGCCTTGGCAATAGGCGTCCTGACCATATTCCTGGCCCTGAAAATCAAACCCAACAGGCATTAGGCCGACAAATCCCCGCCATAAAAAAAGGCCGTCCTAAAACCATAGGACGGCCTCTTGTTGGGACTGCAAACTACTACATCCTGCCCAATTCGCGCTGCAAGGCCTGGATGTTCTGCTGCCTGTCTTGGATACTGGCGGTCAGCTGCCCCGCCCGCGATACGTTCTTTTGCGCCCGGGCCGCACTCAATTCGTTTTGCGCCATGGCCAGGGCCTTGCGCTCGTTGGCCAATTCCTGCTCCAAAATCGCCTTGCGGCCGGCATTGCCGCCCGCCTTGGGCGTTTCCTCCGCCACCGTACCGTCCGCCTGCATGGGCGGCGCGGTCCGAATCGGGGCGCTGACCCTTGCCACGCCGCCCGAAGTCCTGGCCTTGGCCTGCTGCACGGCCGCCGTATTGGCCGGAGGCGGAGCAACCCTCTTGGGCGCGGGAAGGCTGGTATACATTCCCAGGCGCGGCAAATCGGGCGTTTGGCAGTTGGCCGACGGCCGGGACGTATAAACCGTTACCCCGCCCACGCGGCATTCGTAAACCCGCGCCTGCGCCCCCGTGGCAGCCAGCAGCGCGCCCAACAGCAATAATTTAGGATTTTTCATAGCTTTCATTCTGTTACCCCCGAAAATTCGGCTTCGACAACACGGTGCAGCTCTTCTAATTCTTCCTGCCACACCAGCCAGTTTTCTTCCAGCTCCTCCAATTTTACTTTGCTTTGCGCCACCTCCGCGAGGACTTCCTGCAATTTGGCTTTATTTTCATCACAATACGCGTCTTCTTGTGCCAAAAACGCTTCACACGCCCTCTGGATTTCCGTCAGTTTGGCGATTTCCTGTTCCGCCCTGCCTATTTTCTGCAGCAGGGGTTTGCCCCGCGCGGCCTTTTCCTGCCTGATCCTGGCCTCCGTCTTTTTGGTGTCGCGCCGTTTCTGCCCCTGCGCCGATGCGGCCGGCGCAGAGGCCGCGCCTTCTGCGGCCAAACGCCGCCTGCGGTAGTCCTCCAAATCGCCGTCAAACACGCTCAGGCGGCCGTTTTCGATTAACAAAAAGCTGTCGGCGGTCGCCTCCAGCAAGCCCCTGTCGTGCGAGACCACCACCAAAGCCCCCTTAAACCCCTGCAGGGCCATGGTCAGCGCATGGCGCATATCCAAATCCAAATGATTGGTCGGCTCGTCCAGCAGCAGCAGGTTGGGTTTTTGCCAAACAATCAACGCCAGGGCCAAACGCGCCTTTTCCCCGCCCGAAAAGGGCGCGATCGGCCGCACCGCCATATCGCCCTCAAACTGAAACCCGCCCAGGAAATTGCGTATGTCCTGCTCCCTGGCATCGGGCGACAGGCGGCGGATGTGCCACAAGGGGCTTTCATCCTCCCTCAGTACATCCAACTGGTGTTGCGCGAAATAACCCACCTCCAGCTTGTCCGAACGGACCCGGCCGCCCGACAGCAAGGGCAGTTCGCCCGCCAACACCTTGATAAAGGTGGACTTGCCGCTGCCGTTCACCCCCAAAAGCCCGAAACGCGCCCCGCTTTCCAAAGACAGATCCACCCCGCGCAAAACCGGGCGGCCGTCATAGCCCAAATCGGCCTTTTCCAGTCTGAGCAAAGGGTTGGGCAGATGCTTGGGGGCGTAAAAATCAAACGAAAAACCGTCGTCCGCATGTGCCGGCGCAATCCGCTCCAGCCTGGCCAGCGCCTTCATCCTGCTTTGCGCCTGCACAGCCTTGGTCGCCTTGGCCTTGAAGCGGTCTATGAAGGACTGCAGGTGTTTGATCTGCGCCTGCTGTTTGGCAAAGGCCGCCTGCTGCCTGGCCAGCCGCTGCGCCCGTTCCGACTGGTAAAAATCATAATTGCCGCCGTACAGCGTCAGTTTGCGTTGTGCCAATTCCACCGTCTGCGTGGTGGCCGCATTCAAAAAATCGCGGTCGTGCGAAATAATAATCTGGGTGCAGGGAAGGGAGGCCAGGTGGTTTTCCAGCCACAGCACGGTTTCCAAATCCAAATGGTTGGTCGGTTCGTCCAGCAGCAGCAAATCCGCGCGGCACATCAGGGCCTGCGCCAAATTCAGCCTCATCCTCCAGCCGCCCGAAAAGTCTCTTACGGGCTTGGCCGATTCGTCGGGCGAAAAACCCAAACCGGCCAACAGGGCCGCTGCCCGCGCCGGGGCGGCATATGCGCCGATTTCCTCCAATTTGGCGTGCAGCCCGGCCTGCCTCATGCCGTCGTCGTCCGCTTCGGCCTGCGCCAGCGCGGCCTGCAGGGACTGCAGTTCGCCGTCGCCCGCCAAAACATAATCCAAGGCCGAAACGTCGGATGCGGGCGTTTCCTGCGCCACAGAGGCCAAACGCCAATGGCGCGGCACGGAAACATCGCCGCCGTCCGGGGCGATTTCCCCTTTGATCAGCGCAAACAGGCTGGATTTGCCCGTCCCGTTCCTGCCGACCAGCCCGACCTTCTGATTCGGATGGACAACCAAATCCGCCCCGTCCAGCAGCACTTTCAAACCGCGCTGCAGGGTAACATTTCTCAATTCAATCATTTTAAAAATACAGAAAACCGCAAAAAAAATATTTTACCGTTTCAGACGGCCTGCCGAAACAATCATTTAAAATTCCGCAAACCATGCGTATAATGGCGGTCGTTTTTTTCATTAACCCCACAGGAACATCACCCGTGAATATCCAAGAACAAATCAAAGAAGTCGTAACCACCCACCGCATCGTACTCTTCATGAAGGGGACAAAACAGTTCCCGCAATGCGGCTTTTCCTCCCGCGCCGTCCAAATACTGAACGCCGCAGGCTGCACAGACTACGTTACCGTAAACGTGCTGGAAAACCCCGAAGTCCGCCAAGGCATCAAAGAATACAGCAACTGGCCCACCATCCCGCAACTTTATGTGGACGGCGAATTTGTCGGCGGTTCCGACATCCTGCAGGAAATGTACGAAGCCGGCGAACTGCAAAGCGTATTGGCCGCCAAATAAGGCCGGCCGGGTCGCTTCCGGGCGGCCTTTTCCCTATCCGGCCTCCGCTTGTCCCCACCCCCGATTACAAAAGGAAACCTCCATGTACGACAAAACCCTGATTGCCGCCC
>JAUMUU010000062.1:0-5701 GCA_030530545.1 Neisseria sp. | reverse complement strand
ATGCCTACCAACAAAAACGCACCGAATACGAAACCGCCCTGATTGCCGCCCTGCCCCTGATGGCGGGCGCGGAAACCGTCCGGTCGCTGGACAAAGTGCGCGGCACCATCAAAAGCAAAGAAATCGCCAAAGAATACCAATACCAAATGAACGGCGATGCCAAACCCGACGGCTTCGGCTACCTGTCCTTCAAAGACGAAAAGGCAACAGAAATCCTAAAACTGCTTTCCCCCGATGCCAAAACCGAAAACACAGGCCAAATCAGCCTGAAAAAATGGAAAAACGGCCTGTTGATTGCCTTGGTTTGCGAAAACACCACCGCGATAAACAACATAACCCGTGAAAAAAGCACCCACTACGACGAATGCGAGGAACAAGACTCGCCCGATGGCGTCAACCCCGTCAAAAAAATCACAGTCGCCCTCCTAAAACAGGACGACCAAGGCAAATTGAGCCTGGCCGCCCGGCCCTACACCGAACAATATACCTACAAAGACGAAAAAGACAGCCAATACCGGGGCGAACTGCAAAACCCCAAAGGCCTGCACTTCACCTTAAATAACCACACGGGCAACCTCGTAGTCGGCGAACTCGACAGGCTGGACCTGGCCGATTACAAACTGAACGACACCGACAACGCCTTCGGCATACGCTACCTCGCCCGCGTCATGTATTCCGGCGGCGGCGCAATCAACCAGGCCATCACCCTGTTTACCGTGCTGGACGGCAAACTCAAGCCCGTCCTAAACGCCCCCACCTATGAATTTGCCGACATAGCCGGCGATTGGAACAAAGACGGCACGCGCCAACACGACGTTTCCAGCACAGAATACATCCTGGTAATCTCCCCGACACAACACCAGGGCTTCAACAACATCATCCGGCGGCAGCCCGGTGCGAAAAAACCGGAACAAACATACCGCTGGAACAGCAAAGAACAATATTACCGCTAAATATAAATATAGTGGATTAAAATCGCAAGGCTACAGCGTTGCCAACACCCTTATGTACTATCCGTACACGGCACTCGTTGCCGCCTGGTCTCATTTGGTGTTAATCCACTATACCGAACACTGCCCCCGCCAAACAGAAAGATAATCGGAGATATTTACATTTTTCATAGTATTACCTTTTTACGTTTGGTTGAGAAATTAAATAATGCTTGGAAAAATAGTCAAAGGCACTATAGCTAAATTACTTTATTTTCGATACGAAACTTATCGGTTGTCGGCCTTCCCGCGCAGGCGGGAATCCATTTTTGAAATTCAGAAATTATTTTTAAATCAAGGTTTCTTAGGTTTTATGATGGATTCCCGCCTGCGCGGGAAGGCCGGAATTTGACGATATTGCGTATTTGAAGTTAAGTATATTTGTTATAGTAAATTAAAATCGCAATACTACGGCGTTGGCGCACCTTGCCGTCCTACCCATACTGTCTGTTGCTCTCCTTATATCATTTTTATTTTAATCCACTATATAAAGGCCTGTTTCTTCATAAACCGCCTTACCAATCCCTCTCGTGCTTTTCCAACATCGCATACAGCCTTTCGACATCTTCCCGCAAACGCGCCACCTCGCCGGCCAAATCATCAAACGCCTCAGGGGAAACCTCCCCGCCGCCTTCATCCGACCCGGCCAGACCGCGCCCCAAGGACTGCAAGGCCCGTCCGGCCTTCCTTGCCCCCCGGCCTATATTGCCTGCCGCCGCTTCGCCGAACAACTTTTGCAAATCCCGCCCGGCATGATAACGCAACCGCCCAAGCAGCATCAGCAGGTTGAAGCCCAAGGCTTCGTCGCCCTCAATCGCGACATCACCAACATCCGGCATCTTTCCCCCCAACAGCTTGTCCAAGGCCGAACGGTGAAACACCAGCACCGCATCCGCCTCCCGCCCGGTGGGCCGCAACAGGCCGTGTTCGTCAAACCGCCCGTGTACCTGCAGGCCCGCCGCCCTGATACGCAGCACTATGCCGTTATAACCGGCAAGCACGGCGGCGACATCGGGATTTTGCCCGATTAAATGATTGAACACAGAAAGCGTCAGCATATTCCCTATTTTCCCAAAACCGCCCGAAAAACCGACTATATCAGAAAAAACGCCCAATCGGGGCGGGCATCACAACACCGCTGCGGGATAAGACCCCAGCACCTTCACAAAGACATTATCCGACACCAGCCCCTCCAATACCCCGGCAACCCCCGCATCGTCCCTATGGCCTTCGATATCGATAAAGAACAAATATTCCCAAAGCCCCGTCTTGCTCGGCCTGCTTTCAAACTTGGTCATGGAAATCCCCGCCCTCTCAAACGGTGCAAGCAGGGCGAAGGCCGCGCCCGCCCTATTGGGGGTGGAAAAAACCAGCGAAGTCTTGTCCTGCCCGCTGGGTGCGGCCGACTGCCTTCCCAATACCAAAAAGCGCGTCGTATTATTCGGCTCGTCCTCTATATTGCGCACCAACACCGTTAATCCGTAAATCTCCGCCGCCGTAACCCCCGCCACCGCCAGCACGGCATCATCTTCCGCCGCCAGACGGGCAGCCTCCCCATTGCTAGACACCGCGACCCTCGCAACCGAATCGGGCAAATGCTTATCCAGCCAGTCATGGCACTGCGCCAGGGCCTGCGCGTGCGCGCAAACCTTAGCCACCCCGTCCAGACCTTCCCGCCGCCTCATCAACTGGTGGTGTATTCTGAGCACCACCTCGCCGCAGGCCTGCAGGGGCGAAGACACCAGCAGGTCCAGCGTCCTGCCTACCGACCCCTCGGTAGAGTTTTCCACCGGCACTACCGCATAATCCGCCTGCCCCGATTCGGCCAGGCGCATACATTCGTCCACCGTAACGCAGGCCGCCGTTGCCGCCGCATGGCCGAAATGTTTTATGGCCGCCTGCTGCGTAAACGTGCCCTCGGGGCCTAGGTAGGCTATGGTCAGCGGCCTTTCCACCGCCAGACATTCGCTCATCACCTCGCGGAACAGCCGCGCCACCCCCTCATCGGACAAGGGCCCGCGGTTCAACTGTTTGATGCGCCGCAACACCTGCGCCTCGCGTTCGGGGCGGTACACCGCGCCCGTGCCTTTGAGTGAGCCTATGGCCCTGGCGTGGCCGGCCCTTTCGTTCAGCAATTCAAGGATTTCCCTGTCTATCCTGTCTATCGCATTGCGGTGCGGCAGCAATTTGTCATCGGAAACCATAAACCCTCCTTAGCGGATATAAAGATTATCGGTGAAGTCTGATTTGATAGCGGATTAAAATAATGTGAAACCACGTCATTCGGCGGCGGGGCGTTTCAGCCAAACGAACCGCGAAAACGCCGCCAGCAGCAGCATCCCCGCCAAAGTGGCGCACAGCATCAAACCGGCCATCACATATAAAGTGCCGTCATGCAGTTCCGTGGCCACCCAGCCCGCCGCCGCCCCGATTAGGGAGGTGGAAGACATCAACAGTGCGTTGGCACTGCCGCCGGATTGGCGGAAATAACTCATAAAGCAGGCCTGCGTGTTGGCCGTAACCAGCCCCTGCGTCCCCACCGACAGCATGGCCAGCAACACCAGCAGCCAAAACGGCGGCATCCCGCCCGAAAGCGCGGCCGCCGCCACCAGCAGCACATTGGCCGCCAACTGTATGGAAAGCCCCCACAGCAGGATATCTTCGGCATTGTTGCCCCGCTTCAAACGCCAGGCGGTAATCCGGTTGAAGGAAGCCATGGTTAAGATGTTGCAGCCGAACACCCAGGCGTACCCACGGGCGGACAGGCCGTAAAGTTCGCGGTAGACAAAGGTGGATTCGGTCAAAAACACGAACATGGAGGCGAAGCTGAATGCCTGGAAAAACAGAAACCCCAATGCGGGATAGGTTTTTAACACCCCCCAATAGCGCGCAAACATGTCGCGGAAAAAGGATGCGTCCAATTTGCCGCCCGTATTGCCCGAAGACGGCAGGAAACGCCACATCAGCAGCCACACGACCAGCGAATAGGCGGTCAGGAAGACGAAAATCGACCGCCAGCCGCCAAGGTCCAGCAAAACCGACCCCAGCATGGGCGCAAGCAGGGGTGCGGACATCATTACTATGCCGATTAGGGCGAACATCTGCGCCGCCTGCCTGCCGTCATAAAAATCCCTGACCACCGCGCCCGCCATTACGGCCGCCATGCCGCCGCCGAAAGCCTGCAGCAGGCGGAAGGACAATAAGGCATGAAGCGATTGGGTATGGGCCAGCAGCAGCGAACCGGCCGCATAGGCCGCCAGGCCGCCCAGGGCGACCAACCGCCTGCCTTTGATATCGGAAACCGCCCCGCCCAAAAGCTGGCCGCAGGCCACCCCCAGCATGAAGCTGCTCAGGCTTTTGCCTATCTGTTCGATATTGACCCCGAAATCATGCGCCATTTCGGGCACGGCGGGCAGGTAGGCATCTACAGACAAAGGCATAATCGCCGTCATCATCGCCAGCAGCACGGCCATGCGCCTGTCGTCCAACAAGGCCCTCTTATCCATCACGTCCTCCAAAAAAATCAGCCGCCACATCGGTGGCGGCGCAATTGCGGGATTATAGCGGATTAGCCCGGCCTAGGGGAAACGGTACGGCCCGCCCGCCCCTGCCCGTCCGGGGTTTAACACAATTTTTCAGACGGGCAAAAGCCGAAAAAATCCTTCCAACTGTTGTATTTTGTACATTTTTGGGCGAAAAAACAATTTTTCTCGTTTATTTCTTGACGATATTCTTTAACAAAGGTAAAAAGTCGTCTAAGCCGATTGGGGCAATTACTCTATTAGAAAAACAAAATTTGACGGCGTTAAACAAATGCTAAACAAATTTTAATTTCACAACAATGGAAAACGCGTCCAACCCCGGCTTGGTTTATCAATCTCAAATAAGGAAGTAACGCTTTATGGCAACCGGTACAGTGAAATGGTTCAACGACGCAAAAGGTTTTGGTTTCATCACACCTGACGAAGGCGGCGAAGACCTGTTCGCACACTTTTCCGCAATCAACATGGAAGGTTTCAAAACCCTGAAAGAGGGTCAGAAAGTATCCTTCGATGTAACCAGCGGCCCCAAAGGAAAACAAGCGGCCAATATCCAGGCAGCCTGATTTTTCCGGACGGCTTGTTCGGTTAAACCACCATGGCGGGTTTCATACCTGCCATTTTGTTTATTCGGCCATTACGATTACAAAGGAAAAACCATGTCAGACTATCAGCAGGCATTAAAACAATTATCCGAAATGATAGATTATTTGAAGGCGCATCCGTCCGAAGACCCGGAAACCTTCGATAAGGAAGATGACGATATCGTGCGTATGACGCTGCAGCAGCGTATTTTGCTGCCCAATGATGCCACGACCATAGAACGCATAGACCGGTATTATCAGAAGTTTTTTACCGAACACCAACGTTGAATGTGAAAGGCCGCCCGTTTTTTCGGACGGCCTTGTTTTTACGCTAGATTATTTCTTTTTCTTTTGCGGCGGCAAGTCGGTGCAGGTGCCGTTGGCCACTTCTGCCGCCATGCCTATGCTTTCGCCCAAGGTCGGGTGCGGGTGGATGGTTTTGCCTATGTCTTCCGCATCGCAGCCCATCTCAATCGCCAGACAGATTTCGCCTATCATGTCGCCCGCGTGCGTGCCGACTATGCCGCCGCCGACAATCAGGCCGCTTTCGGCATCGAAAATCAGCTTGGTGAAGCCTTCGTCGCGGCCG
>JAUMUU010000061.1 GCA_030530545.1 Neisseria sp. | reverse complement strand
ACCATGCGCAACCTCGACATCACCGACACCCGCGCCAAACTCGGCATCTATTCGCAAAGCGGTTTGCTGTCGCTGGGCGAAGGCTCGGTGCTGCCGCAGTTGGGTAATAAGGAATAAATCCGCCCTTGTTTGCAATTTTTGCAGGAGTATTTGAGTGAAGGAATATAAGGCTGTTATTTATCAGGAAGATATGCTTTCATCCTTGTTTTTTGGGGCGGCCAAAATCGATCCGGTGAGATTCAGCGACTTCCTCAACCGTCAGGCCGCGCAAGGCTGGCGCGTGGTTACTATGGAAAAGGATATGCGCCGTATGCTGCTATTCTTTGTCCGCGAGGCCTATGTGGTGATTTTGGAACGCGAGAAGGAGTGAAACTGTGTTTAAGCTAGGCGTATATACCTGTCTGGGCCTGTTTGTGGGCTGGGTATTGCTGGCGATTTTACAGGTTTGGTTTGTGCTTTTTTCCAATGAAGTCTTTCTCAAACTCACTTTTACCATGACGGGGCTGTTTTTCGCCGTTTTGGCCGCGCTCATCGTTGTCGGCCAGTATCTTTCCGAAGAAAAGATGAAGGATGACGGTTTTATCAATTGATTGAAAACCGCCGGGCCGTCTGAATCACGGTTTTCAGGCGGCCTTGGATTTTTTACGGCGGTTCGGCCCGCCTTATATAGTGGATTAAAATAAAAATGAGACAAGGCGGCAACGAGTGCTGTGTACGGATGGTACATAAGCGCGTTGGCAACGCTGTATCATTGCGATTTTAATTCACTATACCCCCAACCGCAAAGGGAGACCTGATGAAACTGATTATCCTGGACCGAGACGGCGTGATTAACCAAGACAGGGACGACTACGTCAAATCCGCCGACGAATGGCAGCCCCTGGAGGGCAGCATGGACGCCATCGCCTTTTTGGCGCAGGCGGGCTACACCATAGCCGTGGCGACCAACCAGTCGGGCATAGGGCGCGGCCTGTACACCATGCAGGAACTGACCGAAATGCACGCCAAAATGCACAAACTGGTGCAACAGGCCGGAGGCCAGATAGACGGCATCTGGTTTTGCCCCCATACCGACAAAGACGGCTGCAACTGCCGCAAGCCCAAAAGCGGCATGGTCGAGGACATCTTAGACCGCTTCAACAGCATGGGCGAGACCGTCTACATGGTGGGCGACAGCCTGCGCGATTTGCAGGCGGCGGAGGCCGCAGGCTGCAGGCCGGTGCTGGTTCTGACCGGAAAGGGCGGGAAAACCCTGTCCCTGCCCGAGGGCAGCCTGCCCGAAACCACCCTGATTTTCAACAACCTGCTGGATTTTTCCCAATTTTTGATGCGGCAGAACCAAAACCAAGAAACGGAAGCCACCCATGCTGCTGATTCGTAACCTGATTTACTGGCTGATTTTAGTCGTCAGCCTGATAGCGATGTTCCCCTTCATTGCCTTGGGCGCATTAGTGCCGGGCGGCGCGCACGCCGTGGCGAGGCGGTGGGTGATGGTGCTGATGTGGTCGCTGAAAAACGTGGTCGGTTTGAAATACCGACTGAGCGGCGCGGAAAACATCCCCGGCGGCCCCGCCATCATCTGCGCCAAACACCAAAGCGGATGGGAAACCCTGGCGCTGCAGGAAATCTTCCCGCCCCAAGTATTCGTGGCCAAACGCGAGCTGTTCAAAATCCCCTTTTTCGGCTGGGGATTGAAACTGGTGAAAACCATAGGCATAGAACGCGGCAGCGCGAAAGCCACCGCCCAACTGGCCGCGCAGGGCAGGGCGCGCAAAGACGAGGGCTATTGGATTACCATCTTCCCCGAAGGCACGCGGGTCGCGCCCGGCACCAAGGGGCGTTACAAAGCCGGCGGCGCGCGCATGGCCAAACTGTTTGAAATGGACATCGTGCCGGTAGCCTTGAACAGCGGCGAATTTTGGCCGAAAAATTCGTTTTTGAAATACCCCGGCACGGTGGACGTGGTCATAGGCCCGCCTATTCCCTACGGCAGCGGCAGCGAGGCCGAATTGACCGCCGCCTGCGAAGAATGGATAGAGGCCCGCCAAAAAGAAATCCAAGGCCGAGGCCCATGCTGGCGCAAAGAGGCCGCGGACAACCCTTGAACCGTAATGAATGTGATTTTTGCGGTTTAAGGCACGACCGCCCGCCTTTGCCGAAATAAGGGAAAATCATGCCCCTCGGTTAAAACGGTTTCAATCGGGATGGTGGGGCGGTTTTGCCTGAAAATCAATCCATTATATAGTGGATTAAAATAAAGGCGAGACAAGGCGGCAACGACTTGGCCTTGCAATTTTAATTCACTATATAAAGGCGGTTCGGGCCGGCTGCAAATGCCCGACAAAACTTTGCGGCAGTCGCACAGCCTTGCCCCGGCCGTAGTCGAAACAGGCCATGTGGCAGCGGGCAGCGGCTATGATTTGCCCGTCGCCGGCGCGCTGCAGTCCGGCTGTAAAGCAAAAGCTGCCCGGGCGGATGTCGTCCGCACCCGTGGCCAATAGGATTTCGTCGCCGTGGAAGGCCTGGGCGCGGTATTGGACGGCGGCATCGAGCATAATCAGCCCGCCCCCTCCCCCTATGTCGAATTCGGACAGGGAAAGCGAGGCCAGCCAGCGGATGCGCCCTTCGTGCATCATACGCAGCACGGCATCGTTGGACAGGTGGCGGCCGTAATTGAGGTCGCCGACACGCACGGTCAGCAGGGTTTGAAAAAGGACGGGGTCGGGCAGGGGGATGGATAGTCTGGACATGGCGTGATGTGGTCTGAACTTAAATATATGGCAGATTAAAATTGCAATGTTACGGCAAGGCCGGGCAACGCCGTACTGATTTTTGTTAATTTACGATAATGTGCGTTTGCAAGGGGTATGCCGATTTGTTGAATATCCGGGATGTTTCGAATTTCAGCCCCGTTTGCCCTGCATCTGCCGTTTTTGCCTTAAAAACCGCCGTGCAAGCGCCTGCCGCTGCCCAGGCTGCCTGATTTGCGCTGCGGTTTGGGCGGCCGGCCTTATGCCTGTGCCGCCCGCCCATGTGCCGTGTGTCAGGCAGGCCGGTTAAAACAGGTTGTCGGAAGTGTTGTCGCTTATCGGCAAAACGGGCGTATCGCCGACATCGACTTCCACTTCGCCGCCCTCGGGGATGACCTCGTCGGTATAGGTTTCTTCCTGCGCGGGCTGCTGCATGACGGGTTTGGCCTTGCTCAGGCTGCCCGAGCCCGAAGTCCAGGCAATGGACTTCAAGCTGCCGCCGACCTTGCCCTTCCCGTTGCAGGTCAGGCAGTTTAAAGCGCCGGTGCGGGCTTTTAAAACGGCGTTGATGCGTTTTTCCTGCACTGTTTTGCCGTTGGCTTCCGCCCAGGCGTGTATGCTTTTGCGCAACGAGGCGGTGTCCAGGTTTTTTTTGTTATAGGGGTCGCGGTAGGCCGCCAGCCACAAATTGCCGTTGCCGTCCACGTTCAGGGCGGCCATTTGGTAAATCACATCGGCGGGCGAGCCGGTGCTGACCGTTTTGGCAAATTCCAGCGCGTCGGGCGATTTCATGCGGACGCAGCCGTGGCTGCGTACCCCGGGCACGCTGGAGGGGGCGTTGGTGCCGTGTATGCCCAAGCCGAGTTTGGGGTCGCCCAGGCGCACGAATACGGGCCCCAGCGGGTTGCGCGGACCGGGCGGCACGGAGGTTACGCCGTCGCCCCGCTCGCGTTGGATGGATTTGGGGATGTGCCAGGTCGGGTTGAAGGCCTTGGCTCCGATTTTGTGCGCCCCCAGGCTGGTTTGCGTTACCGCTTTGCCCACCGCGACGGGATAGGCTTTTTTCAGTTTGCCGTCGGTATAAAGGAACAGCCTCTGTTGCGGTATGTTGATAACGACATGATGCCCGCTTGCCACGGGCGAGACATCGGGGACGGGGGTGTTGTTGGCGTGTGCGGCAGCGGAAACCAATGCGGCCGCCAAGTAAAATCCGGTGTTTTTCATTGCGGTTTTTCGGATAAAAAATAAAGGTTTGGCATGATACCCGAAAAGGTGTCCCCTTGTGGGAAAATGTCGTTTTTCGGGCCGTGCGGGGTATGGGAGCGTGGCGAAAATGGTAAAACGGTTTGAAAACGGCGGCTTTGCGCCCGCCGAGGGGCGGGTGGTCGGTTTGAACCACGAGGGCAGGGGCATAGTGAGGCAGGGCGGCAAGGCGGTCTTCGTCCGTGGCGCGCTGCCGGGCGAAAGGGTGCTTTACCGCATCGTCAAAACCGACAAACGCTTCGACCAGGCCGATGCGGTAAGGATTATCGAAGCGTCGGATTACCGGCGCGATGCCCCTTGCCCCCATTATGGCGACTGCGGCGGCTGTTCCATGCAACATATAGAGTTTTCGGCCCAGGTGGCCTTCAAGCAAAGGGTGGTGGAAGAACAATGCCTGCGTCTGGCCAAACATATGCCGGAACAAATCCTGCCGCCCGTTTACGGCCTGCCCTGGCATTATCGCGAACGCGGCCGCCTGAGTGCCGGCACGGACGGGCAAGGCCGTCTGAAAATCGGTTTTCGGGCGCAAAAAAGCCACGGCATCGCCGATATAGACTCCTGCGCCGTCCTGCCGCGCCACTTGTCGGATGTCCTGCCCCTGCTGAAAAAACAACTGCAGGGCGCGGCCGGCATATTGGAAGGCATAGAATTTGCCCTGGGCGGGGGCGTTACCGCCCTAAACCTGCTGTTATCCGCGAGGCCGTCTGAAAAACAAACCGGCTGTCTGCGCGGACTGCAAACCCGATTGGGCGGGGACTGGCGTTTGAGTTGGCAAAGCCCTGCCCACAGGGGGGAATTGCACGAAGGAGGCGGAGATTTGCATTACCGCCTGGACGACTTCGGCATAGACCTGGCCTTCACGGTAGGCAGCTTCACCCAAGTCAATGCCGCACTGAATAATTTGATGGTCCGCCGCGCGCTGGACATGCTTGCGCCGGCAAAAGGCGAGCGCATAGCCGACCTGTTTTGCGGTTCGGGCAACTTCAGCCTGCCGCTTGCCCTGAGCGGGGCGGAAGTTACCGGCATAGAGGGGCTGCCCGCCCTTACCTCCCGGGCCCGGGCCAATGCCCGGCGCAACAACTTGGCCAACCTCAAATTTCTGACGGCCGACCTATTCAAAACAAACGCCGCCGCCTACGAAGCCTGGGGAAAATGGGATAAAATCCTGCTCGACCCGCCCAGGGCGGGGGCTTACGCCTTCGCGCAATCGCTGCGGGGCAGCCGGCTGCCGGGGAGGATAGTGTATGTTTCCTGCAATCCGGCGACATTTGCCCGCGACGCGGCCGAATTTGTTAAAAAAGGTTATAAATTCAAAAAATTAGGCATTATAAATTTATTTTCGCAAACGGCCCATGCCGAGGCTGTGGGGTGTTTTGAACGGTGAGGCGTGTGTTTAATTAAGTAAAACGTTTGAATAAACGGTCGGATTGCCCCGAGTCATGCTATTATAAAAAACTAAGGGTTTAACAGTTTGGCGCAGATTTTTTACCTGCGCTTTCAGACAAAGACAGGCTGAACTGTTTGTAAGTATCACATATCGGGAGATATTCTTGAGCAGCTACGTTATTTTGGGAGTACTCGCGGCCGTATGTGTGGTTTTGATTATCCTGGTGATGATAGGAAAATCGAAATCTGCAAGCCGCAGAAGCCATGCCTCTGATGAAGACGCATATTACGACGATGAGGATGACGACCAGTCGGATCAGGAAGACGATGACGAATGGGATGAAGAAGAAAGCAAAGACGAAGGGCAGGGGCAGGAATGGGAATGGGACAGCGGCTCGCCCGACATGTCCACCGCCTCCGTTTCCGCCCAAGAAGTCGATCCCCTGACGGAATATCAAGTCTACAAACAATTCGGTTACGAAGACAAAGCGGCCGTATCCCTGGCGGGATATCTGAACAACCTGAACGTTCCCGCGCCCAAAAAACTGGTGCAGGAACTGACCGACATGTGCCTGCGCGTCGGCGATATAGACCTGCTGTCGGCCACCTTGGACAAACACGCCAACATACTGACCCCCGTCGAACTGATGGATTACGTCAAAGCCGGCTTGGGCATAGAGCCCAACCACCTGGGTTTGCGCGTATTGGCCGAGTCCAAACTCAACTGGGACATGCAGGAAGTCGCCCGCCAGATCGGCGAGAAGACCGGATTGGAAAGCAGCGATGCCGACACCTCCGACACCCACTACGTCCAAGAGGTTTCCGCTTCTTCCGAAGACCCCCTTGGCGGCAAAACCCTCAAACGCATTTCCCGGCGCACACCTTTGATTATCGGCAAAGCCGAAGTGGCCGACATGACCGATGAGGAAATGAGCGCGGTAATCGGCTTCGTCAAACCTGAAAAATCCGCCAAACTGCTCAAAAACCAAGTCAATTACGAAGTTGCCCTGCAGCAATACAACAAAGCCATCCAAAAAGCCGACAAACCGGCCGCCCTGCTGATCGATGCCCTGAAACTGGATTACCAGCATGCGGATGTGAACGAATTTGCCGAACACCTGTGGAAACTATACTATGCCCTGGGTTCGAACGGCCGCCAGGTAAAAGAACGCATGTTGGGTTGGGGCTACAGCCTTGGCCAGCACGAAGTCTTCGACAACCTGGAAAAATCGCCCAACGAGCAGCAAATCCGCGAAATCGGTTTGAAACTGGGATACCTGCCGGCATCCCGCCAATCCAAACTGAAATACCGCGAATTGGTGCAAAGGAACGACTCCGTATTGAATGAAAGCACATCGCCCGCCGAATTGGCACTCAAAGAGGTGGAATCCCTCCTGATGTACGGCCAATTGGAACAGGCAATTGCCACCTTGGAACAATCCGTGCTGCAATACCCGCAGGAATCGCAGCTGTATATCATGTTGTTCGACTTATATGAGCGTTCGGAAGACTGGGGAAAATTGGAACAGTTCCTGAAGGTTCTTCGGGAACGTGAAGCCAATTTGCCGGAAGAAGTGGTGTTGGCCATGAGCCAGTTACTGCAACGAGTTAATCGAAAAACAAATAAATAAGAGTACTGAGCAATGGATAATTTGATACCGAAAGTAAAAACAGTACGGGTAATGCTATTGGGAATGGGCGAACAGCAAAACGCTGTATTCAAAATGGCATTCAAAATGCATAATACCACCAACTACGTCATTGTGGAGCCGGGTTTGGCACAGCAACCCGACATGGTATTGGTCGATGTCGATGGGGCTATGGGGATAGCCGGTTGGAATGAAGCCAGGAAAAATTATCCAAACATCCCCGTTGTCGTCTTTTCCGAAAAAGAACCGCCCGTTACCGCCCCCTATCTGCCCAAACCGGTTAAATTCGACACCCTGTTCCCCATTTTGCGCAGCTTGGCACAGGGCGGCAACATATTCGAGGCAAAGCAAACCCCTTCCATGCAGGGGCAGTCCGGCCATAACCATGCGGCGGAACGTAAAACCACCATCCGCCGTTTCAACCCGCAACGCGGGGTATTGGGGGCGTTAAAGGCCTCCAGCGAACGTCATCAGGATACCGCCGTTCTGGTTGGCGGAAAACCCGTCTTAATCGTTTTCCCCGGCATCCAAAGGGTGTTGCTGACTGTCAGTGCGGAAGAATTGGAAAGAATGTGCCAGGACGACCACCTGGCCGTGGTATGCAAGCCGGTACCCGACAATCCCCAATGGAAGGAAAAGGCCAAAGTAACCATCATGTCCTGCCTGTGGCAAATGGCCATTTGGACGGCTCAGGGAAGATTGGCCTTCCCCATGACCCCGCAGACGGTATTCACATTAAAAAGATGGCCCAACCTCACCCGCCTGGCCACAGTGCCGGAATCTATGCGCCTATCCGCATTCCTGACGAAAACATCAGTCAATCTGAACATTTTATATAAAGTTATGCCTTTGGATATGCCGGATATTTTGAATTATTTGGCTGCAACTTATGTAACGGGTTATTTGGAAACGGATAGCGTCATGCCTGCCTCCGTCAAGGCAAATACCGAAGTGGCCGGCGGAACCATGAAGGTTAGCTCGCGCGTACCGGATAACCAGATGTCTAAAGACGCAATGGATGCAGTTACGCCGTCGCAAGAGCAGCCCCGTGGCCTGTTGCAGCGCCTGATGCGTAAACTGTCAGGTAAATAAGGGATAATATAATGAAAGAAAATAAGATTATTTTTACCGGCCCCGTCGGTGTGGGTAAGACGACCGCTATCGGCACACTGTCTGACGACCCTCCGGTGCAGACGGATGCGCGCGCATCAGATATGACTCTGGTTCGTAAGGGCTATACGACGGTGGCTATGGATTATGGCGTTATCCGCCTGGATGAGGATACCAAGGTGCACCTGTATGGCACGCCGGGTCAGGAACGCTTCAACTTCATGTGGGATATTTTGAGCCGGGGTAGTATGGGGCTGATTCTCCTATTAGATAATACCCGTGCCAATCCTTTGAAAGATTTAACTTTTTTCTTGGATGCCTTTAAGGATTTGTTAAAAACCGCTCCTTTGGTCGTTGGCGTAACCAAGATGGATGTCCGTTCTTTGCCTAGTATCGATGTCTACCAAAAATATCTGGCCCAGCATAATTTCAATGTGCCTGTTTTTGAAGTGGATGCGCGCAAGGAAGAGGATGTCAAACAGTTGGTAAGCGCGATGTTGTTCTCAATTGATCCGGGTTTAGAGGTATAAAATGGATTCAACACTTTCTTTACAGTCAAATTTATACCCGCGCGTAACGCCTGCCGGTGCTTATTATGCCGTGTCCAGCAATGTGCCCAGTGCCAGCCGTACCTTGCTGCATGGTTTGCTCAGGGCGAATTCGACCGCGACGGCCAGTCGTGAAAATCTGCTGGCTTGGGCGGGAACTAAAGATTCAGATGCCGCATTGAACCTGTTGTACCGTTTGCAGCGTTTGGAATTTTTGTATGGGGAGGAACAGCCGACAATTGAAGAGGTCAGCCTGACTGACGACCAATTGCCCGATTTGCTGGCACAGCTCTCAAGCACGGGCAAGGCTTTGCTTGCCGACGGCAACGGCCTGTATTTTGCCAATGCCGGCTTCCATCATGAAGCGGCAGAGGAAGTAGGCTTGATGTCCAGCGAAGTGGCGGCTCTGGGTGAAAAACATCAGTTGTTGGTTAAAAATAATTTGAACATCCATCATAATGCATGGGGCATTTGTGATCCTTCCGGTCAAACCGAACTGACGTTTTTCCCCTTATATGCGGGCAATGTGAAGTTGGTTTTGGTTGTGGCGGGAACACCGGATTTGAATAAAGAAGCTTTCGTTGCCCTGATTAAGGTTTTATGTAACCGATATGCATGAATAACGAATGTTTAATGTAAAAACATGTTTATTTTTAATTGATTTTGTAAGTATTTTTTGGCAAAATTAGGGATAAACGTTTTGCTAAGACAAATTTAATAGGTATAAAATATGCGTGAACAACTTTTGATTTCCGTGTTGAGCGATCTGAATGCGACATCGTCAGATATTACTGCCTCAGCCGTAATCTCCAGCGACGGCTTGCCGATTGCTACTTTGATTCCGGCAAGTTTGGATCAGGATCGCGTGGGTGCGATGTCGGCAACTTTGCTGGCATTGGGCAGCCATGCGGCGCACGAACTCAATTGCGGGGATTTGGATCAGGTTATGGTGAAGGGCAAGTCAGGCTATATCCTGTTGAACCAAGCCGGCCCCGATGCGGTATTGGCCTTGATTGCCAACGAAAGCGGCAAATTGGGTTTGATTTTGCTGGATGCGAAACGGGCGGCGAAACATATTGCCGATATTATCTGATCCCGTTTGTTTTTGATAAAATAATGGATAAATTTTGCGGGTGCAGGTTTATCCGTTGTTTTATTGCTTAAAATTACCTTAATGTTTGAGACCCCGCCCCTTGGGGCGGTAGGATTGGAATTTATTTGGAAGGACGGGGTTTTCAGCTTCTTTCAAAAGGGCGATAGCGGGTATAGCGGGTAAATTTATTTCTGTTATGGTGTCGCCCATATGTTTTAGCCTTTTCTGCATGCTTCAACTTTCTGCCCCATTTTGAGCGATGGATTGATTTGTGGTGCATGGGATTTTTCAGACAGGGATGATGGTTTATTGCTGCATTGTTTATAATTTTGTCATTATGCCTTGATTAGGATTCCATCCTGTTATCTATGAAGAATATGATTAAATTTAATTAGGCACGCGGTTTTCCAAAAGGGGGAAATAGGCGTGCTTTTTATTCGCCCAACCTTTCCGGCGGCTAATTGCAATCCGGGGTTGTCGGGGGATATGGCATTGTATGGTGGTTTGAAATTATATAGTGGATTAAAATCGCAATGATACAGCGTTGCCAACGCCCTTATGTACTATCCGTATACAGCAGGCGTTGTTGCCTTGTCTCATTTTGATTTTTTAGGTTTGTGTTTGGTGCAGGATGACATATTTAGTGAATTAAAATTGTAAGGCTAGGGCGTTGCCAACGTCCTTATGTGCCATCCGTACATGGCACTTGTTGCCGCCTTGTCTCATTTTTATTTTAATTTACTGTAATTTTGTTATTTTGTATTCAGGTGTTTGGCAGTTAATCTGAATGTGAGGATTTTGAGATGTCTATACCCGCTCTTCTTGTTTTGGCTGACGGCAGTGTTTTTCACGGTGTTTCGGCGGGGTATCCTGGTGCTGTTTCGGGCGAGGTGGTTTTCAATACCTCTATGACGGGTTATCAGGAAATTTTGACTGATCCGTCTTATTGCAGGCAAATCGTTACTTTGACTTACCCGCATATCGGTAACACGGGGGTGAATGACGAGGATGTTGAAGGCGGCCGGGTTTATGCTTCTGGTTTAATTATTCGTGATTTGCCTGTTTTGCATAGTAATTTCCGCGCGGGGGAGAGTTTGTCGGAATATTTAATCCGTCATAAGACGGTTGCGATTGCCGATATCGATACCCGGAGGCTGACGCGGATTTTGCGCGATAAGGGGGCGCAGGCCGGTGCGATTTTGACGGGTAATGATGCGACGGTTGAGAAGGCGCGCGGGTTGATTGCTGCTTTTGGCAGTATGGTGGGCAAGGATTTGGCCAGGGAGGTCAGCTGCAGGCAGCCTTATGAATGGACGGAAGGCACTTGGGTTTTGGGCAGGGGCTTTGTTAAGCCTTCCGAACAGCCTTATCATGTGGTGGCTTATGATTTTGGTGTGAAGACGAATATCCTCCGTATGTTGGCGGAACGGGGTTGCCGTTTGACGGTGGTGCCGGCTCAAACAACGGCAGCCGAGGTTTTGTCTATGAATCCGGACGGGGTGTTTTTTTCCAACGGCCCGGGCGATCCCGAGCCTTGTGATTATGCGGTTGGGGCGTTGCGGGAGTTTTTGGCCGCCCGCAAGCCGTTTTTCGGCATTTGCCTGGGGCATCAGCTGCTGGGTTTGGCCTTGGGCGGCAAAACCCGTAAGATGGTATTCGGCCATCACGGCGGCAATCATCCGGTTAGGGAGTTGGATGGCGGCAGGGTGATGATTACCAGTCAGAACCACGGGTTTGAGGTGGATGCGGATTCTTTGCCCGACAATGTGAGGGTAACGCATCGTTCTTTGTTTGATGGTTCGCTGCAGGGTATGGAGATGACGGATAGGGCGGCATTCAGTTTCCAGGGGCATCCGGAGGCCAGCCCGGGGCCTCATGATGCCGCATATTTGTTTGATAGGTTTGTTGAGAGTATGAAGGCCGCCCGCCAATAGGTCGTTATGGTGCAAACAGCCGCAAAATGAAGTGATTTTGCGGCTGTTTGTGTTTTTGGTGATGGCCAAAAGGTGTGTTAATTTTTGTACGCTGATGAAATATGACAATGGGAAAGGACTGGAATGGGGATTTCCCGAAGAAGCAGTGGAAGTCTCAGGGGGCAGTCTGCATCTTTATTCTTAATGTGCAGGCTGTTTTTCCTGCTTTAAGAGTTCGATAATTTCTTCCTTTGCAGCTATAGC
>JAUMUU010000060.1 GCA_030530545.1 Neisseria sp. | reverse complement strand
TGTCGGGCAGGAAGCGTTCGTTGATGTAGCGGGCGGAGAGTTCGGCGGCGGCTTCGAGCGCGCCGTTGGTGTAGCGCACGTCGTGGAAGTTTTCAAACACGGGTTTCAGCCCGCGCAGGATTTCCACCGTTTCGGCCACACTGGGTTCGGCGATGTCGATTTTTTGGAAACGGCGGCTTAGGGCGTGGTCTTTGGCGAAAACGGTGCGGTATTCGTCATAGGTGGTCGCGCCTATGCAGCGCAACTGCCCTTTGGCCAGCGCGGGTTTGAGCAGGTTGGATGCGTCCATAGTGCCGCCCGAGGTGCTGCCCGCGCCTATGATGGTGTGGATTTCGTCTATAAAGAGTATCGCGCCGTCCACTTCCTCCAAGGCTTTGACCACGGCCTTGATGCGCGCCTCGAAGTCGCCCCGGTATTTCGTCCCCGCCAAAAGCGCGCCCATGTCCAACAGGAAGACGGTGTGGTTTTCCAATGCTTCCGGCACTTCGCCGTGAACAATCTGATGCGCCAAACCTTCGGCCAGCGCGGTTTTGCCCACCCCCGCCTCGCCCACCAGAAGCGGGTTGTTTTTGCGGCGGCGGCACAATACCTGCACCAGCCTCTCCATTTCGTTCTTGCGGCCGATAAGCGGGTCGGTGCGCCCCGCCCTGGCCTCGGCGTTGAGGTTGAGGGTGTAGCGTTTCAAAGCCTCCCTGCCCGTGGCGGGCGGCGGGTCCTCGCCCTCGGCTTCGGGAGCTCGCGCGCTTTGCCCGTCTGGCAATTCGCCGTGCGCCAGATAACGCAGGATTTCGGAACGGCCCACCGACTGCAGTTGCAAAAAATAAACGGCGGGGCAGTCCTTCTCGCTCATGATGGCGGCCAAAACGTCCACCGGCAGCACTTCGCGCTTTTCCGCCGATTGGGCGTGCATAATCGCCCGCTGCATCACGCGCTGGAAACCTATGGTGGGCTGGGTTTCGGTTTTGCCCAACAGCCCCTCGGGCAGCAGCGGGGTGTTGCTCTGTATGCTCTCCAAAAGCTGCCCCGACAGGATGGCCGCATCCACCCCCAGGGCCTCCAGCAGCTTTTGCACGTCCTCCGACTGCTCCAGCAAGGCCAGCATCAGTTGTTCCAGGGTAATCAGTTCGAAGTTGCGCGCCCTGGCATCGGCATACAGGTTTTGCAAAATCTGTTCCAAGGCATCTGAAATCATGAGACTTCCTCCAAAATACATTTCAACGGGAATCCTTCGTCTGCAGCCAGGCTGTGCACGCGGTATTGCTTGGTTTCGGCAATGTCGCGGGTATAAACGCCGCACAGCCCCCTGCCCTCGTGGTGGACCAGCAGCATCACCGCCTGTGCCTTGTGCGCCGGCAGGGCAAAAACCCCCATCAGCACCCCAACCACAAAATCCATAGTGGTGTAATCGTCGTTCAACAGATAAACGCCGTACCGCTTCGGCGGGCGGACCTTGGATGCCTGGCCGCCTTCGTTTTGCAAGTGTTGTGTTCCCATGGTGTTTCTTATATTCGGAATACGGTGGAATCATTATAGTTTAAAAAAACTGCGGCTACCGATATTTTTCAGACGGCGCGAATATGCGGGGGTATAATCCGCCCATCACGCTCAGGCGGCCGCAAGGCCGTCTGAAACCATTTCGGAAACCCACATGCAAATCATACGCACCACAAAAGAACTGCGCCTCTGGCGCAAAACCGCCGGCCGCACCGCCTTCGTCCCCACCATGGGCAACCTGCACGAAGGCCACCTGGCACTGGTCCGCGAAGCCCTAAGGCACGCGCCCGAAGTCGTCGCCAGCATCTTCGTAAACCGCCTCCAGTTCGGCCAGGGCGAAGACTTCGACCGCTACCCGCGCACACTGGAACAAGACGCGGCCAAACTGCAAGGCCAAGGCGTATCCGTCCTGTTTGCGCCGGACGAAAAAGAACTCTACCCCCAAGGCGTACAGCGTTACAACATAGAACCGCCCGCGCTGCAAAACGAACTGTGCGGCCGCTTCCGCCCCGGCCACTTTCGCGGCGTGGCCACCGTGGTCGGCAAACTCTTCCATCTGGTACAGCCCGATGCGGCCTGCTTCGGCAAAAAAGACTACCAGCAGCTGACCATCATCCGCGACATGGTGCGCGAACTCGACTTCCCGGTACAAATCATACCCGTGGACACCGGGCGCGCGCCGGACGGGCTGGCGCTTTCCAGCCGCAACCAATACCTTTCGCCCGCCGCCCGGGCCGAGGCACCCCGTCTGTACCGCGAACTAAAAACCGCCGCAGAGGCCCTGCAAAACGGCAGCCGCGACTATGCCGCACTGGAGGCGGCGGCGGCGGGGCGGCTGGCCCAAAACGGATGGGCGGTCGATTATGTCGAAATCCGCCGCGCCGACACACTGGAGGCCCCGTCTGCAGACGACCGCCGCCTGGTGATACTGGCCGCCGCCCGGCTGGAGAACACCCGCCTGATAGACAACATAGAAACCGAACTGCCGGTCTAGGGAAAATGCCGGACCCGCCCCGCATGGCAAATCGCCGCCCCTTGGGCTAAAATAAGCCACCGACAGTTTTCAACCAGGAACGATTCACCCATGACACGCGAAACCGCTTTGGGTGCGGCACTCAAAAACGCCGTGCAGACCATGAGCAAGAAAAAACAAACCGAACTGATTGCCGACTATATCTACGGCAAATACGAAGTATTCAAACGCTTCAAACCGCTGGCCTTGGGCATAGACCGCGATTTGGTCCAGGCCCTGCCGCAATACGACCCCGCCATAGTGATGCGCGTCCTAACCAACCACTGCCACCGCCCGCGCTATTTGCGCGCCGTTTTGCACGGCGGCTGGCGTTTCGACCTGAACAACCGCCCCAAAGGCGAAGTCAGCGCGGAAGAACAGGCCGTCGTGGCGCAAAACCCCCTGATGCAGGAAGAAGTGGCGCGCATGGCGGCCCGGCAGGCGGCCGAGAAAGCGGCTGCCGAGCCGCCCCGGCCGGAGGCCGGACCCGCCGCAAACAGCGAGGCCGAAGCGGCCGGGGCCCTGCCCGAGTAAGCCGCCCGCCGGCCCGGGGCGGGCCGTACCGCCCGCACGGCCTGCCCTTTCCCGTTTTGCAACCCGACTATAGGCAGGAACCCATGGAAACCAGCCCCCGAAACGGACGCGGCAGCCTACGCCGCAACAGCATCTACCTGCTGCCCAACTCATTCACCATCGCCGCCCTGTTTTCCGCCTTTTTCGCCATCACCCAAGCCATGCACGGGCGTTTCGAACAGGCCGCCATCGCCGTCTTCATCTCCATGCTGCTGGACGGCATGGA
Organism: Neisseria sp.; assembly: GCA_030530545.1. Taxonomy (GTDB): domain Bacteria; phylum Pseudomonadota; class Gammaproteobacteria; order Burkholderiales; family Neisseriaceae; genus Neisseria. The sequence continues at coordinate 8,683 of JAUMUU010000060.1, read as the reverse complement.
CGGCCGCGTCGCCCGCCTGACCAACAGCCAGAGCGCGTTTGGCGCGCAACTGGACAGCCTGGCCGACATGGTGAGCTTCGGCGTCGCCCCCGCCCTGATTGTCTACAAGTGGCAACTGTTCCATTTCGGCAAAATCGGCTATTCCATCGCCTTTATCTATTGCGCCTGTGCCGCCATGAGGCTGGCCTTGTTCAACACACTCATAGGCAAGGCCGACAAACGCTGGTTCATAGGCGTGCCCAGCCCGACCGCCGCCGCCTTGGTGGTCGGACTGATTTGGGTGAACCACAGTTTCGCCGGTTTTGCGGGCATACGCTGGTGGGCCTTGTTCATCACCCTGTTTGCCGGCTTGTCCATGGTGGTGCAGATTCCGTTTTGGAGTTTTAAAGAAATCAACACGGACCGCAAAGTACCGTTGTTTACCATGATTTTGGTCATGATGGGCCTGCTGGTCGTGATGCTCAAACCCTCTTTGGTGCTGTTCACCCTTTTCTTCGGCTACAGCCTGTCGGGGTATCTGATGTACGGCTGGCGGCGTTGGAAGAAGCGCAAATCCCTGCGGGCTGCGGACGCGCCGGCCGACAACGGCCGCCAGCCGCCCCGTGAGGCGGAATAACCCCGCAACCCGGGCTGCCGGCAACGGCCGTGTCCGCACCCGCTCCCCCAAACAAGGACGAAAACGATGTGGTCTGTTTCCACTGTTCTGATTATGCTGGCCACCGGCTCGCTGGCCGGCATTATCGCCGGTATGTTCGGCGTGGGCGGCGGCACGGTGCTGGTGCCGCTGGTGTTGTGGATATTGCAGGTACAGGGGGCGGAACACCTGGCCCACGCCCAACATATCGCCGTCGGCACTTCTTTTGCCGTCATGGTCTTCACTTCGTTTTCCAGCGCCTATTCCCAACACAGGAAACAGGCCGTGGACTGGCAGGTGCTGCGCGGTATGATTCCCGGCGTGCTGCTGGGCGTGGCGGCGGGCGCGCTGGTGTCGCGCTATTTGCCCAAATTGGGCCTGCAGGTCTTCTTCACTCTGTTTCTCACCATCCTCGCCGTCCGTTCGCTGGCGGGAGTCAAGTCCGTCCCGGGCCGCCACCTGCCCCATGCGGCGGGGCTGTTCGGGATGGGGGGCTTGTTTGGCCTGTTGTCGAGTTGGATAGGCATAGGGGGCGGCTCGCTCACCGTCCCCTACCTGACTTTTTGCAATGTCCCCGTACACCGCGCCATAGGCACTTCGGCCGCCCTGGGCTGGCCCATCGCGCTGGCCGGGGCGGCGGGCTATTGGTATATAGGGCGCGATGCGTCCGGCCTGCCGGCGGGTTCGGCCGGCTTCGTCTATCTGCCGGCCGTCGCCATATTGGCGGCCGCCACCATTGCCTCCGCCCCCCTGGGGGTGAAAATTTCGCACAAACTGCCCGCAGGCAAATTGAAAAAGGGTTTCGGCATCCTGCTGCTGGCCCTGGCCGCAAATATGGTGTGGAAAATCCTGAACAGCCCCGTTTCCGCATAGGCCGCAAAACGCAACCCGCCGCATCGGTTTCGGGAATCTGATTCAAACTTAATCCGCCACGGCCTAATCGGCAAACGGTTTGCGCCGCCAATACGGCCGGTATGCCCGCCAGGGCCGCACCGACACTTCCCCCCCGCCCAGTTCGAAAACCAACGCGCCCTGCCGGTCGGTACGCAGCAGCGTTATCCCGCGTGCCGACAGCCTGTCGCGCACGTCTTGGGCCGGATGGCCGTAAGTGTTGTTGAATCCGCTGGATGCCACGGCATAATCAGGCCGGACCGCATTGAGGAATTTGCCCGAGGAAGCCGTTTTGCTGCCGTGATGCCCCAATACCAAAACCTGGCTGTATAGGGTATCGCCATAATCGTCAATCAGGCGGCCCTCCCCCTTCGCCCCCAAATCGCCCGTTACCAAAAAGGCCTCCCCGCCCGCCAATACCCTTAATACGCAGCTTTGGTCGTTGTCCGCCGCATCCCCTTCCTCCCCGGCCGCCAAAAGTTCGAAGCCCACGCCGTCCCAATGCCAGGCGCGCGCATGGCGGCAGCTTTGCGCCCCGGGATAAAACGAGGGCTGCCCCGCCAATATTTCGCGGGGGCGGAAAACCTGCCGCACGGCCTCCGCACCGCCGTCGTGGTCGTCATCATGATGCGACAGCAGCAACATATCCAAACGGCGGACCCCGGCGGCACGCAGCGAGGGCAGCGTCTGCATCTGTGCCGCGCCCGCCGTCCCCGTATCGAACAAAAGGCTTTTCGAAGCCGTCTGAAAATACACCGACAAACCCTGCCCCACATCCAAAACCACCGCTTTCAGACGGCCCGGGGCGACTTGGGGCGGCCGGTAAAACACAAACCCCGCCAAAACCAACACCGCCGGCACGCGCAAAGCCAAACCGCGCGGCAACAGCAAAACCCCGGCGGCGGCCACCGCCGAAACGGCCAAGGGCCAAGGCACGGCCGCCACCCCCCATTCGGGGGCATATTGCGCCAGCCACACCAGGGCGCGTAACGAATATTCCGCCAGCCAGACCGCCAGCCATTGCAAAGGATAAAACGGCAAAACCGAGGCGGCCAAAGCCAAAGGAGTCAATACCCAGGAAAACCAAGGAATCGCCACCGCATTGGCCAAAGGGCTCAACAAAGGCACTGCGCCGAAAAACCACCCCACGGCCACCACCGACATCAAAGTCGCGGCCCACTGCGCCATCAATGCCGACTGGCGGAAAGAGCCGCCGCGCCACGAACCGGCCCACAGCAAAGCCGCCACCAAACCGAAGGACAACCAGCTGCCCGCCGCCAAAGCCGCCGCCGGGTCCAGCAGCAGCACCAATGCCGCCGCCAGCCACCAACCCCGCCAGGCCGATGCCGTACCGCCCGACAACCAACCTGCGGCCACCACCCCCAGCATCAGCAGCGAACGCAGGGTAGGCACGGAAAACCCGGCCATGGCCGCATAAAACAAAGCCGCCGCCATACCGGCCGACAACACCGCCGTCCTGGGCCGCCGCATAGTGAAAGGCAGCCGCCCCAACACACACTTGGCCAGCCACGCGGCCAACACCGCCACCATACTCACATGCAGGCCGGAAATACTCACCAAATGATTCAAACCCAAAGGGCGGAACACCTGCCACATACGGTCGGGCAGCGCGTTTTGCTCGCCTATGCTCAAAGCCCGCATCAAAGCCGCCCCGTCCGCCGCCTCCGGGGGAGTATCCTGCCAACGCCTGCTGATTGCAAAACGCAGGCGCAGCATCCCCCCCTGCCACATCCCGCCGTCGGGAAGGGCGGTCCTGGCCTTCCCCACCGTACCCGAAGCATCGACACCGTTGGCCAAAGCCCAGGCCTCACGGTCGAAACCGCGCAAATTCACCTCGCCCACCGGCGGCTTCAGCCTGACCTCCGCACTCCAGCGGCTGCCGGCGGGCCAGTCGCGGCGGGCATAGTCCGACAAACGCACGCGCAGCACCCTGCCGTCCTCCGTAGTCCCCCGTGCCGAAAACACGGCCGCCCGGCCTTCCACCTGCGGCAAATCCGCCACCTCGAAACGCAGCACCGCCCTGCCCCGTTCCGATGGCCATTGCGCCGCCAAGGCCGACTGCGTACGCCACACCCCGTAACCTGCCGCCAACACCGCCGCCAGCAGCATCACCCCCGCCGCACGCCTAAAGGCGCACAGCAGACCCGCCGCACACAAAACCGCCGCCCAAACAGCGGGCGGCGGCACAACGGGCAGCGCGAAGGACAACAACACCCCCGCCACCCAAGCCGTCAAAACATAAGGGAAATAAAGAAACATAGGCAGCGCCGCCTTCAAAACATCCAACCATTCCGACACACCCTGCGGCACGCAAGGCACACCCCGAACCCCCGGAAAGGAACTCGTCCCCCGGCCACGATTCAAACTATAGCGGATTATAGCGGATGAAATTTAAATCAGGACAAGGCGGCGAACCGCAGACAGTACGGATAGTACGGCAAGGCCGGGCAAGGCCGTACCGTTTTTCGTCAATTCACTACACTTGCACCCCTGCCCTTTGGCAAACGCCCGGGGGAACGGACAATTCGACAAGGGCGGCATTTTATCCCATAAAACGCCGTCTTCCGCGCGCGAAATACCCGTAAGGCGTGCGGCCTTACAGCGTTTTTTACCTCGCACCCGCCATTTTATAGCGGATTAAAATCGCAAGGCTGCGGCGTTGCCAACGCCCGTCCTCCCCGTCCGGCTTCACAGGGCTTGCCTTGGGTTAGACAAACCGCGCGGCCTGCCCCCTCCCGTGCCGTTTTGCCCCATCCGGGCGCAAACGCCGCAAAACCCTGTCATCCGCAAGGGGCATAAGCCTTGTCATTCCCCGCCGGCGGCCAAGGCGGCACGCAAGGTTTCCGCCTCATCGAGCATGCCGTATTGCTTCTCCCAAGCCATATCGGCCGCCACCGCGTCGCATTGGGCCGCATAACGCTTCTGCCGCCCGCTCATCTGGCCGTAGCGCATGGTCGAAAGGTGGCTGCAGCTCAATTCCGCCGCCCCTGCGGATTCGACCTCCCAGCCTATGGCGGGCAGCAGGCACAAGCCTATCAGTGCCAGCCTGGAAAATAAATAAAATTTAATATTTTTCATTATTTCCATCCCTTTTATTTAATTAAATTTTAAATAAGGCTAAATTTTACTAAATAAAAATTTACAAGGCAAGAAAAAGCCAAAAAATACTTTATATTTTTACTCATTTAAAAAAACTGTTGTAAAATATAAGACATTAGGGATTCATAAACGCGGCAGGCTGGCCGCAGCGGCAGTGCCGTATGGAAAAGCAAACGATTCAAGGAGAAACAGTCGGCATGGATACTTTCAAAGAACGTTTGGCCTTTTTGTGGCAGAACGAAGCCAGGCAGGCCAAAATAGCATCCGACATAGGCATGACGGCGGCGGGGTTCGGCCGGATTTGGAACGGGAACGGCCTGCCCAAGGCGGAAGTTTTGAAAAAAATCAAAGAATTGAAATCATGCAGCATAGACTGGCTGCTGACCGGCCAGGGCGAGCCCTTTCCCGATGCCGCCCATGACTGCGGCCATCCCGAGGAGGGGGAGTTTGTCTATGTCCCGCGTTACGATGTGCAGGCATCCGCCGGACACGGCCGCTTTGTCGAAAACGACGCCCCCGTCTCCACCGTCCCCTTCCGCCGCGACTGGCTGGAGGCCAATATCGGCGACATCGACAAGCTGTCCGTCATTTCGGTAAAGGGCGATTCCATGGAGGGGGTGCTGAACGACGGCGACACCATCTTGGTAAACCACGCCCGCAACACCCCGCGCGACGGCCTGTATGTTTTACGCATCAACGACAACCTTTTGGTCAAACGCCTGCAAATCATGCCCGGCAACATTATCAATGTGATTTCCGCCAACGAAGCCTATCCCGCCTTTGAAATCGACCTCAACAGGCTGACTGACGATGTTGCCGTCATCGGGCGGGTGGAGTGGTTCGGCCGCCGCCTGTAAGCCCCTTGAAAGCCGGACGGCCGCCACCATCTTGCCCCGCATACCGGTTTGCGCGACAATAACGGCCGCGCCTTGAAAAGGAATAATAAAATGTCTGACGAAACACCCATCATATTTACCGACAGCTGCTGCACCAAAGTGGCCGACCTGATTGCCGAAGAAAACAACCCCGACCTGAAACTGCGCGTTTTCGTGAACGGCGGCGGCTGTTCGGGCTTCCAATACGGCTTCACTTTCGACGAAATCAAAAACGACGACGATTTCGAAATCTTGAAAAACGGCCTGACCTTCCTGGTCGACCCCATGAGTTACCAATACCTTGTCGGCGCGGAAATCGACTACACCGAAAGCCTGCACGGCTCGCAATTCGTCATCCGCAACCCCAATGCGGAAACCACCTGCGGCTGCGGTTCGTCCTTCTCCGTATAAACAGGACGAAAACGGCAAGCCCGACGCCAAAGCCCCGTCGGGCTTTCGGCTTTTGTAACAAGAGGGAAACCACAAATCTTTTTTTAATACCTTCTGGCCGTACCTGTACACAAACGGCATTGCCGGCATTAGAATACTGCCAGGCGGATGTTTCGGCCCGCAAGGCCGCGTATGTGGCGCAATCCTGCGTGTCTGCCTGATTTGGAAGGGATGATATTCCCCGTACCGGCGGCTTTTTCAATTCGGACCTGTATCTGGTTTATTTTTTCGGATCTATGTAATGGCGAACCCACAAAAACTTTATGATGTTTACATCTCATATCCGCCCGGTGTGGACACCAAGCAGATTGACGACTGCATCAAAAATAATTTGTCGCCCGAAGAAGCCGGTGAAATCATCCACGCCTTGGAAGAAAACCGCCAAGCCCTCATCGCCGAACGCTGCACCAACGAAGAAAGGTTGAACGCGCAACATTATTTCAGCTACCTGGGCTTGGATGTCATCATCCGCCTGTCTTTGGAGCTGCTGCCGGAACAGGAAATAGACCCCGAATTTGCCAGGCTGTCCGCCGTTATCCCTCAATGCCCCGTCTGCCACACGATTTTCGAAGACCCCGATACGGACGAATGCCCCACCTGCCACCTGTATCTGAAAACCGCCACCGAGGCCCTGATTTACCGCAAACGCATAGAATGGCAGGAGCGCGTGGCCTTCGAACACCGCAAGCAGCATGAAATTGCCTATAAGCTTTTGAAGGAAAAGCAGATAGAGGAAAAACGGCTGCGCCAGAAAATCCGCGAGGAGCTGGAAACCGAGTTGTTGCAGGAATTGGGCATATTGAACACTTGGCAGGCCAAACTCTACAACAAACGCTTTGTGATTATCGCGGTGCTGATTGTGTTGGCCATCTTCGCCCTAATCGTGGTCGGTTTCTTGATTGCGCATTCTATGTTGAAAAGATGATTTTTCCCCAAAAAAAGCCGTCTGAAAGTGTCTTCTTCAGGCGGCTTTTCCAATTGTGCAGGCTCAATCCAATATGCCCAAATCGCACAGGGCGTGCCAGATGCCGTCTTCGGCGGCCGGCGGGCAGATATAGTCGGCAACTTCCTTCAAATCGGGATGGGCATTGCCCACGGCCACGCCGCAACCCACGGTATTGAGCATTTCCATATCGTTCAAGCCGTCGCCGAAGGCCGCCGCCTCATCCGCCGTCAAGCCCAGTTTGTCCAAAACCGTCCGTACACCGCGCGCTTTCGAACCGTCTTTGGCCAATATGTCCACGCCGTATTCGTGCCAGCGTATGCCGCGCAGGGAGGGCAGCAGGCTGCCTTCGATTGCGGCCGCCTTGTCTTGGCCGTAAAAGGCCAGCATTTGGTAAACGGGCAAATCCGGGTTTAAGCCGCCGATTTCGTAGGGTACGGCCAGCGATGCCAAAGCCTGATGCAAATACGCGCTGTCATAGGGGATGCCGACCCGGCTGTCTGACACCAGGGCGTAGGCTATGCCTTTATTGCGGAACAGGGCGGCGGCGGCGGCCACATCGGCCTTATCCAAGGGGAAATCGGCCAGAGTGCGGTTTTGGCGGCTGATATATTGGCCGTTTACCGACACCAGTATCTCTATGCCGCAACCGGCCATCAACCGTTTCACATCGTCGGGCAGGACGACGGGCGAGCGGCCGGTGGCTATGGCGGTGATGATGCCCTTCTCTTTGAGCATATGCAGGGCTTTGCGCGTGCTGTCCGGCACGAATCCCGTCTCTTTGGGGCGCAGGGTATCGTCGATATCGAAAAAAATAATTTTGGGTTCTATAGGTTTCATATGTCGCCGTCGCTGATTTTCCTTATGATGGTTAGATTGGGGGCTGTTGATATTCGGCCTGCACGGCGGATTTTTACGGCAAAAACGTCAGGTAAAAATCCGCTGCAATGTTGCATACTGGCAGCTTTTGATTTTAAACCAAGACTGCTTACTCCCGGCCCTGTCGATTCAAATAATTTGTTAAAAAAAATTCCCGGTTTCAAGGCAGGATTTCGATTTCGGCCTGCGGTTTGACCAGGGCGTAGAGTTCGTCTATCTCGCCGTCGGTTACGGCGATGCAGCCGTGCGTCCAATCGCGGCGCAGGTGTTGCGCGCCGATTGCGCCCAAGCCGTTCCTCATGCCGTGGATTTTGATGTCGCCGCCCGCGCTTTTGCCCTGTGCGGCGGCATGGGCGCGGTCGGCTTCGTTGGGATAGGAAACGCCCAGGTTTTTATGATAGCCGCTGCGGGGGTTGCGGTCGTTGATGGTGTAGCGGCCTTCGGGGGTTTTGCCGTCGCCTTCAAACTGTTTGTGTCCTATGGGGTTGAAGCCCAGGGCGACGGGATAGGTTTTCAGCAGCCTGCCCTGTGCGTCATAGGCATCCATTTCGCGGTCGGCTTTGCGGACGACGAGTTTGGCGATTTCGCTGTCGGGCGGCAGGGCGGGCTGGCGCAACAGGCTTTGCTGCCGCGCGCTCAATCCGGCGGTGTTGCCTATGCCGTGCAGACTGTTGGGCGGGGCGTTTTCGTATTTGAGAAAGGCATACAGGCCGCCTATCAGCAGGAATATAACGCCGCCAAACAAAACGGCGGCCGTTTTTTTCTTCATCATCTTTCCTTAAGGGTTGAAACCCCGCCTTTTCCTTTCGAAGCGGCACACGGGGCTGTGCTTGATGTTTCACAAACCTGTCTGTCAAACCGGAACATGGACGGCGGGATAGGGTTGTTCTT
>JAUMUU010000059.1 GCA_030530545.1 Neisseria sp. | reverse complement strand
ATAGGTATTTTTGCAAGGATGTGCTGACTGCTTTGTCTTTTGCGGGTCTGCTGCCTGTGGCGGGGCATGATGTGCGGGATGTTTACCTGCCGGATTGCCAAGAACGCTATAGCGGGCATTTTATGTCTAACGAATGGGCCTATCCTATGCGGTTTTGGAATGGGTAGTGCGGTGGGGCTGCCCGAATCTGATTGGAAATCCGACCTATCCTATAGTTCTTCGGCATCCGATATGTCTTCAAAGCCAATTATGCAATCGCCCCTGTAATTGACCAATATTCCATAGGGTTGGGCGATGGGGAATATGCTTTCCCTATAAATGATGCTCCATGTGTCTTTGCCTGCAGAGAATGAGAATTCGGGGTAGGAAAGCAAACTGCCGGTTATATCGCCCTTGGTCCATCCCAATGCCGATGCGCTTGATTTGTCGGCAAGCATGGTTTTGAAAAATTGTTCGGTACGGTTTTTAATGTCGGGGAATTGTATGATTTTGTCCCTGATAAAGGCAAAATCAACCCCTTCCAAGGGCTGTTTTGGCGAACGGGTTTCTATGGCAAGGGGAAGGCCTTGGTATGTCCCTATCAGGAAGATGTCGCCTGTGGATTCTTGGGTAACTGTTTCAAGCGCGCCCAAGGGTGTTTTCAAGGCCGTCATTAAAAACCTCTGTGTCTTCCGTATCTTCTGTGTCTGTGGTGCCGGTGTTTTCTGCGGTTGTTCCGGCCGGCCGGCTTAGGCGCGCCAGCATGTTTTTCAGTGCCGAACGGCGGGTTTCGTTGTTTTCGCAGGCATCGGTAAAGGCGGCCTGTGTGCCGCAAAAGACGAAGTTTTCGCGGGCGCGGGTGATGGCGGTGTAGAGCAGGGCGCGGGACAGGCCGCCGGTTTCCGCCGCAGCGGGGGGCAGCAGCCATACTTGGCGGTATTCCGACCCCTGGCTTTTGTGCACGGTCATGGCGAAGGCGGTGTTGTGGGCGGGCAGGCGGCTCAGGGCGATTTTGCGCCAGCCCGAGGCGGCGGGGAAGTAGGCGGCCAGTGCGTCTTGGGCGGCGGTGTCGCGCAATACCAGGCCTATGTCGCCGTTGAACAGGTTCAGCGGGTAGTCGTTGCGTTCTATCATGATGACTTGTCCGGCAAACCACGGTGTGTCGGCGGGGATGCGGCCTTGTTGCTGCAGGTGGCTGCGGCAGGCGTGGTTGAAGCGTTCGGCATCGTCGCGGCGGGCGGCCAGTACGGCCAGGTTGCCCTGGCAGGCGAAGGCCCGTTCTATGTCGAGTTCGTCCACCGCCTGCCAATAGGCCGATTGCCGGCGGCAGAAGGCGGCGGCCTGTTTGGCCGTGTCGGCCTGCCATACGGCCAGTTCCTGCGGAAAGAGGGCAAACTGCCGCCATGCCTCTAGGGCTTGTCCGGCGGTAACGGCGCGTGCCAGGCAGCCTAGGCCGCTGTCTTTGCCGAAACGGTGGCTGAAGGTGAGGTGGGCGGCGTTTTCCGACAGGGGCGGCGGTTCGGCGGCGGTTTGGAAGGGTATTTCGCCATGGGGCAGTAGTTTTTGCAGTTTTTGCGCGGTAGTTCCGCCCAATACGGTGGGCTGCGCCAAGGCCGCCAAAACCGCGCCCGCGCCCACGGAGGGGAGTTGGTTTTCATCACCCAAAAGGATGACGCGGCAGCCGTCGGGTATGGCGCGCAACAGGTTGAGCATCAGGGGCAGGTCCAGCATGGAGGCTTCATCTGCGACCAGGATGTCCAGGGGCAGGGGCTGGCGTTTGTCGAATTGGGGCTGCATTTGCGGCGGCCGCAGTTTGAGCAGGCGGTGGACGGTCTGTCCTTCGATTTCGGACAGGTGCTGTTTTAGGTCCGGCGGCAGGGGGAAGGTGTTTAGGGCGGTGCGGAGGGCGCGGGTCATGTGTGCCGCCGCTTTGCCCGTGGGCGCGGCCAGGGCGATGCGCGGAAAGTCTCCACCGCCCGACAGCAGTGCCAGCAGTTTCGCCACGGTGGTGGTTTTGCCTGTGCCGGGACCGCCCGAAATCAGCATGAAGTTTTGCAGCAGTGCCAGTGCGGCGGCGGCCTGCTGCCCCCGGCTGCCTTCGCCCGGAAACCAGTCCGCCAGCCTTTGTGCGGCCTCTTCTGTGTGCGGGTCTTGGGGCGGGGCGGCGGCCAGCCTTAGGATTTCCTCCGCCAAGTCTCGCTCCAGTTGCCATATCCTCCCCAAAAATAAGCGCCTGCCCTGTAAAACCAGGGGCGAGCGGCCCGCCGTGTCCGCCAGGGGGGCGGCCTGCGCCAGTCCTTGGGCTTCGTCGCGGCCTACCCAGATGAAGCTGTGGCCGTCGTGCAGGGCGCGGAACAGGCGGGGCAGGAAGGGGGTGCATATTTCGGCCGCCTCGGGCGCGATGCGTCTGAATAGTCCGCTTGCCGCATCGGCGGCGGCGGTGTCGAAGTCGGTTGCGTCGGTCATGTTTTTCCTCGGGCGGGATGCCGGATGGCGGGGGCGTTTATTGTACCGCGTCCGGCGGGCGGATTGCGGCATGTTTTTAAATCGCTTAGAATAACCGCGCCCGCCGCCGCGCAAACGGCGGCAGGCTTTCTCAATGGCGAAGGCCGGTACGCCAAACGGCCTGCCGCCGATCAAAACGGAGTATTGATTTTATGCAACGCAAACTGATTTCGGCCCTCTTGCTCGCCGCCGCCTTGTCCGGCGGGTTTGCCCATGCGGCAGGCAAACAGAAACAACAGCAGCAGCAAAGTCTGCAGGGCTTGTTCGGCAACACCCCGAACAATACCCCCATTATGATGCTCGCCGAGGTGGACAGCCTGGATAAAAGGGTGGAAGTGGCCTATGTATGCGACAGCCAGAAGGGTAAAACCAATTTGAACGCCATGTACGGCATTAAAAACGACGCGTTGGCCGCGGTGCAGTTGAAATACGGCGAGGAGCTGACCCCCAACCTGTACCGTGTGATGAACGATACCAACGGCAAACATCAGGACAGTTATTACAACAGCGGCCTGACTTGGATTACCGCCAAAGCCGCCACGCCCGATAAAATCACCAGTGTGGAGGGCAAGGTTCTGATGCAGGCATCTTCGTTGGACGGCGGCCTGCCCTCGGGCGATCAAACTTTGTTGTTCAAGGATTGCAAGGTCGATAAGGCCGCAACTAAGAAATTGAACGCCAAAAAATAAGGGGCGGTTATGAAAAAGGCCGTCTGAAAGCCAAAAACAGGTTTTCAGACGGCTTTTTTTCCGGTTTGAACCAATCAATCTGCCCCTTTTGCACGGTTTTCGTGAAACTGCGCCTGCCAATCGGCGAACCTGCCCTGTTCTATTGCCTCACGCATTTCGGCCATAATGGTTTGGTAGAAATGCAGATTGTGGATAGTATTCAACTGCGCGCCCAAAATCTCGCCGGCGCGGTGCAGGTGGTGCAGGTAGGCGCGGCTAAAGCAGGTGCAGGCATAGCAGGTGCAGGATTCGTCCAACGGGCGGGTGTCGAGTTTGTGCCGGGCGTTTTTGATTTTGATATCGCCGAAACGGGTGAACAGCCAACCGTTGCGGGCGTTGCGGGTAGGCATCACACAATCGAACATATCCACACCGTGCGCCACACCGTAAACGAGGTCTTCGGGCGTGCCCACACCCATCAGATAATGCGGCTTGTGTTCGGGCAGCATAGGCCCCACGGCGCGCAACATACGGTACATTTCGGGTTTGGGTTCGCCCACCGACAGGCCGCCTATGGCCAGCCCGGGGAAATCCAATTCTTCCAGCCCGCGCAGCGACTCTTCGCGCAAATCCTCAAACATCGCCCCCTGCACTATGCCGAACAGCGCATTGGGATTATTCAAATCCTCGAACGCCCTTTTACTGCGTTCCGCCCAGCGCAGGCTCAATTGCAGCGACTTTTGCGCCTGTTCGCGCGTGGCTTCCCCGGGAGTGCATTCGTCCAACTGCATGGCGATGTCGGAATTGAGCACCGTTTGGATTTTCATAGAAATCTCGGGCGACAAAAACAGCTTGTCGCCGTTAATCGGGCTTTTGAAAGTACAGCCCTCTTCGGTTAATTTCCTCATATCCGACAGACTGAACACCTGGAAGCCGCCCGAATCCGTCAAAATCGGCCTATCCCAGCCGATAAAGCCGTGCAGGCCGCCGAATTGCCCTATGACTTCCAGCCCGGGGCGCAGCCACAAATGATAAGTATTGCCCAAAATAACCTGCGCCTTAATATCGTACAGATTTTGCGGACTCACGGCCTTGACCGAGCCGTAAGTGCCGACGGGCATAAACACGGGCGTTTCGATTTTGCCGTGGTTGAGTTCCAGGGTGGCGCGGCGGGCAAAGCCGTCCTTTTTGAGCAGGGTGAATTTCAACATAAAGATTCCGCAGCAAATTCGGCCCGTCCGAATACCAAACGGGCCGGTTCAAACAAAGCGCACATTCTAATAGAAAACGGCGCGCCTTGTCGGCCTGATGTTTTTAACGCCGCCCCCTTGCCTGATGCCCGTTTAGCACATATAATGCAGCCTTCTTCAGGCACGTAGCTCAGTTGGTTAGAGCACCACCTTGACATGGTGGGGGTCGTTGGTTCGAGTCCGATCGTGCCTACCAGAATTCATTGGGAACAACACAGGTTTCTGGGAAACTTTGTTGTTCCCTTTAATTTATAGGCGGTAAAACCAGGGAGAACAACTCGATAATGGCGGTATTTTGTCCCGTAAAACACCGTTTCCCGCATTAAAAATGCCCGCAAGGTGTTGTACGGCCTTATACGCTTTTCACCTTGAACCCGGCATTTCCCATGCCAAAGACAGGCTTATCCCAAACCGCCCGCCATCCCCGGAAAAAAGCAAGGCGGCTGTCCCCCGGCCAAACGGGGGTTCAAACACCACAAAACCAATAATACAAGGAAAACAAGTGATTAACATTACCCTGCCGGACGGCTCCGTCCGCCGATACGAATCCCCCACCACCGTTGCCCAAATCGCCGCCTCAATCAGCAAAAGCCTGGCCAAAGATACCGTGGCGGGCAAAGTAAACGGCATATTGCGCGATGCCTGCGACCCTATAGACCAAGACGCGGCCGTACAAATCATCACTCCCAAAGACCCCGAGGGCGTGGAAATCATACGCCACTCCTGCGCCCACCTGGTCGGCCACGCCGTCAAACAGCTTTACCCCCATGCCAAAATGGTCATAGGCCCCGTCATAGAAGAAGGCTTCTATTACGACATCGCCGCCGAAAAACCCTTCACCCCCGAAGATTTGGCCGCCATAGAGGCCAGGATGAGGAAACTGATCGCGCAAAACTACGACGTGGTCAAAGTCATGACCCCGCGCGAAGAAACCATCAAAACCTTCCGCGAGCGCGGCGAAGAATACAAACTGCGGCTGATAGAAGACATGCCCGAAGTAAGCGAAATGGGGCTGTACCACCATCAGGAATACATAGACATGTGCCGCGGGCCGCACGTTCCCAACACCCGGTTTTTAAAGAACTTCAAACTGACCAAACTGGCGGGCGCGTACTGGCGCGGCGACAGCAGCAACGAAATGCTGCAGCGCGTTTACGGCACGGCCTGGGCAAGCAAAGAAGAACTGGATGCCTACATCACCCGCATAGAAGAGGCGGAAAAACGCGACCACCGCAAACTCGGCCGCCAACTGGACCTGTTCCACCTGCAAGACGAAGCGCCCGGCATGGTGTTCTGGCACCCGCGCGGCTGGACCTTATGGCAGATTATAGAACAACACATGCGCGGCGAACTGAATGAAGCCGGCTATAGGGAAGTCAAAACCCCCATGGTGATGGACAGGGTTTTGTGGGAAAAATCCGGCCATTGGCAGAACTACCACGAAAACATGTTCGTTACCGAATCGGAAAAACGCACCTATGCCGTCAAACCCATGAACTGCCCCGGCCATGTGCAGATTTTCAACAACGGCCTGCGTTCCTACCGCGACCTGCCCATGCGCCTGGCCGAATTCGGCTCCTGCCACCGCAACGAACCGTCGGGCGCGCTGCACGGCCTGATGCGCGTACGCGGCTTTGTGCAGGATGATGCCCACATTTTCTGCACCGAAGACCAGATTGTCGAAGAATCGCGCGCCTTCAACCAACTGCTGATGCGTATTTACCGCCAGTTCGGCTTTAACGAGGTTGCGGTAAAACTGTCGCTGCGCCCCGAACAAAGGGCCGGTTCTGACGAAATCTGGGACAAGGCCGAAAACGGCCTGCGCGAAGCGTTGAAGGCTTGCGGCGTGCAATGGGAGGAGCTGCCCGGCGAGGGCGCGTTCTACGGGCCGAAAATCGAATACCACATCAAAGACGCGCTGGGACGTTCCTGGCAGTGCGGCACTTTGCAGTTGGATTTCGTCCTGCCCGAAAGGCTGGATGCGGAATATGTGGCCGAAGACAACAGCCGCGTCCGCCCCGTCATGCTGCACCGCGCCATCCTGGGTTCTTTGGAACGCTTTATCGGCATCCTGATTGAAAACCACGCCGGTTCTTTCCCCCTGTGGCTCGCGCCCGTACAACTGGTGGTTATGAATATCACGGAAAAACAGGCCGACTATTGCCGCGAGGTGGCAGAAAAATTCAAGGCGGCCGGCTTGCGCGCGGAGTTGGACTTACGCAGCGAAAAAATCGGTTATAAAATCCGCGATAACAGCAAATACCGCTATCCCTATCAGATTGTGGTCGGCGAAAAAGAAAAAGAAAACGGCCAGGTCGCCGTCCGCCGCAAAGCGGAGGATTTGGGCAGCATGAAGGTGGAGGAATTTATCGCCCATCTGCAGGCGGAATTGGCGGCCGAAACACAAGTCTGACGGGCGGCCTTATGATATGCCGCCATGGCGGAATATGGTTTTTATCGGTTAAAACTTCCTTAATGGTTGAAACCCCGCCCGTTGCGGCGGTAGAATTCCAGTTGGCCCGGGAAGGAAAGCCCCTTTTGGCCGGGCGGCGGCATACCGCTTTAACCAGGCATATGCCGGAATAGTTAATTTTTATAGGAGTATTCATCATCGCACAAGAACGCGAAGCACGAATCAACGGTGAAATTACCGCCAGGGAGGTTCGTTTAATCAGTGGCGCGGGCGACCAACTCGGTGTCGTGAATCTGCGGGATGCTTTGGCCATGGCCGAAGAACAGAACGTGGACCTGGTGGAAATTTCCCCGACTGCCAAGCCCCCCGTCTGCAAGCTGATGGATTTTGGCAAATACAAATACGAACAATCCAAAAAACGCGACGAAGCCAAGAAAAAGCAAAAGCAGGTGCAAATCAAGGAAATCAAATTCCGCCCGGGTACGGACGAAGGAGATTATCAGATTAAAATGCGTAATATCAAACGCTTTTTGGAAGACGGCGACAAGGTAAAGGTAACTTTGCGTTTTCGCGGGCGTGAGATGGCGCATCAGCAGCTGGGCGCCCAATTGTTGGAAAGGGTGAAGGAGGATTTGACCGACATCGGTCAGGTTGAGCAGTTCCCCAAATTGGAAGGCCGCCAAATGGTGATGATGGTTGCCCCCAAGAAAAAATAAAGGTATAATTAAAAATCTGCCCTGATGCCGCTCGGGGCAGATTTAACGTTGGTGCGGCAAAAACCGTGATATAGGGGTTTGAAGAGTCCGAGCGGCCTCCTTATATCTAATCTAATAAAGTTAAGCGGAGTTTTCCCATGCCTAAGATGAAAACCAAATCAAGCGCGAAAAAACGCTTTAAAGTTTTGGGTAACGGCGGCGTGAAACGCGCCCATGCGTTCAAACGCCATATTTTGACCAAAAAAACAACCAAAAACAAACGCCAACTGCGCGGTACTTCTATGGTAAACGACCGCGATTTGGCTTCTGTCGCCAAAATGTTGCCCTACGCTTAAAGGAGTTTGAACCATGCCACGCGTAAAACGCGGTGTTACCGCCCGTGCCCGTCATAAAAAAGTATTGGCTTTGGCCAAAGGCTATCGCGGCCGCCGTAAAAATGTCTACCGTATCGCCAAACAGGCGGTAATGAAGGCCGGCCAATATGCTTACCGCGACCGCCGCCAGCGCAAACGCCAATTCCGCCAATTGTGGATTGTGCGTATCAATGCCGGCGCACGCCAAAACGGTTTGTCTTACAGCAAATTTATGAGCGGCCTGAAACGCGCCGCCATTGAGATAGACCGCAAGGTATTGGCTGATTTGGCCGTATTCGATAAAGCCGCTTTTGCCCAGTTGGTTGAAAAAGCCAAAGCCGCTTTGGCTGCATAATCGGACAAATGTTAAAAGAGGAAGCTGCGGCTTCCTTTTTTGTTTGCTTGAATAAAGCCTATGTGATTGATTTTATTTCTTTAAAGTCTGTTTTTTTGAATGGATTTGCGCTAAAATACGCCGATTCTATCAAACGGATCGGCCGCAAACGGGTAGGGGTCGTCTGAAAAGTTTGGCAATACCAAACCATACAGGCGGCCTCGTTGTTTCAGACGGCCCATCATCAACCGACGGACGATAAAACCACTATGGAAAATGTAAACCGTATCGTTGCAGAAGGCATTGCCGCAGTAGAAGCGGCGCAAGACTTCAATGCCCTAGAACAAATCAAAGCGCGTTATCTCGGTAAAACCGGCGAACTGACCGGACTTCTGAAAACTTTAGGTCAAATGTCGCCTGAAGAGCGTAAAACCATAGGCGCGCATATCAACGAATGCAAGCAGCGTTTCCAAGCGGCCTACGATGCCAAGCGCGATGCCCTCAACGAAGCCAAGCTGCAAGCCCGGCTAGCTGCCGAAGCACTCGATATTACCCTGCCCGGACGCGCGCAGGAAAACGGCGGCCTGCATCCCGTAACCCTGACCTTGCAGCGCGTGGTCGAACTCTTTCACGGCTTGGGCTTCGAAGTGGCGGACGGCCCCGAAATCGAAGACGATTTCCACAATTTCCAAGCCCTGAACATCCCCGCCAACCATCCCGCCCGCGCCATGCAGGATACGTTCTATGTTGAAAACGGCGATGTTTTGCGCACCCACACTTCCCCGATTCAAATCCGCTACATGCTGGACAAAAAAGAGCCGCCCATCCGCATCATCGCCCCCGGCCGCGTTTACCGCGTGGACAGCGATGCCACTCACTCGCCCATGTTCCACCAGGCCGAAGGGCTGTGGGTGGAAGAAGGCGTAACCTTTGCCGATTTGAAAGCCGTGTTCACCGACTTTATCCGCCGCTTTTTCGAACGCGATGATTTGCAGGTGCGCTTCCGCCCGTCCTTTTTTCCGTTTACCGAGCCGTCCGCCGAAATCGACATCATGGGCGAAAACGGCAAATGGCTGGAAGTCGGCGGCTGCGGCATGGTGCATCCCAACGTGTTGAAAAACGTGAATATAGACTCCGAAAAATACACCGGTTTCGCCTTCGGCATAGGCCTAGACCGTTTCGCCATGCTGCGTTACGGCGTGAACGATTTGCGGCTGTTTTTCGATAACGATTTGAACTTCTTGAAGCAGTTTGCGAAATGATTGTGCAGGCTGCCTGAACATGGAAAAGCAGCCTGCACCCTAAAATGATTAAGAAATAATTCTATGGGCAGCAAACCATTTTTGAAATGGGCAGGCGGCAAAGCCAAGCTGGTGCCGTTTATCTACGAAAATTTCCCCGCCGATCGGCCGAACAAACGCCTGATTGAGCCGTTTGCGGGGTCGGCAGCAGTGTCCTTGGCGTTGGAGTTTGATGCTTATTTGTTAAACGATGCCAATCCCGACCTTATCGGCCTGTTTCAAACTTTGAAACGGGAAGGGCAAGCGTTTGTCGGCTATGCCCGTTCATTTTTTAACGCTGAAAACAATAGCGAAAGCCGTTTTTATGAATTGCGCGAACGGTTTAACGACAGTCAGAATACGATTGAGCGTTCAGCTTTATTTGTTTATTTGAATCGTCACGCTTTCAACGGGTTGTGCAGGTATAACAGCAAAGGCGCGTTCAATGTGCCGTTCGGGTGTTATGCCGCGCCGTATTTTCCCGAAGCGGAAATGCTGGGGTTTGTCGCCAAATCCGACCGTATCGAATTGATGTGCGGCGATTTTCAGGCCGCTTTGAATCGGGCGGCTGCGGACGATATTGTGTATTGCGACCCGCCCTATGTGCCGTTGAGCGAAACGGCTTCGTTTACTGCTTATGCCAAGGATGGTTTCGGTTTGGACGATCAAAGTCGTTTGGCGCAGGCTGCACAACAAGTTTCAGAACAATCACAAGGCGTGCTGATTTCCAACCACGACACGGCGTTTACCCGTTCCATTTATCAAAAAGCGCGTTTGGAAACGGTGATGGTGCAAAGGAATATTGCAGCGAAGGGTAGCAGTCGGCAAAAAGTGGGGGAGCTACTGGCGGTTTATGGTGGATGAAACAGGCAGCCTGCATACGAATTTGAGAAAAATTGTTTCGGATAAAGCGGTTATATATAATGAAAACGCTTTGGCCGTAATGCGCCGCATTTTGGACAAGCATCCGGACGGCTGTTTCGATATGATTTTTGCCGATCCGCCATATTTGCTTTCTAATGATGGTTTTACCTGCCAAAACGGGCAGATGGTTTCAGTAAACAAAGGCAGTTGGGATAAGTCAAAAGGGTTGGCTGCTGATTTGGAGTTTTACGAAGAATGGTTGCGTTTATGTTATGCGCTGTTAAAGCCGAACGGCACGATTTGGGTGTGCGGCACATATCATAATATTTATTTGACAGGCTACCTGATGCAAATTATCGGCTACCATATTTTGAATAACATCACATGGGAAAAACCAAACCCGCCGCCGAATTTGTCCTGCCGCTTTTTTACGCATTCCACGGAAACGCTGTTGTGGGCGAAGAAAAATAAGAAAGCCAGGCATACGTTTCATTATGATGCGATGAAAGTGCAAAATGGCGGCAAACAGATGAAATGTGTATGGCAGATTGCACCACCGAATAAAATAGAAAAAACTTTCGGTAAACATCCGACACAAAAACCGTTGGCTTTGATTGAGCGTTGCATTCAAGCAGCTTCCAATGTGGGCGATTTGATTTTTGACCCGTTTATGGGGAGTGGGACGACAGGCGTTGCCGCCTTGCGAAACGGGCGAAAATTTTGTGGGTGTGAGATGGACGGGGAGTTTTTTGAATTGGCGAAGAAAAGGTTGGAAAGTTGAAAATGCCTGAATTTACAAAATTTTTAGAGCAACTTGCGGAAACGAACGCAACATTGGATTATTTCACTGATTTTGCAAAGATACGCTCTAATATCAAACCCATAACAATTAAACTTAATCAACTGAATTATCTGATTGGTAAAAATAATCTTCAAGAAGCGGTTGATGATATTTATGGCGAGAACCCGAAAGCATTTGAAGTGCTGGATATTTTAATAGCCGTCCGTAAGAATAAAAAAGCCAAGGTTTTAAACCAACAACTTCAAGTTGTTAATTTAAATAGTTATTTTGATTCTCCAAAGCAGATTGTCCAATATATCGAACAAACAGGCTTGGCCGAAGTTTTCAAGAATAAAGATATTAGCAATTTGGTAGATTACGTTTTTGGAATAGAAGTTGGTTTAGATACAAATGCACGAAAAAACCGTGGCGGCGACAATATGAGACTTGCTGTTGCCGAACAATTTAAAACGGCGGGAATTTCATTCAGGGAAGAAGTTGCCAATACGGTTTTCCCAGAAATTACCAGTTTGGGTGTGGATATAAAACGGTTTGATTTTGTGATTGAAACGTCAGTTAAGACTTATTTGATAGAAACTAATTTTTATAACGTAGGCGGTTCAAAATTGAATGAAGTGGCACGAGCTTATTCCGATATTGCACCTAAAATTAATCGTTATCCAAATTATGAATTTGTTTGGATTACAGATGGTCGGGGTTGGTTGTCCGCCAAGAATAAATTGAAAGAAGCATTTAGCATTATTCCCAGTATTTACAATTTGACAACATTGAATCAGTTTATCCAAAAAATTAAAGACGAAAATCTTCAATAATCCATCACGAGAACATAACATGCAATTCTCCTACTCATGGCTGAAAACCCAAGCCGATACCGA